>JBMOHM010000040.1:0-29126 GCA_049317845.1 Nodosilinea sp. | reverse complement strand
CTGTGTTTAACGATCACACCCGTGCAAACATCGATCACACCCCTGTGTTTAGCATGCACTCAATGGTGATCGCCATACACATAGACCACAACAACGGTTTTTCGCCAAACTTTAACGATCACACCCCTGTGTTTAGGATGCGCTCAATGGTGATCTTTATGCACATAGACTACAACAATGGTTGCACGCGTGTGTTTAGAATGCGCTTAATGGTGATCGACATGTGCATAGACAAAACCTTAGGTATTTTGGGCCAATTTATCCCCACCACCCCAGCAGCCACCCCCATGGGGTCCGACCCTTCCTGACGTACCGCAATCCTTTAAGTTAACTTGATTTTATGCTGTTAAGAACAGGTTTTTGTCGCCCCCAATCTTCCTGATCCCTTCAGCCCAGGAATAGCAACCTTTAGAGATTGCGCCAGATCTAGCGCTAATCTGTGCATTACTCTGCTGTGGCTACTCCCTCGTTCACCTCCATTCTTTATCGGAACCTCGCTTATGCCTACAATTAACATGGCTCGCCGCCTGGCCAGCCGCACCATCAATGCCGACATCGAAGCCATCCACGGCCTCACCACCATCCAGGGATACATTCCCACCCGCCCAGAAGCCAGTAGCCACGCTGTCCAAGACTTCTACGAAGACATGCAGGCCAAACGGCGGGACGAAACCGTCCTGGAAGTCAACCTCAAAGCCGCCATCGACGCCTCCCGCGAAGCGGAGTGGAAATTCCACAACGCCGTCCTGGCCATGAAGGAATCGGTCAAAGGGCAATTTGGCGCCGACAGCGCCGCCGCCCAGGCCGTAGGCTACACCCGCAAATCCGCCCACAAACGCACCCGCTCCCGCACCGCCCAACCCAGCCCCGAAGCCGAGGCCACTCTGCCAACCAGCTAGGGGGTGAGGTTGACTTCCAACCCCAGCAATAGACTAGCGTAGTCCATGGAGCTAATCCGTGGACTACTTTTGTAGGGGGGAAAAGGGGTCAGTAATCAGGAGCCCTTACCACCGACTCCCTCACCCTTAGGAAGTTTCTATCCAGGCAACCGGGGTCTACAGGCTGAGACCAATGCGAAGCGCGATCGGCCCCCCACCGTCTACCCCTTCCGCGAGGTCCAGGGCGGCGGCACGCCCTGGGCGAGGGGGGGCCGGGGGAAACCGCCATTCCCCCGGTAAGAAAAACCTAAGCTGACAGTCAACCGTCCGAAGAAATATAGATTGGACCAAACTATAGAGAGAATCCATGTTGGATCAGATCTTGCTCCACTATAGCCAAAATGGTCTCAGCCTGTTGGAGGGCGATTTGGGCATCTTGATCAGAAGGATCTGGCGAGTCAGTTGGATATCGACTTTCGACAGCCCATTCTGTTAGCTGCTCCAGGTTAGTCAATTGGCTACACTGCCAGTCTTCTGGAAACAATGTTCTGAATAATTCCAGATCATGACGGAAGGGAAACTCAATCTGGAGAAAAATCAGGACAGCCTTCAAACTCTTCTCAGCAGCTTGCTGGGATAGAAAACAAATTTGCTGAGAAAAACTCTGGGCCTGAGCGGCCAAGGCTTGAGCCGCTGTCAGATCTTGGCGGGCATAGGTCAACCAACGTTGGGTTTCAGCCACAATCTTATTTGCTTCGCTCATAGAGCACCTTGCCTTCTCTCAGGGCAGGCCGTAGAACTCTACCCACCAGATCGCCATAGTCCTCGATTTCTGCCGGTGTTGTCACAACAATATCCTTAGCCATCGGCAGATCCGCCAAGATTCTGCGAATGGAAATCGTCATCTCCCGTTTACTTGACAATTCTGGAAACACCACCAGCAAGTCAACATCACTGTGGGCTGTAGCCTCCCCCCTGGCATAGGAGCCAAACAAGATGATTTGTATTGGGTGGAAACCTTCAACAATGCGATCGACCATTGTCTTGATCCAGGGATTTAGAGCGGATTGCTTAAAATCAAAACTTGAAATCATTAAAATAACCACAGAAACCCAGAGAGAACAGAAAATTAACCCTTTAAGGAACACCCGATGCCATTTAAGGAGGTATGAACCCCTAGCGGTGGATCAAATGGGGCCACTGCCAATAGCCTGTCAGTATTCCTTAAAGTGTAAATACCCTTTGCCCCTTTATAGCCCAAGATCGTGCCAGCGGTAGGAACCCAGGTAACCAAGCTGCCGGGCTGGTGGAACACCCCCCCAGAACCACCACCCTAACACCATCCCCCCCTGGCTTTCACCCCATACCGATAGGGGTAGCTAAAATCCATCCACACAGCTCACCCCAGGGCCAGCAGGGATTCATCCGGGAACTCAGTGGTCAGTGATCAGTAATCAGAAGTCATTCACCTGGGGTGGGGGAGCAGGGACAACGGTCTTCCAGCCGGGCCGGGCTCCCTTCTCCAGGCTGGCCTGGTATTCCTCATAGGCGGGGTTGGGGGCCGGTTGGCGGGGTTGGCGAGCGACCTGGTCAAGCCATTGTTGGTAGGCCGAGGCCGATTCCACCACCACGTTGGTTTGCATGGCGGCGAAGTAGGTGCCGCTGTACTGGGAGTCCCGCAGGCGATAGGTGCCCTCCCGAATGGGGGTAAAGGCAAAGTCAATGGCCCGACCGGGGATAATATCCTGCTTCAGGCGAAAGGCGGGGATGTACAAGCCATGGAGGACATCTTCGGAGGTCAGGGTGAGGTGAATGCGCCGGTGATTGGGTAGGTGTAGCTCGGTGCTGGAGACCTGCTGCTGGGGGTAGTAAAATTCCCAGGCCCACTGGCGGGCACGAACTTCGATGGTCTCAGGGGCTGCTGCCGGGGGGGCGGCCAGGGCGCTGTCCACAGCCAGGTGAATATGCTCCATGGGGCCCAGCACCCCCATCTGATCGTAAACCCGATAGCTGTAAACCGCGATCCAGAGCACCAGACAGAGGGGAATAAGGGTCCAAACCACCTCCAGGGTGAGGTTGCCTTCGATCGCTGGGCCGTCCCCATCATCGTACTTGCCAGCCCGTTGAAACACCACGGAGTACAGCAGGGTGCCGGCCACACCAAGGAAAATAAAGGCCCCCAGAGTAGTGAGAAAACTAAACAGATCGTCCACCAGCAGGGCCTCGGTTGAGGCGGCTACTGGCATCCAGCCGTAGGCCTGCTGACCAATCCAAAGACTGATCCCGGCCAAACCCAGGGCCACCAATCCTAACCGTACCACCAGGGAGATTTTCATAGTCAGATCCAGGCTTCTAGATGGGGCACCATCCAATTCAGCAGGGACAGATCTTGAGCAGAACGGAGCAGGCGATCGGCGCTGACATGAACCCCAAACTCCGCCGCCAACTGGGCTCCCAGGGTGCCATGGACAAACATCAAAGCAAAGATAGCCAGGCCCACCGCCAGGTAGGACCACTGCACCTGGCGGGCCCGGTCTTGCCGCCAGCGGTAACGCTGGAATCCCCTCCAGACCGCCATGCCCACCATCAGGGCAAGGAGGACTACCCCGCCCACTCCATGCCCGATCATCGTGGGCAGACTGGTCAGCCCCCAGGCACTGACCTCATCACTGGGGGGCTGGGCCAGGAGCATTTCGTAAAATCCAGCCGCCACCGTCGGGAAGGTAACGATCGCCGCCGCCACCATATTGAACCAACCCACATCAAAAAAGTTAGAGCGGTTGGCAGGAATCGCTAAGAACCGAAATACTCGTTTTTCTAGGGGAAATAAAGCCCCCACCAGATCAAACCCAATGGCGACAATAAACAACCCCAGGGTCAGATGCACCAGGTTAGGGTGGATGGGGATGGGGTAGGGCAGACCGTTAAGGCCCAAGCCATCCCCCAACTGGTTAATTAGATCGGGACTCATTACAGCACTCCACTACGCAAGGCTTTCACCACCTCGACGGTGTGGAGACCATAAATCCACACCAGCCTGTCCCCCAGGTAGGTTTGGAAAAACACCAGGCCGGTGAGCAGGGCCCCTGCCCCCAGGTAGGCCAGGGGTAGGGTTTGGCTATCCCGCGATCGCAGTACATAGCGCCAGCCGGTAATGGCCGCGATGATCCCCGACAGGGACCAGCCCAGAATCGTATGCAAGTTAAGGGTGGCCTCGGCAGGGGCGCTGTAGGGCTGCGCCAGCCCCGCCTCCACCTGGCCAAAGATCACCGCAATAAAAATCGACACGGTGGCGAAGGCCATATTCCACCAGCTCACCTCAAAATAACGGGGATTTTTGCTCACCGTCCCCACCACATCACAGACAAAGGCAAAGAGAGCCATGGCAATGACAAAATGTACCACGATAGGGTGAATAGTATCGGGATAGGGAAGGTTGTGATTATTGAGGGGAGGCAGGTACTCAAACATAGACAGCCCATGCTGGGGAATGGGGGCAACTTAAACAGCTCTGCCCTGAAGCCTAGCACGCCAATCCAGGTCGTCGCTTTCTAGCCCTGGGAAATAAATATTATAGCGGATTTCACTCGGGTGAAGTGCGATATGATTACTCCCCCTTGCCCCCCCTTATCAAGGGGGGGGGTACAGCGTGAAACCCTAACGGCCAGCCGCTGGGGGGTAGGACTGAGCAATTGGGTATCTCACTCCATCGAAAACCGCTATATAGTTTTAAGCCAAGGAGATGGTGAGACCGGAAGAAACTCGGTTGATACCCTCAGATTGATACCGTAAGATCGATCTAGCCGCAGCCCCATTGAACGGGCAGAGGCGAACCCGAAGGCCTACCCAGTTCTCGCCCGTATCCTGTCGGTTAAGCGACAAAAATGCACCAGTCCAGTCGGTCCTCAGGGGCCTGGCCAAAGCTAAAAATCCTACCTAGTTCAGGAACCCTAGCTGACAGGGTAATGTACAACCAAGGGAATCAAACCGTGGATATTAATGATCAAACTATGAATATTAACTGTGCAGTAGATTGTCAGGATGGCTGCCTTTTAGGCGATCGCTGTCCTAACCTGGCCCACACAGCTAAGGCAGTCCGTTTTATTGCCGATACGTCCCTTGATCAAATGCTAGAGATGGCTGACCAGGCGGTACGCCGGAAGATGATTGAAAGGGCTTCCCAACCTCCCAAGTGGGTTTTACCCGAAGATTAACCCAGCCCGACCCTGGCCACGATAGGTGAACCTCCAGTCAGGCAGGGCACCTGCACCTGGATCTACCCCTTGGGCTAGGGCCCTGAAGAACCGCCCCAAGGTAGGCTAGGTAGAGAGAAGGGAGCCATGTCCTGCAGCGATCCCAGCACCGTAGTCGGGGAGCTGAACCAGGGGTTTTCTAGCTGGCTAAGATAGGACCCAGCATTGACAGAAAACGCGAAGAGATTAAAGCTCCTATGCTATACTGGGCAACAATGGGATAGCTCAAGAAAGTTAGTTGCGGGAAGTTTTCTCCCCGCTGCTTTTTTGTTGATTGAAGCCCAATGCTCCTGCCAAGTTGATGGTTGCATTACCTGCTTAGCTGTTTTCCACTCTGAGCGTTGGTACATCTCCATATAACGTTAGTTTTTTAATTTCTCCATGGAGATGTAGCTGTGGCCATTTATGTCGGCAATTTATCCTTTGAAGCTACAAAGGAAGATATTACTGAGGTCTTTTCTCAATACGGTGAGATCTCTCGAGTTAGCCTGCCCACCTCGCCCGATACTGGACGCCCCCGCGGCTTTGCCTTTGTCGAGATGGTAGATGCCACTAAAGAAGATGCGGCCATTCAAGCCCTTGATGGGGCAGAATGGATGGGCCGGGATTTGAAAGTGAATAAGGCTAAGCCCCGTACCCAATCCTCAGGGCCTCGAGACTCCAGGGGATCTTCCGGGGGCGGCTGGAATAAACCCCGCGATCGCTATTAGCTTCATTTTTCCTGGTAGGATTCCCTAATCGCTCGCCGTTAATTTTCCTGGTCAAGCATTCCGACTACTTTTGGTGATGGTTCTAACCTGATCCAGAGGCCTTAGGAGGTCTGACCCGGATCCTTTCTTGTATAAGCTTATCAAGCCTGTCCCCTTTGCTGGATAGACAGCAATGTATTGAGGAAAATCCATGGCCCAAGTTGTGTTGGGAGAAGATGAATCAATCGAGTCAGCCCTGCGCCGATTTAAACGAAAGGTGTCGAGGGCCGGTATTTTTTCCGACATGCGTAAGCATCGTTACTTCGAAACCCCGATTGAAAAGAAGAAACGTAAAACCTTAAGTCGCCACAAGCAACGCCGTTGGAGTTCCAAGTCTTAACCTTTGCTGTGGTCGGCTATTGATCAAGGCCACACTAGCGACCGTATCGTTCTACGGCGTAGTAGTGGGCTGCCAGTTCTTCCCTGTCGGGCAGGGCTGGCAGGGTGAGTTGTGGGTCGTTATACTTACGCCGCAGGGCCAGACCCAGCAGGTAGTCAGCAAAATGGGGATTCTTAGGCAGTAGGGAGCCATGCATATAGCTACCAAAGACATTGCGGTAGCGAGCCCCTTCGTAATCACCGGAGGCGTTGTTACCAAAGCCCGCTAGGGGCTTGGCCAGGGGCTGTACCCCTGGACCTAAAAAGGTTTGCCCCGAGTGGTTCTCAAACCCTACCAGGGTCTGGGGAATGGCTTTAGGGGCAGCGTAAAGACTACCCATCTCTGCGTAAATAGCAGGTTCCAGAGTAGCCACCAGATTACCAATACAGCGCTGCTGTAGGGCCGAACCAGGGGCCCGGGTGTGGACATTAATAATGCCTAGGCCGGGGGTTTCCTGGCCATTGCCCATTAAAAAGGTGTGGCCCATTAACTGGTAACCCCCACAGACCCCCAGAAACACCACACCGGCCTCCGTATCGGCCTGGATAGGGGCGGCCTTAAGCTGATGGAAGTCCTCAACTACCGCCACCTGATCGGTGTCCTGGCCTCCCCCCATAAAGTACAGGTCCGTTTCTCCAGGCCGGATTACTTCCCCCATGGTTAGGGATCGCACTGTGCAGTCAATACCCATCCACTGGCAACGGCGCTTCAGCACGATTAGATTGCCGCTGTCCCCGTAAAGATTAAGGTGGTCAGGGTAGAGGTGGGTAAGGGTGAGGCAGTAGGTCATGATTTTACACCCTATCCAGGGTTTTACCCAGTAGCTTACGAAACTCTAGCATAGCGGTGTAGGTGGGCATGACAAAGACCGTATCACCATCCAGAGCCCGGTCAAAGGACAGGTCAATGGCCGCCTGAATCGATTCCAGGGTAGGAACGGACTGGGCCGGGGGGAAATCGAGGGCATACTTGAGGCGTACCGCCATATCCCGAGCCCGCACCCCGGTACAGATAACCCAGTCCAGCTGGGCCTGGTTGAGGCGCTCTAGCTGGCTATCCCAAAGCCAGGAGACATCTCGACCATCGGCGGTGTTATCGTTAATGGCCAACACCAGCTTCAAGGCGGGCATGGAACGCAGCAGTTCCAGGCTGAGACTAAAGCTGGCAGGATTTTTGACCAGCAACAGGCGGTAGTTAACCCCCTTGGATCCCACCTGGCGCCTCAGGACCTCTCCCCGCCCAAAGGCAGGTTCAAAGGTTTGCAGCCCCTGCAAGGCCGTCTGGCCATCTATCCCTAACAGCACCGCAATGGTCAGGGCAATCAGGGCGTTATAGACATGGAAGAACCCCGGCGAAACGGTGCGGACCTGGGGTAGATGGATGGATTGGGATTGGATCTCACCGGCCACGGCAAAATCCGTAGTCAGGTCCGGATTAATGGTGATGTGGGTAGCCGCTAACCCCTGATCGCCAGCTTCCGGCGATCGCCGCTGGCCCTCGTAGGGCAGTAGCCGAGCGTAGGCCTCGGCCAGGGAAACAAAATAGGTGGGGTTGGGTAGCCCCTGGGTGAGGCGGGCGGTGCGGGGGTCATCGCCATTCACCACCACCTGGGCCAGGGGGCATTGGGCAATGCCGTCGCGGATCAGCTGCTCTGTACGGTCAACCTCGCCGTAGGCATCGAGCTGGTCGCGGTAGAGGTTGGTGACCGCAATGATCCGGGGCTGCAATAGGGAAGCTAGACGGGGCAGGGTGGCTTCCTCCACCTCCAGAATGGCGTGGGTAAAGCGTAACCGCCCCCAAGCATCACTTTGTTTCAGGAGCTCCGATAAAATCCCCTGGCGCAGGTTAGCCCCAGCCCGATTACGCAGAATGCGATCGCCAACCCGGGGGGTCAGCATGGCGCTCAGCATGGTTTGGGTGGTGGTCTTACCATTGGTGCCCGTAATCACGATCACCGTAGGAATTTGCCGGATCAAACTGGCTAGGACAAAGGGAAAATACTTACCCACCAGGTACCCGGGTAAAGCCGTTCCCGATCCTCGCCCAGACAGGCGCAACCCTAAGGTGAGCAGCTTGGCAAAGGCCACAATTGGAATCAGCAGGAGTTGACGCATGGCAGGCTTAAATGTCCCCTAACCAGGGTAGAAGCGGGTAAACAAGCCAGGCAGAGATCCTGATCGAGACCGCCCCATCGCTGAAAATTGCAGCGATAGCTTGGGTCAAACCCCTTAGGGGGTATGAATTAACTGGCTGGCGGTGGTGGTGGAGTGATCTCAGGTTACACCTTTACCGGATAATCCATCCCATACTAGGTAAAAGCCGATCATTTTCCCAGAAGTAATTTTTCCCCCATCCTATGGCCGCCGAAACCGATTTCATCCTTGACCTGACCCTGGCCCTGGGGTCCTCTGCCCTGGGAGGCTATGGTGCCTATCGCCTGGGGCAACCAGCCCTGCTGGGTTACCTGGCCACCGGCCTGGTGATTGGCCCCTACGGCCTGGGGCTACTGAAGGAGGTGCAGCAGATTCAGTCTCTGGCGGAAATTGGCATTGCCTTTTTACTCTTTGCCCTGGGGGTGGAATTTTCCCTAACTGAGTTAAAGCGGGTCCGCAAAATCGCCCTGCAGGGCAGCCTCTGGCAAATGGGCCTAACCACCCTGCTGGTGTTGGCCCTATCCCTACTGGCGGGGTGGGTCCACTCCCCCCTGGAAGGCCTGTTTCTGGGGCTGGTGCTGTCTCTGTCCTCAACGGCGGTGGTGCTCAAAACCCTGATTGAGCGGGGGGAAACCAGTACGGTTCATGGCCAGGTAATGCTGGCCATACTGATTGCCCAGGATCTTTCCCTGGGAGTGATTCTGGCCATTATGCCCGCCCTCAAACAAACCGATGGATTTGGCCTGACCCTGGGAATAGCCCTACTGAAGATCGGTCTCTTTCTAGGGCTGGCAGTGGGGCTGGGGCGCTGGGTAGTACCCCGATTAATACAACACATGGCGGCAACGGAAAGCAGCGAGTTATTTTTACTCACGGTGGTGGCGCTGTGTTTGGGGGTGGCCTGGATTACCTCTAGACTGGGCCTATCAATTGAAATGGGGGCCTTTGTAGCGGGGTTGATGATTGCCGAAATTGACTACGCCGACCAGGCCCTGGGCAAGATCCTACCCCTGCGGGATACCTTTGCCTGTCTGTTTTTTGCCTCCATTGGTATGCTCATTGACCCCACCCTGCTGATTAAAAACCTGCCGCTGATTTTGGGACTGGTGACGGTGATTATGGTGGGCAAGGCGGTTATTATCCTGCCCATGGTGTTGCGTTTTGGCTACTCCCTCAAAACCGCCATCCTCACCAGTTTCGGCCTGAACCAGATTGGCGAGTTTTCCTTCGTATTGGCCCTGGTGGGGTTGCAGATGGGACTGATTTCCGACCAGCGCTATTCCCTGTTGCTGGGGACCATCGCCATTACCCTGATGCTCACCCCCCTGTGGATTCATTGGGCGCCCCAGGTCATCCTCAGACTGGATCGGTTATCCCTGGTACAGCGCTACCTGCATGGGTTACGGGAACCAAAACTGCTGTCGGTGCCCGAGGGTATTCAGAACCATGTGATTGTGGCGGGCTACGGTCGGGTGGGAGAGGTGCTGGTGAATATCCTCCTCAGCCAGGGCTACCCCATTTTGGTGATCGAAAATAGTGAAGTGGCCCTGCAGTCCCTGCGACAGCGGCAGATTCCCTACGTCTTTGGCGATGCCGACAACGAATTGGTGCTGGAGAAAACCTGTCTAGAAACCGCCAAAGCCCTGGCGATCGCCCTACCCGACCCCACCAGCACCCGTTTGCTGTTACAACGGGCCCTGGCGCGAGCCCCTCATCTGGACATCATTGCCCGGTCCCACACCAATGAGGAAATCGATGTTCTCACCCAATTAGGTGCCCGGGAAGTGGTGCAACCGGAGTTTGAAGCCGCCCTGGAATTAGGCTCCCACCTGCTCCATACCCTGGGGCAGCCGGTCTGGCAGATTGCCTCGGCCCTGGAAACCATTCGCCAGGACCGTTACCGCAGCATTCGTCCCCACCTTCAGGTGGGAGAACGATAGTCCTACTATGGCCCTGGCGGCCAGCCCTAACCTAAACCCTTCCCCTAACCAGGGGTTAAGCCTACCGCCAAAGCAGTACCCATAGCGGCATCAGTCTAACAGGATCCTAGGGATAGCCAGGGCCTTTGTCGGTTAGGAGTTGGCCTTTGCAAGCAGCACCTGGAGATGGATAGATACACTCCTTAGGTTTGTTAAATACGCCAGGAGGTTTTCTATGGTCCTAATCTCCTTTACCGCCAGGGTGGGTAGCTAGAGAGCCTACCCCAGCTCTGTTGTGATTGATCCCTTTGATTGATCAATGTGCTGGGCCACGGCCTTCAAGAGCTGTTCCTTACGCTGGAAATGGCGAAACAGGGTCACCTCGCTCACCCCAGCTTCTCTGGCAATTTCTCGGGTTGTAGCACCGACATAGCCAGCCCGGGAGAAAACCTGAATGGCCGCCTGTAAGAGGCGATCTCGGGTCGTTACGGCAGGTTGAGGAACTAAAACTGAAGCCATAGCCTCAAATGTAAGTACTTACTTACATCCTACCCCCTCCCAGGCCACCTGATCAAAACTCCCAGTCCTACAAATACCAGCTACCTGGAGACTTGACCGGGGGGCATGGCAATTCCAGCCTAGGGCAGCGGTAGGATGGATCGACAACAGATGCCACCACCCGTAAGCTTGGCAAGGCCTGGCTAGGAATGGGATATTGCCAATATGGATTTGCTGCACAACCCTATCTTTCTTACCCTGGCGGTTCTAACGGGAACCCTGGTGGCCTTTATTGCAGAGTGGCTACCGGTGGACTTGACGGCGATCGCCGTTACCACGGTATTGATTTTGCTGGGCCTGGTTACCCCCGAGGAGGGCATTGCTGGCTTTGGCAATAGCGCCACCATTACGGTTCTCCTGATGTTTATCCTCAGTGCGGGAATTGCCAAAACCGGGGTGATTCAGGTCTTCCGAGACTGGTTAGTCAAGTGGGGAGGGCAACAACCATCCCGGCAGATCTTGGTGATGGGCCTGCTGGTGGGACCGATCACCGCCTTTATTAACAACACGGCGGTGGTGGCGGTTTTTTTACCCATTGTGGAAGATTGGTGTCGAAAGCAGGAGATTTCTCCCTCCAAACTGCTGATTCCCCTCTCCTACACGACGGTGCTGGGGGGCATGATTACCCTGATTGGCACCTCTACCAATATTGTTGCCAGTGGCCTGGCTAAGGACCTGGGCTATGGCGAATTCAGCCTGTTTGCCTTTACCCCGGTAGGCATCCTTACCTTTGCCGTAGGTTTAGTCTATCTAGCCCTGGCGGCCCCCAGGTTGCTGCCCGATCGCAAATCACCGGCCCTCAGCCTAATGGACTACGATTTGAAGGATTACGTCACCGAGGTCGTGATTACCCCTGCCTCCAGCCTGATTGGCCAAACCCTTAAAGCCAGTGAAATTCAACGCAAGTACGATATTGATGTACTGGAACTGATCAGAGGCCGGACCCGATTTCCCCAACCGCTGGCGGATAAGGTTTTAGAAGCGGGGGATTTGCTGCTGATTAGAAGTGGTCGGGAGGACCTGCTGAAGCTGCGGGACCAGCGGGGTCTGGATATTGTGCCCGAGGTAAAGTTTAGTCAGCCCTTGCAGGATGAGCTGAGCACCGGAGAAGAACAGATTGCCGAAGTTCTGATTCTCTCCAATGCCCGTCTGGTGGGTTCTACCCTCAAGGAAATGCGCTTTCGGCAACGCTACAATGCCACGGTGCTGGCTATTCGCCGGGGTGAGGAGTTGGTGCGAGAACGCCTGGGCCAGGTTCCCCTGCGGTTTGGCGACCTCCTGCTGGTGCAGGGGCCCCGGGATAGTTTAACCGGGTTAAAGACGACCCGAGAGATGCTGGTGATGGAGCCGCGGGAGGTGGAGAACCTGCGTCTGGATCGGGCCTGGATCGCGATCGCCATTATTCTGGCGGTGATTGTGGTGGCCGCCCTGAATCTACTACCGATTCTGGTGGCTGCCCTGGTGGGGGTCCTGGCCATGGTCTTGACCGGGTGCCTGAAACCCGGAGAGATCTACGGGGCGGTGCGCTGGGATGTGATTTTTCTGCTGGCCGGCTTGATTCCCCTGGGCACAGCCATGGATAATTCTGGCACCACGGCGTGGCTGGCTAACCACCTGGCCACCTTCAGCAGTGGGTTACCCGGCTTGGTCTTGTTGATAATTTTCTACCTGGTCACCAACCTGCTCACCGAGGTCCTGTCTAATAATGCCGCCGTGATTCTGATGATTCCCATTGCCGCCGGGGTGGCCAAAACCCTGGGGCTTAATCCCATGGCTTTTATCGTTGTCGTCACCTTTGCCGCTTCCAATAGTTACCTGACTCCCATTGGTTACCAGACCAACACCATGGTTTACGGGCCAGGTGGCTACAAATTTTATGACTTTACCCGGATTGGTTTACCCCTCAATGCTATTTTGACCCTATTGACGCCCCTGCTAATTGCCGGGTTCTACGGTCTTGAGCCCAGGTAGGGGGCTAATGTTTACCTGAGGTTAGAGGTTATAGGACAAGTTGTGAACCCATCTGCCTACGCCTGGATTGATCACTCCCTGGCAGCTCTCCAGCGGGCCCACCGCCATCGTTCTCCCCAGATGATTGAGGGTAGGGCCGGACCCACCCTACAGCGGCAGGGGCAGACCCTGGTGAATTTCCTCAGTAATGACTACCTGGGGCTGGCCGGGGATCCTCGTCTGGCGGAGGCGGCGATCGCGGCCATCCATAGCTACGGTACCGGCAGTACCGGCTCCCGCCTGCTCAGCGGCCACCGCCCCCTACACCGCCAACTGGAACAGGCGATCGCGGCCCTCAAGGGCACGGAGGATGCGATCGTCTTCAGCTCTGGCTATCTGGCCAACCTCAGCACCCTGGGGGCCCTGGTGGGTGGACCCGATCTGATTCTAGCCGACCAGTACAACCACGCCAGTCTGAAGGCTGGGGCCAGGGTCAGTGGGGCAACTAGCCTGGACTATGACCATAACCACATGACCCAGCTGGAGGATCACCTGAAAACCCATCGTCGCCATCACCGCCGCTGCCTGATTGCCACCGACACCGTCTTCAGTATGGATGGGGATCTTTGCTGCCTGGCCCCAATACTCAAGTTGGCAGAGACCTACGATGCCATGGTACTGGTAGACGAGGCCCATGGTACGGGGGTGTTTGGCCCAACTGGAGCTGGAGTGGTAGAACACCTGGGCCATAGGGGCTATCCCCTGGTGCACATGGGTACCCTGAGTAAGGCCCTGGGTAGCCTGGGGGGATACGTAGCCGGATCGGCCAGCCTGGTAGACTTTCTCCGCAATCGAGCCTCGGGATGGATTTATACCACCGGCCTATCGCCAGCCGACACAGCCGCCGCCCTGGCCGCCCTAGAGATAATTGCCCAAGAACCCCAGCGCCGCCAGCGGCTCTGGCGCCATGTTAGCTACCTGAACCGGGAATTAGATCGGGTCCTGACAGGATTACCGGTGCAGCGTCTGCCCTCGGCATCTCCGATTATCTGTCTGGGTTATCCCTCTGCCCGGGCAGTATTGGCAGCTCGCCACCACCTGGAAAATCTGGGCTTGGCCGTAGCTGCAATACGTCCCCCCACCGTTCCCAGCAGTCGGCTACGCCTGACCCTGATGGCGACTCACCAGGAAGACCACCTGAATCATTTAATCAGGGGATTGGCAAAGGTCATAGCAGATGACACGGAGGTCAATTCGGGATAGCCAGGGGCATCCCAGTCCTAGCCGATCTATCCGGGCTGGCGACTGCTATACAAATCTAGAACCCCCAACTCGTTGAACTCGAAAACCCCAGGTTTAGGCTACAATCGCTGGCAGACTATGGCAGGGAAAAAGTGTAATGATCAATCGGTCTGGTGGGCTTATCAATACCGCAAGCATGGCCCAAGGCTACGTTAATCGGGTTGGCAGAGTCATCTTCTCTCTACTCAGCGGTGGTTTCCTGCTGGGGCTATCAGGGCCGTTAGCGAATCTCCAGGCCGCCTTTCCCCCCTGTCCCCCACCCCAGGCTAATGAATATTTGCTCTTGGTGCGCAGTAACACGGAGGCGGAAAGGAACCGGGTACAGGCCCTACTACCCTCCAATAGCACCGTGATGATCTGCGACTACCTGAATGACACCGTAGTCCGGGCGGGGGGGTTTACCAACCTGGAAAATGCGAATGCCTGGGCTCAGTATATGACCGAAGTAGAAGGGCTTAAGGCCTTTGTAGCCCGACCCGCCGCCAGTGCCCCGGCCGCGACAACACCCTCAACACCAACCCCCCCTACTGCTCCGAGTAGTCCTACCCCATCCCCTCCTCCAGCCCAGGTGTCCCCATCCCCGTCGGTGGCCTACGCACCCCAATCTCTGGGGGCAGGGTTTGGAGTTTTGGTTGACTATCAGTACCAACCCGAAATGGCTAAATCTATTCAGCGCCAGGTTAGGCAGGCAGTTGGTCTGGCGGTGTATCGCCAACGCCCCTATCTCTTAATTGCCTATAGCCCCAACATAGACGGGGCAGTCTCTACCCTGACGGTGTTAAAGGGCTATGGTATTTCCAGTTTTATTGTTGATAGCCGAGAAGTGGTAATGCTAACCCCAGCGATTGCTGGCTCTAACTAATGGGCTGGCTGATAGTCAACTGGGCCGCCAGATAGGAAACCACTACCCCCAACACTGACCCGGCAATAACCTGAAAGGGGGTATGGCCTAGGAGCTCTTTGAGGCGGTCTTCATTGAACTCTGGCTTTTCTTGAAAGAGCTCATCGATAATCTGGTTCAATACCTTGGCCTGCTTACCGGCGGCCTGCCGCACACCGGCAGCATCGTACATAACGATGATGGAAAACACAGAGGTAACGGCAAAGGCAGGACTGGACCAACCCAGGGTTCGACCGATGCCACAAGCCAGGGCTGTGACCAGGGCAGAGTGGGCACTGGGCATACCGCCGGTTTCTACCAGCACTCGTAAGTTTAACTTGCGGTGGCGAATAAACTCGATAATCGCCTTAAGAAACTGAGCTGTACCACAGGCCAGTAAGGCTATCAGCAGTACATCGTTATTAACGATATCCATAACGTTTTCCATGGGCTCCTGGGATATGGGCAAGGTCCGAAGACAGGGTTCGAGGTTTTTAAGGCTCGGGATTTAATGGGTGCGGGCGACAATGTAATCGGCAATAGCCAGGAGGGGCTGGCGTTTTTCGCCAAACTCCTCTAAAGCCTGCTTGGCAGACTCTACCAGCTGATGGGCCTGCAGGAGAGACTCTTCTAGACCCCACAGGCTGGGATAGGTGGCTTTACAAGCGTTGATGTCCTTACCCACTGACTTACCCAGGGTTTCGGGGGTAGAGGTGATGTCAAGAATATCGTCTACGATCTGAAAGGCAAGTCCTATATTCTGGGCATATTCCCTCAGCTTTTGAACCTGGTGGGCAGAGGCTCCCGCCAAAATTCCCCCAGCGGTAACGGAGATTTCTAAAAGGGCGCCGGTTTTGTGGCGATGAATGTAGTTTAGGGTTTCCAGACTGACATCGGGGACACCCTCACTGGCTAGATCGACCACCTGGCCCCCCACCAGACCCCTGGCTCCCACCGCTTTACCCAAACCCATCAGAACTTGCAGCACCCGATCGGGAGGGGCGGCCTGGGTATGGGTAGCGATATATTCAAAGGCATAGGCCAGGAGGGCATCTCCCGCCAGAATGGCTACGCCTTCACCGTAGATCTTATGGTTAGTCAGGCGGCCCCGACGGTAGTCGTCGTTATCCATGGCGGGTAAATCATCATGGATAAGGGACATGGTGTGAATCATTTCCAAGGCGCAGGCAGTGGGCATGGCTATGGCCCTATCCCCACCCACCAGCTCACAACTGGCCAGGCATAAAATCGGACGTAATCGTTTGCCCCCCGCCAGCAGGGAATAGCGCATAGCTTCGTAGATGGTCTCTGGATATTGCACCGGTAGGGTTTGGTCAAGGGCCGCTTCTACCCATTGGCGACGCTCTACCAGGTAAGTGGACAGGTCAAAATCGTTCAGAGTCTTCTGGTTAAGGGAGTTGGCTGGCACCATAAGTGACAAAGGTTCTTTTTCTAGTCTAAAAGCAGGAAGGCCGCGATCGCTCAGGAGAGGGGGTAGTCCTAGGGGCTAAATTTGTAGTCTCTGACGGTAGCTCAACACGGTATTTTCCAGGAGCATGGCCACGGTCATCGGCCCTACCCCACCGGGAACCGGTGTAATCGCTCGAGCCAGGGGGGCAACGGCAGGAAAGTCCACGTCTCCCACTAACTGAGGGGAACCAGGGACTGACTCGACCCGGTTAATACCCACATCAATCACGACCGCTCCGGGCTTAACCGCAGCCGCGGTGATCATACCTGGTCGCCCAACCGCCGCCACTAGAATATCAGCTTGTCGGGTCAGGTCAAAGAGATCAGTCGTTAGGGCATGGGCCATGGTAACCGTAGCATTGGCTTCTAGAAGCATCAGCGCCATCGGTTTACCGACCAAAATACTGCGGCCCACCACCACGGCCCTAGCCCCTTTCGGATCAATCCCATAGGCCGAGAGCAACCGCATCACGCCATAGGGAGTACAACTCCGCAAGCCCGGCTCACCCCTCAACAGACGCCCTAAGTTAAGGGGATGGAGACCATCCACGTCCTTATCGGGGGCAATGGTATTTAAGAGGGCGACACCATCCAGGTGGTCAGGCAGGGGTAGTTGCACCAGAATGCCATCGATGGTGGGGCTAGCGTTTAATTGATGAATCAGTTCCACCAATTGCGCCTGACTGGTCTGTACCGGCAGATGCTGCCCCAGGGAGGCAATTCCTACCCTGGCACAGGCCCTTTCCTTGTTACGGACGTAGGCGGCACTGGCGGGATTATCCCCAACCATCACCACCGCTAGTCCGGGGGGACGGTATCCGTGACGGGTCAGATGGTGGATAGTCTCAGCCAGTTCGGTCTGAAGCTGGAGAGCCAGAGCTTTACCGTCAAGTAAGTGGGTCATGGTACTGCAACCTTGGAAGAAGTCACCGGCATCCGTCCTAAAGCCTCGGTCTGTCGGGAAGATCGAGGTTAGGATACTATAGCTTGCCGGGGATAGGAGACTGGGTCTAACCTGACCATATCACTATCCCCTACCAGCTCCACTACTGACAATCCACTCCCGATCATGAAGTACTTTAGCTACCCTGGGTTAGTTGGTTTGGGGCTGATCGCCCTGGTCAGTTGTGGCCCGATCGTCAATTCGGGCCAGGTCTTCTTCTGGCGCGATCGGCTGGCCCACAGGACCATGCTGAGCTTTTTGGACCCGGTCGTGCCCATAGCCAATCTCCAGCAGCACCGGGAAGACACCATTTATCTACAGGGCCAGGTTAAGGGCCACCTACCACTGGTGGGTAAGGCCCTCTACGAACTGATCGACCAGAGTGGACAGGTCTGGGTGATTACGGATCAACCGGTTCCACCCCTAGAGCAAACCATCACGATTCGGGCGACCATTCATTACCAATCGGCCCCAGCCGGCAAGCAGGACTGGGGGGAATACTATGCCCAGGAGTTAGAACGGGTATCCCAACCGCCGCCCTAAGGTTCGGGACAAGGGTGGATTTCCTCAGGTCTCCACATCCCCTGGGGGTATGAGAAAATGATAGGCTCTTACAAATGCTGTATATCAACCTTCTAGGAGAGGAATAGGGGATATGAAACGACTGGTTAGCCTACTGATTGGGATGTTTATGATCCTGGGTGCCTGGATGGGCTTAGGCCAGACCCATCCCGCTCTAGCTGTGGGCCTGAATAGTGTATCAACAGGGATGATCCCTCTGCTAGCAGAAAGACCCCTGAGAAATGCGGTAGATGCCAAGCTTGGCACCGAATATGGCGCCAAACTCGACTTGAACAACACCAATGTCCAGAATTTCAGCAAATTTCCCGGGCTCTACCCAACTCTGGCTGGCAAGATTGTTCAAAACGCTCCCTTTGATCGGGTAGAAGACGTACTGGATATGCCAGGGCTGACGGAGAAGCAAGTTGAAGTGCTAAAGGCAAACCTGGACAACTTTACGGTAACCCCCCCCGATCCGGCCCTGGTGGAAGGTGCTGATCGCTTTAACAATGGCGTTTATAAATAACGCTTCCCGCTTGACAGCCTTTGATGTACTGGTGGTGGGTGGCGGTGCAGCAGGGCTGTACGCCGCCCTCTCTATCCCTGACCAGTGGCGAGTAGGCCTGATTACCAAAGACAATCTATCTTTATCGGCTAGTGACTGGGCTCAGGGTGGTATTGCGGCTGCCCTGGGTCCTGATGATTCTTTACTGCTGCATCGTCAAGACACCCTCCGGGCCGGAGCGGGTCTGTGTGAACCGGCAGCGGTAGATCACCTGGTTAGGGAGGCCGCCAACTGTATTCATCATCTGCTGGACCTAGGGGTGGCCTTTGACCGTAACCATGACCAACTGGCCATGACTCTGGAGGCCGCCCATTGCCGTCGTCGCGTTCTCCATGCAGCCGATACCACCGGTCGAGCTATCGTTTCAATTCTGGCCGAGGCGGTTCTAAAACGACCTAATATTCAAGTTTACGAGAATGCCTTTGTGCTGGATCTGTGGCTGGATCGGCAGCGCTGTCGGGGCCTGCTGATGGCCTGCGATCGCCACCTGCAGTGGCTTTCAGCCCAGGCTACCGTCCTTGCCACTGGCGGCGGTGGTCAGGTCTACGCCCACACCACCAACCCTGACGCTAGCACTGGCGATGGAGTAGCCATGGCCTGGCGAGCAGGGGGAGAGTTACGAGACTTAGAGTTCTTTCAGTTTCATCCCACCGCCCTGGCCCAAAGTGGGGCACCGCCTTTTCTGATTAGCGAAGCGGTACGGGGGGAGGGAGCCCACCTGGTAGATGGCGCAGGTTATCGTTTTGCCCAGAACTATCACCCAGATGGGGAACTGGCTCCCAGGGATGTGGTCAGTCGAGCTATTTTCCAGCACCTACAGAAAACGGGCGATCGCCAGGTCTGGCTTGACATGCGGGTAATCCCCGAGGAACGTCTGTACCATCGCTTTCCCAATATTATTCAGGTCTGTCGCCAGTGGGGCTGCGACCCCCTCACCCAGTTGGTGCCAGTAGCCCCCGCCGCCCACTACTGGATGGGAGGGATTACCACCGATCTCCACAGTCAAACCACCATTCCTGGTCTCTACGCCGTGGGAGAAAATGCCAGTACGGGGGTACACGGAGCCAACCGTCTGGCCAGTAACTCCTTGCTGGAGTGCCTGGTATACGGTGCAGAACTTGCCCATTTATCCCTACCAAGACCCCCTTTGACAGAGGTCGAAGTCCCCATCTCGCCAGAGTCATGGGCATCGGATCAGCCCCCGGTTCCCATGCCTGACCTCCACAATATTGCCCGCCAACGGCAAGAACTAACCGATCTGATGTGGAACAACGCCGGCATCAGCCGTAACCAGAAAGGCTTAGACCTGGCCATTGCCACCCTGGCCAACTGGCGTCAAGAGTGGGCTGACCAGCCCCTGGCATCCTACCTGGCCCATCTGAGGCCTGGGAATAGCCAACCCCTTCCCCCGGAATTAACGATCCAACAATTGCGATCCTGGGGAGAGCTTCGCAATCTCTACGATACCGGCTGGCTTGTCCTCACCAGCGCAGCCTTTCGCACCGAGAGTCGGGGCGGCCACTTTCGCGACGACTACCCCCAGCCCGACCCACACTGGCAGGTTCATACCCTGGTGATCAGCCAGGAGTGGAAAACCTCTGCCGCGATCGCCGCCAACCCAACTCCAGAGTAGCGCCCCAAACCCTGGCTTCATGAAAAGTTTACAAAGCTAGCAGAAAGACAAAGACTTTATGAAGTCTATGCAATTTTTCCGATTTCAGCTTAAATTACTTTACAATTCTTTTAAGTGATTTTACCTAATAAAAATTTTACTCAAGAGGTCTTCTTTGGGTATTTTGGTGTCGACCTTTCATCAGTTGTAGTTATGGTGGAGGAGGTAGGGGCGAGTAAACATCCATAGGATCTGGGTTTTAAATGTTTTATAGCGGATTTCACTCGGGTGAAGTGCGATATGGTTACCCCCCTTGCCCCCCTTATCAAGGGGGGTACAGCGTGAAAACCTAACGGCCAGCCGCTGGGGGGTAGGACTGAGCAATTGGGTGTCTCACTCTATCGAAAACCGCTATATTCTGGTTACCTACTTTGATTAAAGTACAATTTGTTTGTGCGAATTTACTGTTTTTTCACGGTTAGATTAAGACTTGAAAAAGAGGGATTGCACACATAGCTGATCAGAAATTAACCTTGGTCACTTCCATTTAGTTGGGATGTGGTAGAAAAATCTTAGTCTTTTAATTATTTTTGCGTAACAGTTCTATTGTAATTTTTGATTTTCACCTTTTAAATTTATTTTTCGGTTTTCTTTTCTGACTCGTTTTTTTAATTACTTTTGGGCTAGTTAGGTTTATGGTAGTAACTCATAGCAATCTCCAAAACAACCTGGAAAATTCCTTATCTTTAGGGAGTTCTTCTCAGGCCATAAAAATTCTGATTTTTGCTGACAATGCTTCTATGAACATGAGTGGGGAAGCGGCACTAGCTCTTTACTACTTTGATCGATTAAGGGAAAGAAATCACGACGTTTGGTTAGTTTGTCATTCCCGAGTACAGGCAGAACTTTACAGCCGTTACAATAAAGAGATTTATAGTCGTATTCGTTTTATCAAGGATTCCCGCCTGCAAAAAGCTATCTATCGTTTCAGTCAACGGCTACCCTTTCAAATCCGAGACAGCATAATTGGTCAACTTTTACATTTGATTACCCAGTTAAAAGCTCGACCAATTATTAAACAAGTTATCAAAGAATGGGGAGTAAATCTGGTTTTCGCTCCCTCCGTAATATCGCCCAAGGCTGCTAGCTGTCTATACGACCTTGGGGTTCCTGTTGTCATTGGGCCGATGTGTGGAGGTATTGATTTTCCTCCCTGTTTCCAGAACTTAGAATCTATTCTAACTCGGCTATCTACCTTTCTAGGTCGCTCTGCTGCCTATGTTTTAAATCGTGTATTTCCTGGCAAACCTAAGGCTGCCGCCTTACTGGTTGCCAATCCGCAAACAGCTCGAGCTTTACCCCAAAACTGTAGGGGCAAGATTTATGAAGTGGTCGAAAGTGGGGTGGATCTATCGATCTGGCAACCGGCAAAGCGGCCCCAAAGGGATGCTAATCAGCCCGTTAGGTTTGTTTATATGGCTCGATTTGTGGATCAGAAGGGAATTCCCTTTCTAATTGAGGCCTTTAACCTGGTAGCCCAACACACCGACGCTACCTTAGACCTGATTGGCCATGGTGAACTGTTTGAGAGTATGAAGGCTAAGGTGCGTGAGTTTAATCTTCAGGACCGGGTTGTTTTTCATGGTTGGCTGGCTCTACAGGATGCGGCGGAGGTAATCCAGCAATGTGATGTTTACCTGGTTCCAGCCATCCGAGACTGTGGCGGCTGCGCCATGTTAGAAGCCATGGCCATGGGTTTGCCAGTAATCGCGGCCAACTGGGCTGGTCCTGGAGCCATTCTTGATGACAACAGCGGAATTAGGGTTGATGTGCCCACACGAGAGGCCTTTGTGCAAGGTCTTACCAAAGCTATGGTGAAATTAGTTGACTCTTCATCTTTACGAGAACAGATGGGCAAAGGCAGCTTGAAACGGGTTCAAGAAAACTACTTTGACTGGGATAGCAAAGTAGACCGGATAGTTGAAATATTTCGGGAGGTTTTACTGGAGTCTAAGTATTCTACTGCTGCCATCAGAAATCGACTAAAAAGCCGATATTGAAGCAAACAGATACTCAGCAATGCAACTACCAGCACCGAACTTCCATCGCCTGGTTAGCCCCGACTACAGCTTACAACAGCACTTTCACCCCTAATTCAACTATCCTAATCGAGCCCTGCCCCTCCCCTTAGCGGCAGGGCTTCTAGTACCTTTACCATTACCTCTAAGCAATCGGGGAACAATAGAAACCCTCCGCCTTCAGAAAACTCAGAGTACATAGCGAGCCTCCTAAATTTGGGGGGTTCTGGGGGCTATAGCGGTTTTCGATAGAGTGAGACACCCAATTGCTCAGTCCTACCCCCCAGCGGCTGGCCGTTAGGTTTTCACGCTGTACCCCCGATAAGGGGGGACAAGGGGGGGGAATCATATCGCACTTCACCCGAGTGAAATCCGCTATAAAGGGTGGAGCTTAGCCGCCAAAAAGCTAGGGGGGCTGAAACCAAGAAAATTTGCATCTCAGTGAACCGAGAACCGCTATAGCTACACATAAATATAAAGACATGCTTAAGAAGTGAAACTTTGTGGGAATAGGTTTACATTAGTTCATATGATGCTTCCATCGGATTCGACAGGTGGCTAAAAGGCGTATTCATGCCTGATTAAGCCCCGATGAATCTGGTGATCTGAACCAAATATTTTGGTTTTCGAGTATAGCCGTAGCCACCTTTAACGCAACGGAGGCGAGCCGGAACACTGTTCCAGTCCTGACTGTCACCAATTTCTCCTATCCTCAGCGTCTGGCCAAAGCTGTTTTTCCTAGGTCTCCGGTGGAGTAATGGGATACTTTTACGGCGAACTGTAGGGATGCAAGCAGGTTACCCATTAGGGTTAATCCTATTTTCTCCCATACTTCCTGGGAAGTTGTTTCATTTTTATCAGTCTGTAGTAGTATTTCTTCTCCACGACGGGGTTGCAATCAGGATCATTTTTGAGGGAGATAATAAACGCCATGTCCGGCGATCGCTTAATTGAATTTTTACAGGAAGAAATGGCCGTACCAGGACCGGCCATTGAGCTGGCCTGGCGTAGTTGTAGCCAGGTGCCCAGTCTCCTGCCGGTAACCCTGTGGCAGTACGGTGTAATTGACCTGAATCAATTCGGGCAGGTTTTAGATTGGCAGTTAGAACGGTTTGAACAGTCGTCGGAAAACGCCTGATCCCTATCGATGGCTTAAATGGCTGGCTGGCTCAATCTCTGGGAACCTTTTCAGACAATTTTTCCCAAACAACTTTAGAGATCCCAAACCCGTTCCAGGGTATATGATTAGGCTGACTATTTAGCACTAACCTAACAGAGAAAATTGGCAGAGGGTCTTCAAGGCCATGCCTACCTCTCTCCAGGGTCGGTGGACTTATTGGTGAAGTTAGAGATAGCCTATGCTGCAATCTATACAAGGTGTGCTTATTGCCCTAGCCATTATGCTGCTACTGGGCATTATTATGGGCTTTTATC
Organism: Nodosilinea sp.; assembly: GCA_049317845.1. Taxonomy (GTDB): domain Bacteria; phylum Cyanobacteriota; class Cyanobacteriia; order Phormidesmidales; family Phormidesmidaceae; genus Nodosilinea. The sequence goes on along the minus strand of JBMOHM010000040.1, from coordinate 5,442 downwards.
TCCGCCAAGCCAGAATTAATGAATTGACTGAAGCCTTGAAACGTAGTCAACAGCGCCAGGATGATCTAGAGAGAGAGCACCAACAGCGGCTCCAGGAGGCAACCCGGCAACTGCAGCAAGACTATGCAGTCCAACTGGCTGAGAAAATGGAAATTTATCAGCAAAAACATGAGGATCAAATAAACCGCTTGGAAACCGAATACCAGTCGCGACAGACCTTAACAACTCCGGAAGCATTAACCGGGCAGGTGTTTAGCGCTGACCCAACTCGATACGGGAACCTGGATACCCTGGTAGGATCCCCAGGGGAAATCGAAGATCAAATTCGCCATCAGTACGAAACCCGGTTGCGGGAAGTGGCGGCAAAGATTCAACAGGCCTACGAACAGCACCTGCGGGTAAAGTTGGCGGAGGCCCGGGATACCTACCATCAAGATTATGAAAAGCGCCTGGCAGAGAAAATTGAGTATTACCAGGACCAACTCACCCATCGTACCCAGGAGCTAGAGCAGGAGTTTGAAAATCGCCTGCAGTTCTGGCAACGATCGGCTCCCGAGTCCCAGCCCCTGGCACCTCAAGAGTCTGGTCAAGGCTTAGAGGATTTAATCAATGCCGCTATTGATAATGCCCATGCCGATCAGGACCTTGACATCCTATTGGAAAACACTAAGGCCAGTGTTGAGGACCAGGCAGATCTTCCGCACCAGCCTTCGCTATGATGCTCTGGCAATGGCCTACCTGGAACGGGCAGAGCTTTCTTACCTGTAGTCTGCTGCAGCCCTGGCCCCATGGTTTTTTTACTCGGGCTTTCTGGCCCCAACTCCCCGATCGCCTGACGGCAGCCCTTGATCCATCCGCCTCCGTGCAACGGGTTCAGCAGGTGCATGGTAATCGGGTTATGACCCCGACCGATGTCGCCCTAGCCACTGCTACCGGGCAGGAGACCCCTGTGCAGGCCGATGCCCTGGTCAGTGATGGCTTGACCCAGGCCCTATGGGTTTGCTCCGCCGACTGTAATCCGGTCCTGATTGGCGATCGCCGCTCTGGCAGGGTGGCCGCCATCCATGCCGGTTGGCGGGGTACAGCCCTGAAAATTGTGCCCCAGACGGTGGCTAGAATGGCCGCCGAAGGTAGCCAGATTGAAGATCTGGTGGTGGCCATTGGCCCTGCCATTGCGGGAGAAGTGTACCAGGTATCCCAGTCGGTGGCGGAGGAGGTGGGCCGCACCCTGGCGGAGGGGACGGATCTAGAGACGGGGGATTTAATCACCCATTTACAAAACCTAGGGCCGCAGCCGATTTTACCTGACCAGGAGCCCGGCAAAGCCCGACTGGATGTACGTTTGATTAATTTCTGGCAGTTAACCCACCTGGGTTTAGGCCCGCATCAGATTGCGATCGCACCCCATTGCACCTTTCAAGAACCGGATCGGTTCTTCTCCTACCGCCGTACCGGAGAAAAGCAGGTACAGTGGTCAGGGATTGTCAGCCGTCAGGCAGTGTAGGGTAAATTACCCTGGCATCGCCTGGCTAGCCTGATGCCTCGGGATTGGGCTGATCCGGACCCCTGGTCAGCCCAATCATCAGTTCACCCAACCCTCAACTTTGTTCTTGACGGGACATCCGGGCCAGTTCCAAATTGAGCATCTCTTCCGGTTCGGGCCGATCCAGGGTAGGAGCGGATACCGGAGCCGCTGTAGTCATGACCTTAGTGCGACTTTGGGACTTCCAAAAGTCATAGCCTAGCAGCGGAAAGGTGGCTACCCGGCGGGTCATAGCCCAGAAAAATAGGTAACTGGCCAGCAACCTCTGGAGAGAATTAAAACGAGATTCTCGCAGAGTTTCAAGCAAATCGCTGGTCAGGCGGGATTGACCTGATGCCGTCCCGACTGCAGGGGTGAGGCCCGGTAATAGGAGGGCGGTTGCAAATTTCTGATGGGCAATGACGGGATTGGAACCTAGGGTCACAATTTCAGGACCAACCCCCAGGTTACGGATACCGTTGGCCTGGCGAGCCGAGAGTATCACCGCATTCTCTTCACTTTGCTGTTTTTGACTACAACGGCCGTCGGGAACCCCGAGAAACAGCAAGGTACCCCGTACCACTCGATGGGCGAATCCATGCACCAGCTCATCCTGGGGGTTAGCCCCATGCACTTCCAAGGTAGCGATCCCGTAACTGAGGGAAAAGAGCTTACTAACGTAGTTTTCCAGGGTCTTCCTGACCCAGGGCGTATCCCCCAGCACCAGGGTTCGTTTGCCAGTACGGGCCAGGAGGGGACGTTTTTGCACAAACCGCAGACCCAGGGTCCAGAACCAGGGACCAAAGATATAAATAATGATATCGTCTACCTGAAAGAAGGTTGCCAGGACCGATGCCAGTCCAGTCTCTGCCGATAGGTTTAAAACCTCTAGAATGCCTTGGTATAGGGTCTGGGCCAGGGGAATGGAATAGCCAAACAGAATAGCCCACCCCACCGTCACCGCTACATAAAGGGCATGGATACCCCAGGCCAGGGGAGTTTCGATAATATGTAAGGCCCACTTTTGGCCCGCTTCGACAATCTGTCGGTGCAGGCGCGAAGGGCGATCCTGGCCCCGGTGGTTCATCCCTAGCATATCCTCCGTAGTCTGAAGCAAAAACCCATTATCAATATCATCCAGCGCGGCTAAGCCATCGGGGGAAATAGTTAGACCCAGGGGTTGCTGGTCGGGAAAGGCGATCTGCAACTGACGACTGAGATATAACAACAGCTCGGTCAGGGTTTGGTGGGTAGCGGCGACCGAGGCGGTCGCAGGCTCCGCCACTCGACGCCCACTGCCATTGGTAAAAAGCCGACGGCTAAAGGGTTCACCGGCAAAGGTAGGGGTAAGCAGGGATGAGCCCAAAAAACTGGTGGGTTCTCCCGTCAGTACGAAGAACTCCCGTATCACTCCCTGGCGCACCAACAGGTCACAGGCTTCTAGCACCTGACGAGTTGGAAAGGTCTGTCCTGATTGGGTGATGGCTAACACCAGCGATTGTTTAGCCAGGCCCAGGCTAGAGAAATCGTACTGCAACTTTTGCAAGATTTGGTTGGCCGATAGAACCTTAATGGAAAGTAAAGGCAGAAGCCTTTCCAGATCCCTGGCAAATTGTTCCCCTACCCACAGACTGTTCTCTACGCCCGTAATTAAGAGATCCACATGGTTAGATTTAGCCAGGGATGGATCGAGTCCTAGACTGATTAACTGTTCCTGTTTTTGCTGCAGATAGTAGGCCTTGGCAATCAAAAAGTTAACCAGATATTCTGCACTTTGACGATTACCAGAGGCGGGGTTAAGCCAGGTATCTTTGATTTGGCGTAACAGATCAGGGATATCCTGCAAATCCTGGGCGACGGGATCGGAGGCAGGATAACGGCTCTGATGGAGGATGGGGTAGGTCAGCCGTCGTTGGAATAGCTCCGTATCGCGGACCTCACGGTTTTCTGTCATGGAATAGACCGTTACAGCGGTGGCCTTGAGCACCGCTACTTCCCCAGTATTTTGGTTGAGATCCAGGCGATAGGCCCCTGGCCTTTTACCCAGCACTCCATCGATGGCAGCCGGTTCAGAGGCATAGACTGCATAGCCCTGATTTGGATCAAATCCTAGACTAATGGGCTGTCCCAGGCTACTAAGCATGATCTGGTCTGGATTCAGGGTAGATAGCACCACTAATCCAAAGCTCCCCTGAGCTCTTTGCATAAATAGGCGAGTGGCCTCATCCAGGTCGTTCCTGAGGAAAACCTCCAGGGTCATCTGAATAAAGGCACCTAGCTGTTCGGCGGGGACCAGCCCAAGGCTTTCATCCTGACTAAGGGTTCCCATCAGGGTCTCATGTAACCATTGCTGACCGGGAAGGTTAGGCAACTGTTCGGCGACGGCCAGGATTTTACGATGGGTGACAAAGGCCGCTTCGAACCGATCAGCCCAGCGCTGCAGCTGATCAGGGCTAGGGGCGGTGGCGGCGGCGGTTTTAGAGGGCGAGTTGCCGCCAAAGGCAGCCCTGAGATCGGTTACCAGGGTGAGCTGATAGGCCAGACGAACGGAGGGTAACCACATCCCCTGGGTAACCAGCAGGTCAATCATAGCGGCAATTTTGGGAGAATCCCCCACAGTTTGGTTGGGTACATGGAGTACCCGTTCTAACCAAAGCCCCAGACTGACGTAATCCACCAGTTGGCCAAACAACAGCCAACCATCAAAGTCCCCATTATGGGTGATGCGATGGTTAACTAACTTACGTCGCACCTGCCAGTGCCCGTTGTCTAAAGCCCAAACCTGCTCCAGCCGGGCGGGGCTCCATTCGTGCCAATGGGTTTCTAGGACGGAGGGTGGTCCACTGGTGCCAAACCGATAGTGCCAGGCCCCCACCATGGTTGCAGCCATAGGTCGAAGGCCCGATCGGCGGGCCTCCTGTCGTATACGGGTAAAGGTAGTAGCCAGGGCAGTGGTCAACTTACCCCGTTTAGCCTTGACTAACTTGTGGCCAACAAAGTGGGTATAACCCAGTAGATCGCGGGCAAATACCAGGCCGCCTCCCGCCTGCTCTCCCCGAATCTCGGTCTCCTGCCCCATGATGGCAAACAATTTTCTACCATGGTCGGAGATCAAATCCCCAGCTCTGGCCGCTTCTCCCTGGCTGATGAAGCCGAAATTACCACAATAAAGACGATCGCCCTGGCCAGTGATCAGGGTAGTCCAATCGGATTGAGAGGTAATCAGCATAATGCCATTGGCCAGCCCAAAGGCATAACCCAGGATGGCCAAACTGGGAACCTGGCCACCTCCAACCATGTCAGGTTGCAGAGGGTTAACACCGGCACCCAGAAAAAGGCCAAAACCTAACCCCGCCAGGTTCAAAACCAGCCCCCCGGAGGCCTTCAAACGGACTTTCCAGGGGGTGCGATCGCCAACCCCTAACCAGGGCCAAGATTGGGACTGGGGAGAGGACACAAAGCAGGAAGCCAGAGGCCATAAAGCCGCAAACACCTGGCGGGGAGAACGGTGTTCCAGCAGGTTGGCCCAAGTGAAGGCGGCGGCTTGCCGATCTACTAGAGTACGGCACAGGGTATGACCGAAGCCGTGGAGAAGCATGGCCCCCTGCCAGCTCCAGCGCAAAAACAACCCAATCATCAACCCCAACCCAAGACACTGGACCGGATCGGCGTAAGGTGGATTTGCTAGCTGAATCCACAGTAGTAAGGTCAGGAACTCTGGCGCCAGTTTTTCACCAAGCCATCCCCACCTATTGCCCTGGGTGATCGGTGTCTGAGCTATAAAATTGGAATTTAGTTGTTCTGTAGATGCTGCCATGAATTTCCATTTCATTATTTTAAGAGTAGGTCTAGCCATGACTTCAACGTAACCGTCCCTCAGCCAACTTTTAAGCCAAGGATAGAGGCTTGTGTTGAGAGGA
>JBMOHM010000039.1:0-29730 GCA_049317845.1 Nodosilinea sp. | reverse complement strand
CCCATGGTATTTCCATGACAGAATAGTAGCAATGGGGGAATTTTATTCCCCTATGCCTGACAACTTGACTACTGAAGATGTCTTAAGCCTATTGAGGTAATCCTCTATGCCATTTACGATCAATTCAGCGCGTAATATTTTCCCCAGCACCCTATCGGCTGACGCTGTACCAGCTACCACTGCCCGGTTTACCCAACTGAGCGCGGAAGATCAACTGGCCCTCATCTGGTTTGCCTATCTTGAAATGGGTAAAACCATTACTATCGCGGCACCAGGAGCCGCCAATATGCAATTTGCCGAAGGCACATTAGATCAAATTCGGCAGATGTCATTTCGTGAGCAATCCCAGGCCATGTGTGACCTGGCCAATCGGGCCGATACCCCGATCAGCAGAACCTATGCCACCTGGTCGGCCAATATCAAGTTAGGGTTTTGGTATCGGCTAGGGCAGTGGATGGAGCAGGGCTTTGTCGCCCCTATTCCAGATGGGTATCAACTTTCTGCCAATGCCTCGGCGGTGCTCCAGGCGATTCGTAATCTGGATTCCGGTCAACAAATTACGGTCTTACGCAATGCCGTAGTTGACATGGGGTTTGACTCAGCCAAGTTGGGTAATGTGGGTCGGGTCAGTGAACCGGTGGTGGTACCCCAGGCCGTAACTCAACGCAGTCGGGTCACCATTGAAGGGGTGGATAATCCAACGGTGCTGAGCTACATGGATAATCTGAACGCCAATGATTTTTATGCATTGATTGAATTATTCACAGCCGATGGCGCTCTCCAGCCCCCCTTCCAAAAGCCAATCATCGGTAAGGAGTCCGTACTGCGCTTTTTCAAGGAAGATTGTCAGAACCTAAAACTGCTGCCGGAGCGGGGTGTGGTCGAGCCAGCCCAGGATGGCTATACCCAGATTAAGGTTACCGGTAAGGTCCAAACTCCCTGGTTTGGGGCTGGTGTGGGGATGAATATGGCCTGGAGGTTTTTATTGACTCCAGAGAATAAAATTTTCTTTGTTGCCATTGATTTACTGGCTTCCCCGAAGGAGTTACTTAATTTAGTGCGTTAAGGAAGACTGGCTGGGGGTGTCTTTGGATCAAGATGCACCCACTCTTTAAAAACGCTCTCCCCTGAGGGCGTTTTTTTCACTGAAGCTATATTTTAAGAAGCCAATTTCTGGTTAAGTGTGGGAAGGACAAATGAGTGACTTATCCTGGTCTAACGCTGAGAAAGAAATCGCCCAGACTGCCTTCGAGAAGGCCTATGGACGGGAAATCGCAGTACTGATTCAAGAGGTTAGGGCCCAGGCTGCCTGCCTTTCTGAGTTGGATGATCTGTGGCAGCTACATGATTTCTTAAGCACCAAAAGACATGACGTGGACGGCAAATATGACTACCGCTATTCAGTACTAGTTTTTGTTTTCTCGCGCCTGGTGAAGGAGGGCTGGCTGCATCTGGATGAGCTAGCCGGGTTAGAGCAGAGTAAGTTGTCAAAGATAGCTGCCCTGGCTCGTATGTAGGCAGTGCTGGCTAGCAGAATCGGGATGCTTCTCCTGAATTCTGGCAGCTACAGCTATAATTTGGCAGCGGTAATCAGGTGATCATGACCGGCAAGTTAATTGTTCTGGAAGGGGTGGAAGGCTGTGGTAAATCGACCCAACTGCAGCTTTTATTCACCTGGTTGCTGGATAGCGGGCCTTTTCAGCAATTGCAACGGCAGGGCCTAGTTCCCCAGATTGTGACCAGCCGCGAACCCGGTGGCACCGATCTAGGGGTGAAGGTACGGCACTTACTGCTCCACCAGGAGGATAGTGTGAGAATCGATGCCCGCACAGAGTTACTGCTCTATGCCGCCGATCGCGCCCAGCATGTGGACCAGGTGATTAAGCCCGCTCTCGATCAGGGTTGCTGGGTACTCTGCGATCGCTTCGTTGACTCCACCCTGGCCTACCAGGGCTACGGTCGTGGCCTCGATCTAGAGCTGATTCACCAGCTCAACCGCATCGCCACCGCTGGGGTTAGCCCCGACCTGACCCTCTGGCTCCAACTAGGGGCCGAGCAGGGACTGGCGCGGGCGCGGCAGCGGGGCGGGGGCGATCGCATGGAGCAGGCAGACCTCACCTTTCATCGGCGGGTGCAGGTAGGATTTGAGACATTGGCCCAGCAGTATCCCCAAAATCGAGCTACCATCGATGCTGGCGGCAGCCTGGAGGAGGTGGCCCGGGCGATTGCATCGACTGTTCTAACCTACCTGAACCAATGGTACAAGACCGCTTTACAGACCTGATCGGCCAGCCCACGGCGATCGCCCTACTGTGTCGGGCCCTAGACCAGGGGCGCCTGGCCCCCGCCTACCTGTTTAGCGGACCAGAGGGGGTGGGGCGACGGCGAGCGGCGGTCAGTCTGGCCGAAATCCTGCTGAGCCGCCAGCCAACTCCAGACCCGGTTCAGCAGCGGCGCATTCGCCAAGGCAACCACCCCGACCTGCTCTGGGTAGAGCCCACCTATCTGCACCAGGGTCGGCTAGTGCCGGCCTCCCTGGCCGCTGACCAGGGTATCACCCGCAAAAGCCCACCCCAAGTTCGCCTCGAGCAGGTCCGGCAAATTACCCAGTTTCTGAGCCGTCCTGCCCTGGAGGCAGATCGGGCCGTAGTGGTGATCGAAGCCGCCGAAACCATGACCGAAGCCGCCGCCAATGGCCTCCTCAAAACCCTGGAGGAACCTGGTCAGGCCACCCTGGTGCTGCTGGCCCCCGGCCCCCAGGCGATTCTACCCACCCTGGTGTCCCGCTGTCAGACCATTCCCTTCCAACGCCTCAATTCGGAGGCTATGGCCAGGGTATTAGGCCAGATCGATCAGGGCGAAATTCTCCACCACGCCCAGGTGATGGCCCTGGCCCAGGGGAGTCCGGGCCAGGCGATCGCCGCCCATGCCCAACTCCAGGCCATCCCTGCAGAGTTAGTCGCCAGCCTGCAACAGCCCCCCTCCAGCCTGCGGCAGGCGCTGGATCTGGCTCGTCAGGTGACTAAAACCCTGGATACAGAAGCCCAACTCTGGTTACTGGATTATTTGCTCCATTGGTACTGGCACACCTACTCCAACCAGCAGGAAGTATCCCGCTGGTTACTGGGTTTTGAAGCAGCCAAACGCTACCTGCGCCGTTTTGTTACCCCCCGATTAGTCTGGGAGGTGACCTTAATGGGTATTGCCCCAGATACACCGGACCGGGCCTAGGCGGGTCAAGAAAAGAGATCCATCTGGTCGCTATGGTCGGACTTTGACCGGGTAGTTCTGCGACGGGGCAGACGGCTGGGTTCGACGGTCACCGCGATCGCACTGTGGCGCTCAATGCCTGCCATCACCTGGCGGGCCCGCTCAATGACGGTCGGGGGTAGGCCAGCCAAGCGCCCGGCTTCGATGCCGTAGGACTTATCCGCCCCGCCGGGCTGTACCTGGTGGAGAAAGATAATCTGGTCAGGCATTTCCCTAACCGTCACCTGGTAATTGGCCACGTTGGTAATCAGGGTTTCCAATGCGTTGAGCTCGTGATAGTGGGTAGCAAAAATAGTGCGGGCCTGAATACTCTGGGCCAGGTACTCAGCTACGGACCAGGCAATGGCCAACCCATCAAAGGTGGCGGTGCCGCGGCCAATTTCATCCAGCAGCACCAGGGAACGGCCGGTGGCATGGTTGAGAATATTGGCGGTTTCGTTCATCTCCACCATAAAGGTGGATTGCCCCGTGGCCAGGTCATCCACCGCCCCTACCCGGGTAAAGATGCGATCGCAGATACCCAGATGGGCAGACCGGGCAGGAATAAAACTACCCACCTGGGCCATCAGTTGAATTAAACCCAATTGGCGTAGGTAACAGCTTTTACCACTGGCATTGGGACCGGTGAGAATCATCAGGTCCTGGGCATGGGCGGTGGCGCGATCGGGGGGAACCGTACCCAGGTAGGTCGAGTTAGGGACAAAGAACCCGGTGGGTAAGCGTTGCTCCACCACCGGATGCCGACCCTCCACCACCGCAATGGTGCGGGAATCATCCACCCTAGGACAGCAGTAGCCCTGCAACACCGCTACCTCCGCCAGACCGCAGAGGACATCGGCGGCGGCTACAGCCCTGGCCACCTCTCGAATGACTCCAGCCTGAGCCCCCACCTGTTCCCGCAGGCGGTTAAAGATCTCGTATTCCAGGGCATGGGTTTGGGCCTCCAGGGTAAACAGGCGGGCTTCCCGTTCCTTCAGTTCGGGGGTAATGTAGCGCTCTTCATTGGTCAGGGTTTGTTTGCGGATGTAATCGGCGGGAGCCTGGTCAGCCCGAGCCCGGGAAATACTGATGTAATAGCCAAAGGCCTTATTAAACCCCACCTTGAGACTGGTGATACCGGTGCGATCTCGCTCCCTGGGTTCCAATTGGGCAATCCAGCGCTGGTCATCCAGGGCTTGCTGGCGCAGGTGGTCGAGGTCGGTGTTCACCCCATCTCGAATTAGATGGCCTTCCGTCAGGTACAGAGGGGGATTGTCTACCAGGTGCGATCGCAGGGTCTGGCCCAACTGCTCCAGTTCGGGGTGAACCACCTGCAGCGCCACCAGGTAGGGAGACTGGGCGGAGGCGGTGAGGGCCGCCAGCTCGGGCAGGCGCAGACAGGAGTCGGCCAGGGCAACCAAATCCCGGGCATTGGCTGTACCAGAACCAGCCCGCCCCGCCAACCGTTCTAGATCGTAGATTTGCTTCAGCCGTTGTTGCAGCATCTGCCGCAGGCTGCCATTCTGCACCAGTTCCTGAATAGTGGCCTGACGGGCCTGAATCGCCTCGACCTGCAACAGGGGTTGGAGTAGCCAACGGCGCAGGCTGCGTCCCCCCATGGCGGTGACGGTGCGGTCCAGGGCCCACAGTAGGGATCCGGTATAGGTACCGTCCCGGGCGGTTTGGGTAATCTCCAGATTGCGTCGGCTCTGGTGATCGATCACCAGGTAGGCCGATAGGGTATAGGTGGTGAGGGGTTGGAGCGGAGCCTGCACCGTCTTCTGGGTGTCCTCCAGGTAGGCCAGCAGCCCCCCCGCCGATCGCACCGCCAGGGGCAACTGATCACAGCCCAGCCCCTCCAGCGATCGCAGGCGAAACCGTTGTAGAAGCCGCTGACGAGCCTCTGGCTGACTGTAGGCACCCTGGGGCCTGAGGGTATAGCAAAACTGCTGGGGTAGGAACGAGGGCAGGTGTTCGGACACCTCTCCGGGTCGAACCATAGCTCCCAGGTTAGCCGCCTCCGTTGGCAATAGCACCTCGGCCGGCTGCAAGCGCAGTAGTTCCTGGCTTAGCTGATCGGGGTTGTCTCCCTGGGTTGTCAGAAACTCGCCGGTGGAAACATCGGCATAGGCCAGCCCCCACTGGCCTCCGGCCACCACCACCGAGGCCAGAAAGTTATTCTGACTAGCCCTGAGCATGCCCTCCTCCAGGACGGTGCCGGGGGTAATGACCCGGGTCACCTCCCGCTTGACCAGACCCTGGGCCGTGGCCGGGTCTTCTACCTGGTCGCAGATGGCGATCGCCAGGCCCTTTTCCACCAGCAGGGTACAGTAGCGATCCAGCGCATGGTGGGGAATACCCGCCAGGGGCACCCGTCCCACCTGCTTACCAGCCTCCTTACCCGTCAGGACCAATTCCAGTTCCCGGGCAATGGTGATAGCATCCTCAAAGAAGGTCTCAAAGAAATCTCCCACCCGATAGAGCACCAGGGCATGGGGATACTGTTCCTTAATCTCCACGTAGTGCTGCATCATGGGGGTCAGATCGGCCCAGTCTACCGAGCGATGGTCGGCATAGCGAACGGTTTGTTTGACCAGGCGATCGGGGAGGGAGGCAGAAGCATCGGGAGGGGGAGAAGCAGACATGGGGTGGAGAACCGTTAAGCTTCGTTGCGTCATCCGGGTAGCTATAGCCACCTGTGTTAGTTTCGATATCGTTGCATATTTTATTGATGTTTAACAGCAGGGAGGTCGGAAGACTATGGTTAAGAAGCTAGCGCCTGGGCTGCAGGAAAGCCGGGAAGACTTTTCGGATTACGTAGCCCATTTACAGCTTCATATGACTCTGCAGGCTCGTAACCTGGTACCTTCCTTCACCAGTCAGCCAGATAGCCGCCATAGTTTGCTGCACCAGACCCAGGCAGATATGGAGAAGCTGGCTTCCCGTCAGCGGCTTTGAAACCTTGTAAAGGGATTTTCAGTTCCTCTAGCCGTCCTTTCTAACTAACCTATGCTCAAATTTAAGACCCTACGTCATGTCCATCGGTTTTTCGCCCCGGTTATGCTGTTGCCCATCATCCTGACGGTATTGACGGGCTCCATCTATCAACTGGCGGATATGACTGGCCACGGAGACTCCTTTGACTGGATTCTGGACGCCCACAAGGGACACTTCGGTTCTATTAATCTAGAAAGCATCTATCCCTTTCTAAACTCCCTGGGGCTGTTGGTGCTGCTGGCAACCGGAATGATGATGTGGTTTCAGGTTAAGCATCGTTCCCCCAAACATTTGAACCTTTGATCTTGCCCCTGCAGGCTCCCAAACCTTCGTCCCAACTATCCTCTGGTTGAATAAACAACGCACCATCGATAATACTTAAAAACAAATGGGTCCAGGTAGGTAGTTGTGGTCACTGGTGCGCCCTTAAGGTCAGACGCGAGAATAATTTCCCTGGGCCTGGGCCTGGCTGTGGTGCTGACAGCGATGGTAGCCCTGGTCAATCTTTGGTCAGCCCTTACCCCCAGTCCTCCAGCGTCCGAGTCCTGGTTCCTCTCCCTCTGGCCCATTCAGGTCAGGGTAGGGGCCCACTTATTTTCGGCCCTGAGTGGCTTTTTTCTGCTCACCCTGGCAACTAACCTGGGGCGGCGCAAGCGCATTGCCTGGTGGCTGACCATTGGCCTGCTGAGTTTGTCTGCCATCGGTCATCTGATTCGGGGGCTCCACTACCAACAGAGTTTGCTCTCCCTGGTTTTACTTGCTTTGCTGCTGTGGCTGCGGCCCGCCTTTGTGGCCCGGTCCGATCGCCCATCGATGATTCAGGGAGTGCGGGTATTGCTGGGGGCCCTGCTGTTTACCCTGGCCTACGGCACCCTGGGGCTGTGGTGGCTAGATCACCATTACTCCACTCCCTTTAGTTTGGCTGGGGCCCTGACCCAGACCCTGGCCATGTTTTTCACCGCCGACAACGGTGGGTTGCGGCCCACTACAGCCTTTGGGGGGTATTTTGCCCGGTCTATCTATGGGGTAGGGGCGGTAACCCTGACCTATGCAGTCTGGATGTTATTTCGACCGGTGATTTTACGGGAAACCGCTAGCCCGGCTGAACACCAGAGAGCCCGAGCCATCGTCGAGCAGTATGGGCACTCTTCCCTGGCCCGCCTTACCTTACTGGAGGATAAGTCCTACTATTTCAGTCCTTCAGGACAAACGGTGGTTGCTTACCTATCCAGGGGACGGGGGGCGATCGCCCTGGGTGACCCAATTGGTCCAACCGCTGACCTGCAGGAGGCTATCCTGGGGTTCAGGGATTTCTGCCAAACCAATGATTGGCACCCCGCCTTTTATCAAACCCTGGCAGACCATATAGACCTTTATCAAACCCTGGGCTTTCGGATCCTGAAAATCGGTGAGGAAGCCATTATTGATCTGCATCAGTTTACCCTCAAGGGTAAGGCAGGCCGTAGTTTGCGTCCGGCGGTTAATAAATGCTTACGCCAGGGCTATCGGGTAGTTTTTTACCAGCCTCCCCTTAGCGATCGCCTGCTGCTGGAGTTGAAGGCCATTAGCGATGACTGGCTTCGTTATCGACAGGGAGCAGAGAAAAAGTTTTCCCTGGGTTGGTTTGACCCTGACTACCTGGAAACCTGTGTAATGGCTGTGGTAGAAGACAGCCAGGGTAACAGTCTGGCCTTTGCCAACCTGATTTCTGAATACCAGCTTAATGAGGCCACCATAGACCTGATGCGTTACCACCATCAGGCCCTACCCGGAACCATGGATTACCTGCTGGTATCCCTCATCCAATACTGTCAGAAACGGGGCTATGACCACTTTAACCTGGGCCTGGCGGCCTTTGCCGATCAGGTAGAATCCCCCCATCCCTCCAGGTTAGAAAGGGGAGTTCGCTACCTCTATGACCACCTGAACCAGCTCTATAACTTTCACGGCCTGCGAGCCTACAAGGAAAAGTTCCACCCCCGCTGGCAGCCCCGTTACCTGGTCTACTCCCACCGGGTAAGTTTGCCAGAGATTATCGTGGCCCTGGTGCGGGTTGACTCGGGCGATCGCCTGCAGGACTACCTGGGGGTGCAATTTTTTAGCAATGCCCTATCCCAATGGCTTAAGGGGTTTTCCCGGCTGTTGCCAGCCCTCCTCAGCCTGGGTCTGTTTAGCCTCTGCATCTGGGCGATTATCCATGAACTGCAAAAATATCAGCCCCAGGTGATTCTGAATGACATCAGGGCCATTCCCTACCCCACCCTGATTTTGGCCCTGGGTCTAACGACCCTTAACTATGGATTTTTAACCGGCTACGATGTCCTGGCCCGGTTCTTTGTTAACCATCGCCTGTCCTATCGCAAGACCGCCCTGGTGGCCACCATTAGCTACGCCATCAGCAATAGTGTGGGGTTTGCCCTGCTCAGTGGCAGCGCTATTCGCTATCGCTTCTATGCGGCCTGGGGCCTCACCCCTGGACAGATTGCCCAAATTATTGCCTTTTGCAACCTGAGCTTCTGGATTGGTCTGCTGGCGGTTGGGGGATTGGTATTTGCGGTAGAGCCCCTGACCATTCCCAGTATGCTCCACCTCCCCTTTGATACGGTGCACCCCCTGGGTATTCTTTTTCTGATAGTGATTAGCACCTATTTGGGTCTGAGCAGTTGGAGTCGCCGTCCCCTCAAAATTGGAGACTGGATTATTCCTCGCCTGCCCCTCAAGCTTTCCCTGGCCCAAATTGGGGTAACCTCCTGTGACTGGGCCTTAGCCGCCTCAGTCCTCTATGTGTTGCTACCATCCGATACGCGTTTGCCCTATCTGGTTTTCTTCAGTAGCTATCTCCTGGCTGAGATTGCGGGGGTGATTAGTAACGTGCCGGGGGGGTTAGGGGTGTTTGAGACCGTCCTGATTCTCTTACTGTCCCCTCCCCTGGGGTCCGATGCCCTGCTGGGATCCTTACTGATGTATCGGGTCATCTATTACCTGACCCCCCTGTTAGTAGGCATGGTGTTACTGGCCAGCTACGAACTCTATCGCCATCCCTATCGCCGCCGCCTCTTCCCTTCATCGGTGCGCCCAGCTAAACAGCGCCAGCCATAGGAATTAGCAGGGGTTAGTCACCGGCGATCGCCCTGGGATAGGGAAAGCTGACCGATATGTTTTAACCCCCGAAGAACGGTCTCCAGCATCATGCCTTCATCAAGCTGATGAAAGTAACGTTGGCGAATGCGCCTTAGTACGGTCACGTCTGCATCGGTCAGTAGGGCTTGCTGGGATTGCCATTCCTGGAAAAAATCAGCCGCATCGGTCCGCTCTAGACCAAAGCGATCGCGCAGATATTTCAGGGTGGTTTTCTCTGAGATGGCAATGGTGTGAACCATGGCAACTACCTTTCATGGGTGTTTATGGTAGCCATTTTACAGCCGTAGCCACGGGCAGGGGGACTAGGGCCAGCCATAACAGCCCTAAGCCTTAGCGAACCGCCTCTAGCAAGCGCGAGAAGTAAAACCGGGTTTTGGTCATCGCCCGCCGTTCTATGCGCCAGCCCGCCCCTTCTAACATAGCTACAATGGCGGCTTCCGGATGCAGATAGGCCCGGGTGGTTTTACTGGGCCCTGGGAAAAATTCTCCAATTTTTTTGAGCACAGTGTAGTAGGCAGTCTTGGGAGCAAAGCTCAGTAGCAGACGCGACTGGGCCAGATCACTCAGGTGATTAATCATGCCATTCACCTGTTCATCGGGATAATGAATCAGCACGTCAAGGCAGATCACCGTGTGATAGCTGCCACCTATGGTTTCCAGGTCCTTAACCTCAAAGGTGGGCCGGTTTGCTTCCGGCAGCGTGGCGGCAGCCCGGCGTTGGGCCTCTTCTACCATTTTGGCCGAAATATCACTGGCATAGACCTGCGCCCCTGCCGTCGCCAGGGGAATGGCCAAACTGCCTACACCACAGCCTGCATCGCAACAACTGAGGCCAGACAGATTGCCATCGGCCTCTAGCCAGCTCATCACCGTATCAACGGTCTGTTGATGGCCCTGACGAATGTCTAGTTGTACCCTATTCACCTCACCATCGCCGTAGATGCGTTGCCAGCGGTCAAAACCAGTGGCGTTAAAGTAGTCCCGCACAATGGTTTTATCATCGGGGCGATCGTTAATCAGGGTCATAGTCAAATCCAGTCGGAGTAGGTAGTTTTCTTGATTCTAGGATGTTTCTCCTTACCTATTCTGCCTCCATAGGTAGTTTTACTCCGGAAGCAGAATTCAGCAACCAGAATATTGTAGGTATCCCCTGATGATCACAACCCCTTTTCTACTACAGACAACAGCAACGGTGATTAGATCAACAGATCCATAGAAAAACCCCTGTCTAAATTAAATTAGCTTAAGAGGTTTTCTATGGATAGGTTCAGATCAGGGCCTCTGGTCCTGGCCTTAACCACCGAGGGGTTTATCCCTATTGGTTACCTGAACCCTTTTGGGACCATGGGGAACGGCCACCGAAGGCAGGGGTAAGGGCCTGGTTGGGTCTGAGGGATGGCAGAAAAAACCATGGACCTGATCGGCTCAGGGTAGATCGGATTGAACAGTTACCTAAAAGAAGGCCGCCTGATGGCGAATCAGGCTGAGAAATTCTTCACGGGTTTTCTGATCCTCCTGAAAGACCCCCAGCATGGCGCTGGTCACGGTCCAGGAACCGGGTTTCTGAACACCACGCATAACCATGCACATGTGGCTAGCTTCCACCACCACCGCTACCCCCCGGGGCTCGAGAATTTCCTGAATCGCGTCAGCAATCTGGCGATTCAACCGTTCCTGAACCTGCAACCGGCGGGAGTACATCTCCACAATTCGGGCCAGTTTGCTTAGCCCCACTACCCGTTGATTGGGAATATAGGCAACATGGGCCCGGCCCATAAAGGGCAGCATATGGTGTTCGCAGAGACTAAACAGGTTAATGTCTCGCACCAGCACCATTTCGTTGTGGCCCTCATTAAAGATGGCCCCATTCACCAGGTCCTCTAGAGACTGCTGGTAACCGCTGGTTAAAAACCGCATGGCCTCTGCCACCCGCTTGGGTGTTTTCAGCAAACCTTCCCGCTCTGGATCTTCTCCAACGGAAAGTAGCATGGTACGTACTGCCGCCGTCATATCCTCCTGGCTGGTGGGGGGAATGGGATACTGGTCGGCTTCAGTCCCCGTATTATGGCTGAGGGTGCGGCTGGGGAGCACGGTGGGATGTGCGAGGGGTTTGGTCACCAGACCATTGATGGCAGTAGGGGAATTTTTGTCGCTAGAAGGAGCAATAGTCATAGGGATTTTTAGAGAACTCCAGATAGTCAAGAAAAAGACCGCTAATCCGAGGATTAGCTGGATCGATCGGTCACAGAGAAAAGCTAAGGCTTGCTGTAGAGATTGAACACGCTAAGTATTTCTATTTTAAGCATACTGGTGGGCACAACTGGCTAACCGCCTACCCATAAAAATCAATGGATCAGGCTGCCTCTTCAGCAAATACCCCAATTTGCCGATATTTTTGGTATCGGAGTTGCTGTAGGGCCGGAGCAGACAGGGAAGATAGATCCTTAAGGTGGTCTACCAGGGCTTGTTTCAGGATTTCTGCAGCCTTGAGGGGGTCGGCATGGGCACCTCCCAAGGGCTCAGGCAAAAGTTGATCAAGAATACCCAGTTGCTTCAGATCCCAGGAGGTGATCTTCAAGGCCTCTGCCGCTTCTGCGGCCCGGCCCGCATCCTTCCAGAGAATAGCTGCACAGGCTTCGGGGCTGGCTACGGTATAGACGGAATGCTCGAACATCAGCAGCCGATCGCTGACCCCAATACCCAGGGCTCCCCCCGATCCTCCTTCCCCAATGATGGTGGACAAAATCGGTACCTGCAGTCCAAACATCTCACGCAGGTTATAGGCGATCGCCTCGCCCTGACCCATTTCCTCGGCCTCGTAGCCAGGGTAAGCCCCGGGAGTGTCAATAAAGGTGATGATAGGCATAGAAAACTGAGCGGCATGGCGCATTAACCGCATGGCTTTTCGGTATCCTCCTGGGGAAGCCATGCCAAAGTTACGGGCCACATTATCCTTGGTATCTCGCCCCTTCTGGTGCCCCAGAATGACGACCGGGCGACCCTCTAGGCGGGCGACGCCGCCCACCAGGGCCGGATCGTCTTTGCCAGAACTGCGATCGCCGTGGAGTTCTAGCCACTCATCGGTAATCGCCTGGATATAGTCCAGGGTGCTGGGGCGGCGGGGATGGCGGGCCACCTGTAAACGCTGGGCGGGGGTAAGACTGGAGAAAATCTCCTGGCGTAGGTTAGCGGCCCGCTCCTCTAATTGGGCTATCTGGTCAGAAACATCCACATTGTTCTGTTCCGCCAGCTCCCGAATCTGTACTATGCGCCCCTCCAGCTCTGCTAAGGGTTTTTCAAAGGGGAGTAGCACCGACTTGCGTTCAGTTTGGGCCATAGCCAGGATTCAATAAAGGAAAAAGCGTGAAAATATATCGCAGAAAAGCTGGCGAGATTGACCGTGGAGTGGCGATGAACACCAGAGGAATTCCTACCAAACCCTAGCTTAGTAAGCCGACCGCATATCCCCCCGCTCAGTGCGAGCCCGCTCCTTAGCCTTGGCTGCACTTTTTTTGAGGGCATCAAGCCGCTTGATGTAGCGATCTCGCTGGCGCTTCTTGGGGGTTTGCTCAATCAGGGTCTTAAGGGCGCTGCCCAGGCTTTTATAGGCATTGGGTAGGGTGTAGCCAAAACGGGTGGCAATGGCGATCGCCCGCTCGTCGGCGTCAATACTTTCCTGAAGAGTTTTTTGGTTGTTATTGCGCTTGTACAGCCGCCAACCAGAAAAACCGCACAGACCCAGGGCCAGAACCAGTAGCAAACCATCCTGTACCCAAAGCTCGCCCACCGCGCCCCCCAGGCCAATGGCCAGGGCGGCCATTTCCCAGCCATCCCGGGGAATGGCATCGTTTTGAATCCGACCCACTTCGTGCCAGAACAGGAGATTACGCTGATCTAACGCCAGTTGTTCCCACTTAATTAAATCAATTTGGATCTCTACCTGGTCCTTGCCTAATTCCTCACAGGTAATCAGGGGTGGACTGACATCGATCGCCGATTCCACGGTGACCCAGCTCTGCAATTCAGGGGGAAGTAAGCCTCTGAGGCGGCGCAGTTCACCCATATCAGCTCGGACAGTCGAGGTGGCGTAGGACGTCATGAAACTTATGATGAATATAAGAGGAAGAAAGGATGGGTTAAGTTTTGCCAGAAAGCAGAACTTACTGCTTACTATACTAATACCCAGCTTACCTATCTGTCCGCAGATTTTCGTCTCTTTCCCCCAGGGAACTCCCCAGGACAATGCCACCATGGTTAACTATCAACCGGTCAAAACGGCCTTTGCCCTTGATCGCGACTGCAAAACCCTGACCCGCCATGTGCTCGAACAGCTCCATAGCTTTAGTTCCGAAGCCCAGGATCTAAGCACCCTGATGAATCGCCTGGCCCTAGCTGGCAAACTCATTGCTCGCCACCTGAGTCGAGCCGGGCTAATGGAATCGGCCCTGGGCTTTACCGGCGAGACCAATGTCCAGGGCGAAGCTGTCAAGAAAATGGATATCTACGCCAACGATGTGTTCATCTCTGTCTTTGAGCAGAGTGGACTGGTCTGTCGCCTGGCCTCAGAGGAAATGGAAAAGCCCTACTACATCCCCGAGAATTGTCCGATTGGGCGCTATACCCTGCTCTACGACCCGATTGACGGGTCTTCTAATGTGGATATCAACCTCAATATTGGCTCGATTTTCTCCATTCGACGTCAGCAGGGCAACGATCTGGACCAGTCGGGGGCAGACCTACTGCAGGATGGTCACCAGCAATTGGCGGCCGGATATATTCTCTACGGTCCTAGCACCGTTCTGGTATATTCCATCGGACGGGGGGTACATGCCTTCACCCTCGATCCCAGCCTGGGGGAATTCATTCTGGCGACGGAAAATATTCAGGTACCTCGCCATGGTCCCACCTACAGCGTCAACGAAGGTAACTTCTGGCAGTGGGATGACGCCTTTCGAAAGTTTACCCGCTACGTACACCGTAACGATGGCTACTCGGCCCGCTATACGGGTGCTCTGGTGGCGGACTTCCATCGCATTCTGATCCAGGGGGGGGTGTTTCTCTATCCAGGCACCCAAAAACAGCCCGAGGGTAAACTTCGACTCCTTTACGAAACCGCTCCCCTGGCTTTTTTAATTGAACAGGCAGGCGGTAGGGCCAGTACGGGCACCATGGACATTATGGCGGTTGTCCCGCAGCACCTGCACCAGCGCACACCTTTTATCATTGGCAGTACCGATAATGTCAATCTGGTGGAGTCCTTTATCCAGGGGAGCCATCCTAGCCCCGTTTAAGGGGGTCGGGATAGGTCGGAACATCTCCACCCCCCTTACCGATCGCCACGGCTATAATCGTAAAACCACCGATAATGGGAAACAAGACCGCTTTAGCGATGGACTCACTCACACTATGAACATCATCAGGATTATGCGACCTCTGGGATTGCTTCTACTGGGTGTGGTTTGGCCCTGGATCATCTGGTTAAGTATGCCCCCCATGGCCTTTGCCCTGGGGGGGACCCAAATTCCCCTGGGCAGCCCTGCCCCTGACTTTACCCTGCCCACCAATAGCGGCAATGGGGAGGTTTCCCTGGCCAACTTCAAAGACCAGTGGGTGGTGCTTTACTTTTACCCTCGGGATTTTACTTCCGGTTGTACCCTGGAGGCTCAACGGTTTCAGAAAGATATCCAGGCCTATCGCGATCGCCACGCCCAGGTGATTGGTGTTAGTGCCGATAGTGTAGATTCCCATGCTGAATTTTGTCAGGCAGAAGGCCTGGAGTTTCCCCTCCTTTCTGACCCCAAGGGGGCAGTCAGTAAAGCCTATGGTTCCTGGCTTGGGGTTATGTCCTTACGCCATACCTACATCATTGCCCCCGACGGTACCATGGCGGCTCGCTTTTTAGGGGTTCAGCCAGCTATCCACAGCCAGGAGGTGCTGGCTACCCTGGATCAGTTGCAAAGGAAAGTTTAGCCCTATGCAATTACATCTGAAGGTCTGGCGACAGGCTGGCACCACTGCCCAGGGCCGGTTTGAGAGCTACACCGTGGCTGAGGCCCACCCCGACATGTCCTTTCTAGAGTTACTGGATGTGCTCAATGAGCAACTCATCCGTAGCGGGGCGGAGCCGGTTGAGTTTGACCACGATTGCCGTGAAGGTATCTGTGGTGCCTGTGGGGTAATGATTAACGGTAAGGCCCATGGTGGCCAGCCCCAAACCAGCACCTGTCAGCTTTACCTGCGCCACTTTCAGGATGGCGATCGGATTACGGTGGAACCCTGGCGGGCTAAGGCTTTTCCCGTCATTAAGGACCTGGTGGTGGAGCGATCGCCCCTGGACCGTATCATCATGGCCGGTGGGTACATTTCCGTTAAAACCGGATCGGCCCCCGAGGCCAATGCTCTGCCCGTGGCCAAGGTGAATGCCGATCTCGCCTTTAACTATGCCGCCTGTATTGGCTGTGGGGCCTGTGTGGCAGCCTGCCCGAACAGTTCTGCCTCCCTGTTTGCGGCGGCCAAAATTAGCCACCTGGCGCAGCTGCCCCAGGGTCAACCAGAAGCTCAGAGGCGGGTAATTGCCATGACCGACCAAATGGCCAGTGAAGACTTCGGCGATTGCTCAAACCATGGGGAGTGCCAGGCTGTTTGCCCTAAGGGTATTTCCATTGATGCCATTACCACCATGCGGCGGCAGTATATCCAGGCTCAGTTTTGAAGTTAGTAGAGATTGTCTGAGCAGGGGTTAACGTTTCAATAGCTCCTGGGCAGAAATTCCCTCGGTCTGACCACCAAAACGCCACAGGGCCGCCGCCGCTTCCGCCTGGCTAACGGCCTTTTTAGGTTGAAACAGGGTGGTGTAGCCAAAGGCGCGCAAAATATTGGCAAAGTCACCGGCCTGGCGATCGGCCAATACCGCCCGCAGGGCAAAGGGATCAATCTGGCTAGCATCTTGAAAGCCCCAACCCGTCTTCACCGCCTCCACAGTGGCCGTCGGTAGGGGGGTGCGGGTATCCAGGGGAACCTTCCAAAGCACCAGGATTTCCCGGGTAAGGGGAGCGTCGGGGCGAAAGTTCACCGCCGTAGAGTTACCGCTTAAGGCGCTGGGGATAATCCCCGCTTCCGCTAACCCTTGAATGGCGCCATAGTCGGGATGGTTGGGCGGTACATCCTGAAAGGCCGGTTTACTGCCACTGGCCGCCGATCGCAGCCGTTTACCCGGCTGGTCACCATAGAACCGGTTGTTGGCCGTAAATAGCCATTCAGCGTACTGCCCCCGGGTAATTCCCTGGTTGGGCTGGAATGTAGACGTTTCGGTCCCCGCCAAACCCAGGGCCAGCCAATCCTGCAGGTAGGGCTTGAGATCCTCGGGGACGCTAGCCAGCCAGGGGGCCGTGGAGGCTCCGGCCTGGCCAGGAGAGGAGGGGGTACCCCAGTTGGGGGGAGGGACGGGGCCAATCACAGGCCGATCCCCTGGTGGGGCAATGGAGGGAGCCGGGGCTGGCGTTACCGGAGTTTGATCCTGACCAGATGGGGGCTGGTTCTGCAACTGGGGGTCGGCTTCCAAGGACCTTTCTAAGGACCTGCCCACCGAACCACCCGCGCAACCGGTGACCAGGACCAGCCCTATACTGGCTAGGGAAATCAGGCAAACACGTAAGCAGGGAAACAACGCTGAAATCACTCCAGGTAATGGCATAGGATAATCTTACGGTAGCAGCCCCTAACTGGATTAGGGAGAAGGCAATGGCGATGGCGAAGCGTCCCTTAATTATTGATTGCGACCCGGGTGTAGACGATGCCATCGCCCTCCTGTTGGCCCTGGCCCCTGGCTACCCCTTTGACCTGCTGGGTATTACCACCGTGGCGGGTAACGTGCCCCTGGCCCTCACCCATGGCAATGCCCGTCGCCTTTGTCAACTGGCCAATCGGCCCGACGTTCCGGTGCTGGCGGGCTGCCCCCGCCCCCTGGTGCACCCCCTCACCACCGCCGAGCCCATCCATGGCCGTACCGGGCTAGATGGTCCCGAACTGCCGGAACCCAGCCGACCCGCACCGGACTGCCATGGGGTAGACTTTTTGATTGATCAGTGCAGCCAGGCTGGCCAACCCATTACTCTGGCTACCCTGGGGCCCCTCACCAACCTGGCGATCGCCCTGATCAAATGCCCGGTGATCGCTACCCAGATTGCCCAGGTGGTGGTGATGGGGGGGAGTCTGGGGCCCGGTAATATCACCCCGGCGGCGGAGTTTAATTTCTACGTTGACCCCCACGCCGCCCGGGTGGTGATGGAGGCGGGCCTGCCCCTCACCCTGATCGGCCTGGATGTCACCCACCAGGTGGTCACCACCCCCGACCGACTGGCCCGCTTCGCCGCCCTGGGGAACCGGGTGGGCCAGACCGTGGCCCGCTGGTTGACCTATTATGGCCAGGGAGAGGGCGATCGCTACGGCCTACCCGGCGCCCCCCTCCATGATCCCTGTGTGATCGCCTACCTGCTACAGCCCGACCTGTTTAGTGGCCGTCCCATGTATCTGGCAGTGGAAACCGATAGTAGGCTGAGTCGGGGCCGCACCATTGCCACCCCCTACCCCTACCCCGATCAACCCCCCACCGCCCGGGTGATGGAAAAGGTCGATGCCCAGGGAGTGTACGAGCTGTTGTGGGAACGGCTAGCCCGCTTCCCCCTCTCCCCATGACCTACACCACCGAACAACTCCTCACCTTTCTTGACCAGGAACTGCGGGCCACCTGGCAGGGGGAGCGGCTGTTGCTGTCCTCCGACCAGCGGCTGGACCATCCGGCGATCGCCAAAGCCATTGGGGCGGACAAACTCAGCAAAGTGTTTGCCCTGCAGGATTTTCGGGCCCAGATCCACGCCTACCAGCGGCAACACGGGGTGTCGGGGCTGGTGTGGCACACCTGTGAGTTCCAGGGCCAGAGCCTGCGGGTACCGGAATGCCACCCCCAATTGGTGGCGATTCCATCTGATAAGCTGATCCTGATGGCAGCCAGGGCCGAGATTTTAGCCTTTTGGCAGCGGGCCATCCCCGGCCACCGCCTCTGGCAGGCAGGGGGCACCGCCGCTCCCCAGCCCCTTACCCCGGCCCAGGTGGAGGACCTGGTGGCCCAGAGCGAGTGGGCGGAATTGGCCGCTACCCGCAGCGAACTTTACCTCAGCCTCTGTTGGGGAGACCCAAAGGAGTGTCACTGCGATTGGGCCCGCCCCGCCTCGGGCTGTGAGAGAATTATTGCGACGCGAGGTGAACCGAGCGGCATCAAGGTATAGTTTGAAGGAAACTAATTCACCCCCTACTGGTTTAGGAAATCTGTTTAGGAAGATGCGGGAGCGTTGCTATGACCATGGCTGTTGGTGTGATTGAAACCCAAACCTTTCCGGCGGTGCTGGCCGCCGCCGATGCTATGGTCAAGGCCGGGCGCGTCACCCTGACCAAGTACGATCGCTCCGAAAGTGGCCGTCAGTTTGTGGCGGTGCGGGGCCTGGTGGCGGAGGTGAGGTTGGCGATGGAAGCTGGTCTAGCAGCGGCCAAAGCTTGTCCCGGCTATGCCGAGGTGATGACCCACGTGATCATCCCCAACCCCCAGGAAAACGTGGAGGCGGTGCTGCCCATTGAGTTTACCCCCCAGTCCGAACCCTTTCGGGTTTAGTTTTACCCCTACCCTACTCCGGAGTCTGCCATGAGCTACCGTATGGATCGCCGCGCCTACGCTGAGACCTATGGCCCCACGGTGGGCGATCGCCTGCGGCTGGCGGACACAGAGCTGATCATTGAGGTGGAGCAGGACTTCACCACCTACGGCGATGAGGTCAAGTTTGGTGGCGGTAAGGTGATCCGCGATGGCATGGGCCAGTCCCCCATTGGTCGGGCCGGGGGGGCAGTGGACCTGGTGATCACCAACGCCCTAATCCTCGACTGGTGGGGCATTGTCAAGGCGGACATTGGCATCAAGGATGGCCGCATCCAGGCCATTGGCAAGGCTGGCAACCCCTACATTCAAGACCGGGTGGATATTATCATTGGCCCCGGCACCGAGGTACTGGCGGGGGAGGGGATGATTGCCACCGCCGGCGGCATTGATACCCACATCCACTTTATTTGCCCCCAGCAGATCGAAACCGCGATCGCCTCCGGGGTGACCACCATGATCGGCGGCGGCACCGGCCCCGCCACCGGCACCAACGCCACCACCTGCACCCCCGGCGCCTGGTACCTGGCCCGTATGCTGCAGGCCGCCGACGCCTTCCCCATGAACCTGGGGTTTCTGGGCAAGGGCAACAGCGCCCAACCCCAGGCCCTGGCGGAGCAAATCGAAGCGGGGGCCATGGGGCTAAAGCTCCACGAAGACTGGGGCACCACCCCCGCCACCATCGACACCTGCCTGGCGGTGGCCGATCGCTACGATGTGCAGGTGGCCATCCACACCGACACCCTCAACGAGGCGGGCTTTGTGGAGGACACCATCGCCGCCTTCAAGAACCGGGTGATCCACACCTACCACACGGAGGGGGCGGGGGGTGGCCATGCCCCGGACATTATTAAGGTCTGTGGCGAGGCCAACGTGCTGCCCTCCTCCACCAACCCTACCCGGCCCTACACCCGCAATACCCTGGACGAGCACCTGGACATGCTGATGGTGTGCCATCACCTCAGCCCCAGCATCCCCGAGGACATCGCCTTCGCCGAGTCCCGCATTCGTCGGGAAACCATCGCCGCTGAGGATATCCTCCACGACCTGGGGGCCTTTAGCATGATTGCCTCCGACTCCCAGGCCATGGGCCGGGTGGGGGAGGTGATCATCCGCACCTGGCAGACCGCCCATAAGATGAAGGTGCAGCGCGGTCCCCTACCGGAGGACTCCAGCCGCAACGATAACTTCCGGGCTAAACGCTACGTGGCCAAGTACACCATCAACCCCGCCCTCACCCACGGCATTGCCCAGCAGGTGGGTTCCATCGAGCTGGGTAAGCTGGCGGATATCTGCCTGTGGAAGCCCGCCTTCTTTGGGGTGAAACCCGAGGTGGTGGTGAAGGGGGGGGCGATCGCCTGGGCCCAGATGGGGGACCCCAACGCCAGCATTCCCACCCCCCAGCCGGTGCATATGCGACCCATGTTTGGCAGCTTTGGCGGGGCGATCGCCCCCACCTCCCTCACCTTTATCTCCCAAGCGGCCCAGGCATCGGGCCTGCCCGCCCAGCTGGGGCTGGCCACCCCGACGGTGGCGGTGGCCCACTGCCGTAACCTCACCAAGGCGGACATGAAACTCAACAGCTACCAGCCCCACATGGAGGTCAACCCCGAAACCTACGAGGTGCGGGCCGACGGGCAACTGCTCACCTGCGAACCGGCGGAGGTGCTACCCATGGCCCAGCGGTATTTCCTGTTTTAGCCCCGGCCAACCGGATCGGGTGGGAATCCTGGCGTAGATGATGGGAGTAGATCGGCGGCGGTTCATCCAGGGGGGGCAGGGGTTGCTGGTGGGGTTGGCCCTGGGCCAGGCCTGTCGCCCTCCCCAGGGCGAAGCCAGCGATCGCTCCAGGGTTTTGGTGATTGGGGCGGGGCTGGCGGGGTTGGCGGCGGCCCAGAGCCTGGCCCAGGAAAATTACCCGGTGGTGGTCCTGGAGGCCCGCGATCGCCTGGGGGGCCGCACCTGGACCACCACCCACTGGCCCGATCTACCCGTGGACATGGGGGCCTCCTGGATTCATGGTTTGCGGGGCAACCCCCTAACCGCCCTGGCCCGAGCGGCGGCGGTGGACCTGGTCACCACCGACTACAACAACGCCCTGATCTATGGCCCCTCCGGCCAACCCCTGGGGCCCGACCAGGAGATCTACCTGGCCAGGCTGGGCGATCGCATCACCACCGCCCTCGCCACCGCCCAGGGGCGTGACCCCGATCAATCGGTGCAGGCAGCGGTGCGGGCCGCCCTCGACTGGTCGGCCCTGTCCCTGGCGGACCAGCAACAGGTGATTTTTCTACTGAACAGCACACTGGAGCAGGAGTACGGCGGTAGCGTCGGCCAGCTTTCCGCCCACTGGTATGACGATGGGGAACCCTTTGCGGGGCCCGATGCCTTGCTACCCGCCGGATACCAGGCCATAGTGGCCTCTTTGGCCAGGGGTTTAGATATTCGCCTAAACCAGGCAGTGCAGGCGGTGGATTGGTCCGGTGGGGCGGTGGTGGTGACCACCAACCAGGCCACCTACCGAGCGGACCGGGTGGTGGTGAGCCTATCCCTGGGGGTGCTAAAAAGCGGCGCGGTGGCCTTTAGTCCCCCCCTACCTGAGGCCAAAACCACCGCCATTACCTACCTGGGCATGGGGGTGTTAAACAAATGCTACCTGCGGTTCCCCAGGGTCTTCTGGCCTGACACCGTAGACTGGCTGGAGCAGATTTCCTCCCCCCCGGGCCTGTGGACCGAGTTGTGGACCGAGTGGGTCAGTCTGGTGCCCTCCCTCCGCCAGCCCGTCCTGCTGGGGTTCAACGCCGCCGACCAGGGGCAAGCGATGGAGTCCTGGAGCGATGGGACGATCGTTGACAGCGCCCTGGCCACCCTACAACGGCTGTTTGGCCGCCTTCCGGAGCCCCTTGACTATCAGATTAGCCGCTGGTACCGCGATCGCTATGCCCTGGGCGCCTACTCCTTTAATGCCCTGGGTAGTACCCCCGCCATGGGAGACCACCTGGGCCAGGGGCTAGCCGGTAGGCTGTTTCTTGCTGGGGAGGCCACCGCCAGGGCTATCGGTGAACCGCCTGACTCAGGGCGAGAAAGCTACCCCTGCCTGGGATAAAATCCGCTCTAAACTAGAGCTACCCTCCCTAAAGTCAGTCTGCCTGTGATCGTACTCCCCGCTCCAGACCCTACCCCGATCCCTAAGGCAGATCTGCGTCGCCACTTGATCAGCCAACGGCAGCAGCTTTCGAGCCAGGTGTGGCGGCAAAACAGCGATCGCATCTGCGCCCACCTCTTAAACTGGGACTACTTTCACCACTGCCGGGTGATCCTCAGCTACACCAGCTTTCGCCAGGAGCCCGACCTCAGCCCACTGGCCCATCACCATGGCGATTGGGGACTACCTCGCTGTGTAGACCGTACCCTGCACTGGCACGCCTGGTCGGTGAAAAGCCCCTGGCCCCTGAACCAGGGGGCCTACGGCATTCTCGAGCCCCATCCCCAGTCGCCCCAGGTAGATCCCAGCCTGGTTGATTTGATCCTGGTACCAGCGGTAGCTTGCGATCGCCGGGGATACCGGCTGGGTTACGGGGCGGGGTACTACGATCGCCTGCTCAGCCAGTCCCCCTGGAACACCATTCCCACCCTTGGCATTGTGTTTGACTATGCTCGTCTGGAAACAGTTCCCCAGGATAGCTGGGACCAACCTCTCCAGGGGGTTTGTTCGGAGACCGGCTTATTTTTCTACTAGCGCCCTGGTTCAAGGCCAAACCTACAACCCCAAAGCCGCTAGAACATCACTGGCGTGGGTGGTGGTGTTAACAGCCCCATCCACATGGGTGATGACTCCGTCAGGACCAATGATGTAAGTAACCCGCTTAGCATAGCCACCGCCATCAACGTCGTAGGCTTTGATAATGCTTTTATCGGTGTCGGCCAGCAGGGGAAAGTTGAGATCGTACTTAGCAGTAAAGGCCTGGTGAGCCCCTTCGTCGTCAGCGCTTACCCCCAGCACCACGATGTCCTTACTGGCGTATTCGGCCTGGGCATCTCGAAAGCTGCAGGCCTGCTTGGTGCAACCTGGGGTGTCATCCTTGGGATAGAAGTACAGCACTACGGTTTTACCGGCAAAGTCAGTCAAAGAGACGGTATTGCCCTGGGTGTCTTTAGTGGTAAAGGCAGGGGCGGGGGTTCCAACTGTTAGAGGCATAATTTATCCTAAGAAGGCTATGGGGTTAGTAATGGCATCACTGGGTCGTGATGCTGAGTAGGTTGTTCCTATTCTAAGGGGGGATGGGGCTGTTTAGAAGCTATGGACCTGGCCCCAGGTCAGGGGGAAAGGGAGATTTGCCAGGAGTGTCCTGTACTATCAATTCCCCATGGGGGTTTTGCCCTGGTACTGAGGCCGCGATAAACTGGTGTGGAAAGAGTAGCCTGAAACGGCATACTGGCTAGAGGGTCTCTGGTCTTCATCCATAGGCCAGGACTGCATTCAATCAAGGAAGTAAGCCCATGACCGATACCATGCTTTTACAGAACCATCCACGCACTGGGCCGGTTCTGGATTTAGAGGCGGTAAATCGGCAATGGGCCGATGGTGATGCCCTACGGTTTGTCCAGTGGGGCCACGATACCTTTGGGGATGGCCTGGTGCTAAGTACCAGTTTTGGCATTCAATCGGCGGTGATGCTACACCTGGTTACCCAGGTAGCACCCGCCATTCCAGTGATTTGGGTGGATACGGGTTATCTACCCGTAGAGACCTATCGCTTTGCCGAAGAACTCACGAACCGGCTACAGCTCAACCTTAAGGTTTACCAATCTCCCCTCAGCCCTGCCCGCATGGAAGCTCTCTACGGACGGTTGTGGGAGCAAGGGGAGGTGGCAGACCTGAATCGCTACGACCAGATTCGCAAGGTGGAACCCATGCAACGGGCCCTGCGGGAGTTGGGATCGACGGCCTGGTTAACCGGGCTGCGGGCTGATCAGACTACCCACCGGCGATCGCTGCAGCGGGTAGGTCAGCAGGATGGCTACTACAAGCTCATGCCCATCCTGAAGTGGAACGCCCGGGAGATTTACCAATACCTGGTGGCCCACGACTTACCCTACCATCCTCTATTTGACAAGGGTTACGTCACCGTTGGCGACTGGCACTCCAGCCGCCCCCTGACCGCAGCCGACAGCAATGAGCGGGATACCCGCTTCAGGGGACTAAAACAGGAGTGTGGCCTGCACCTGCCCCAATCACCGGAGGAAGCCGCCAGTTTAGATTCCAGTGCCCTTTAGGTTCTGTTCAGCCTGCCAAACCGCCTCCAGGGTAAAGGCCAGAGCCGGAGCCTCAACGGAAATGGAGCTAATTCCCCAGTTCACCAGGTCGGCAATCAGATCGGGATGGCGTACCGGGGCCTGCCCACAGATGGAGCACACCAGCCCACAGCGACGGGCTTCACGGATCAGGTGGGCCATGGCCATGCGGACCACGGGATGGCGTTCATCGTAGGCCGAGGCTATGGTGGGTTGGTCCCGGTCCACCGCCAGTAGTAACTGGGTCAGGTCGTTGGAGCCAATGGTAATCCCCTGTACGCCAGCCTGGGCATAGGCGGGAATCAGGAACAAAACAGAGGGCACCTCCGCCATAATCCAGAGGGCAAAGTGTTCGTAGTCCGCCAGCCCGGCCTGGGTAATCAGCCGTCGGCAACTAATCACCTCTTCCACAGTACGCACAAAGGGCAAAATCAGCTGTAGGTGACTGTGGCCAGCCCGTTGCAGGGTTGCTAAGGCCCCCAGTTCTACCTGAAATAGCCGGTCATCCAGGGTGTAGCTGAGGGTACCCCGCAACCCCAGCATGGGATTGGGCTCCAGGGCTGGGCTACCGACCAGGGCTTGCCATTCATGGGATCGTAGGTCCAGGCTACGGTAGCGCAGGGGCTTAGGACCCAGGGTCGTCAGCAAGGGTTCCAATTGCTCGACAATTCGGGTTTGCAGCTCGCTCTCCTGCCCCTGGTCAATCCAATGCCAGGGATGGCGACCCTCCAGCACTTCCAGTAATAACCATTCCGATCGCAGCAGCCCAATCCCCGCAATTTGGTCCACCGGCAGGCTGGATAGGCGCTGAAGTTGGCTGAGATTAGCCATCACCCGAGTCCGCAGACCGCTGTAGGAAGGCATCGATGGGGCCACCAGGGAGCCGTCAGTGGAGGGGGGCGAAACCGTCCTCCCAACGGTAGGTTCTGGCAGCTCGTAGACCAGACCCCGGTTGCCATCCAACCAGACCACCGCCCCACTCTGGAGGAATTCCGTCACCTGGGGCGCCCCTACCACCGCCGGTATGCCAATTTCCCGGGCCAGAATGGCGGCATGACAGGTGGCCCCTCCCCGCTCCGTCACAATTCCCGCTACTGCCCCCAATTCTAAGAAGACATCGGGTTGTAGATCCGGTAGAACGACGATCGCATTGGGGGGTAAGGGGGTTGGTAAATCCTGCGATCGCCGGGCCACCACCGCTATCCCCTCAACCTGGCCGGAGGCAGCACCGATGCCCTGGATCACAGTGCTCACCGCCGGTAGGGCAGGGGCAGGGACCAATTTCGATGCTAGCCCGGAATGGGGGGAGACTGGTTGATCGCCCCAGTCAGGTCGTACCTGGGTCAGGAGGAACTGCCAGCCCGGCGCCGTTGTCTGAGGACACAACCACCACTCCAGATCCAGCCCGGTGAGGGAGCCGGATCGGGGGAACTGGCCGTAATTATGGAGGATAGTCTGGGCCTGCTGTCCCAGGTGAATGAGCTGCTGCAACTGATCGGGGGTGAGGGGAGCGGCGAGGTCTGGCGGCTGGCGCTGACTTACCTGAACCCCAGGGGCAACCCTGTCCCCTACCTCATAAATTTCCTCCTGAAAGCCTGGCTGCCAAACCAGGGGCTCGGCCAGGGGCAGGGAAAAATGGCAACGGGCCGGCCAGGCTTCCCCCCGCCTGAGGTTGAGGCCTAGCCCTAAGCCGGCCTCAACCTGCCCCCCCTCGCCCCCCAGGCTCAGGGTACCTGCCGCCAGGATGGGCGAGAGGGGCAACACCAGGGTGGTTAGGGGCAAACGCTGGAGGGATTGCTGGTGATGTTGCCAGACCACCAGACTGCGGGCAGTGAAAAGCTGGCCCCAAAACTGCTGCAGGGTCTGGGTCAGGGTCTGGTGGGGCTGGCTACCGGTCTGGTGGGGTAGGAATTCATTATTGCGGGTGCCAGTCTCCAAAGTAGCCCGGATTAACCAGCTTGAGTAGGGCCATTGGTCTAGCTCAGCTACCAGGGCAGGGGGTAGACCGATAGCCTGAAAAGACTGCTGTGCCTGCTGGCTAACCCGTTGTAGGGTGGTAAAGTCCTGGATATCAATAGTCGCGATCGCCGGTGCCAGGGAGGGGTCCGCCTTGATCAGATAACCCCAGACCTGACGCCAAACCTGGGGCCCCAGCACCCAACCCGTGGTAACGGGAAGCTGGTGTTGAGCGAGTAATTCCAGGTAATAGGCTGAATCCCTCGCTTGGGGATGATGATCTATGCCGATGCTACCCAGACGTTGCAGCCACTCCATGCAGAAAGCTCAGGCTCAACCAATAGAAGTCAACTGTAGCACAGCCCTTTCACCCCAGGCGGATAGCACAGCCCTGGTCAGGCTAACCAGGGACCTAACTGCTGAAAAAGCCGCTCCACCAGGGCCAGGTCCTTCCAGCCTGGGCGCTCTTCAACACCACTGGACAGATCAATGCCATCGGGAGATAGTTGCGTCAGGGCGGTTTGAATGTTGTCAGGACTAAGACCACCGGCCAGAAACCAGGGGCAGGCAGGGCTAAAGCTCTTCAGGTTAGCCCAATTTAGGGTCAGTCCGGTCCCCCCCAGCACCCCAGGCTGGTAGGCGTCCAGGAGGAGCACATCCACCCGGGCAGCGTAGGGTAGGGCCTGGGCCAGATCCACTGTTGAAGCCACCCGAATGGCCTTAATCAACTGACACTGAGGCACAGTCTGGCGGAGTTGGCGGCAGTCTTCTGGGGTTTCAGCGCCATGCAGTTGCAGGGTATTCAAACCGGTTTGCTGGACAGTCGCCTGAATGGTTGCCAAACTCGTATTCGCAAATACCCCCACGGTGCCTACCTCTACCTGGCGATCGCGGAGGGTGGCAAGGATGGAGGCCAGACGATCAACGGGTAGATAGCGCGGCGATTGGGGCACACAGATAAAGCCTAAATCCGTAGCTCCTAGCTGGGCGATCGCCAGGGCCTGATCAACCTGGGTAATGCCGCAAATTTTGACCCGCATGTTAACTCTATTGAACCTTTCATAAGTTTAATTCCAGGGCTCCCTATAATCCAGGATAGTTAACGTGCCCTTTATTCATCTTCCTTTAAATACCTAAGGAGCTATACCCTTGATCCATTCCGTTCTTTTCCTGGCCCATACCGTTCCCACCACCCCTGAGTGGTCCCTAAAGGTGGCTTTGATTATGGTCACCTGCAATCTTTTTGTGTTGGCCATTGGCAAGTACGCCATTCAAAAACCGGGGGTAGGGCCAGCGCTGCCCGTGAGTCTGCCCATGGTGTTTGAAGGGTTTGGTCTGGCTGAACTGCTGGCCATTGGTAGCTTTGGCCATATTCTTGGAGCCGGTATGGTCTTAGGTTTGGGTAACGCCGGTTTGCTTTAGGGCGGCTTTAAAGACTTCGGTAGAAGTTTTCATCGATGCTGTAAAATCCCTGGAAATTCTCCCTATTTCAGGGGTCCTAGCTGTGGACTAGAATCTAGAATATAAATAGGGTTCTGGGGCCGCTTCAGCAGCCTCCCTATCAGACCGTTGAAAACGTGGGAGAGAGGTCTCAGCAATGCAATCTGGCTGGCGTGTGGGTTCTATCCTGGGCATTCCCCTATTTATCGATAGTTCCTGGTTCATTATCTTATCCCTGGTAACTATCTCCTATGGTCTCGATCCCAGTTGGCACCAGAACTGGGGCGATGGGGCCTGGCTGATGGGCTTTGCCCTGGCCCTGCTACTGTTTAGTTCGGTTTTACTGCACGAACTGGGCCATAGTCTGGCGGCAAAGGCTCAGGCGATCGCGGTTAACTCTATCACCCTATTTTTATTCGGTGGCATTGCCGCCATTGATCGGGAGTCCAGTACCCCCATGGCTGCCTTCAAAGTGGCGATCGCCGGTCCCTTAGTCAGCTTAGGGTTGTTCCTACTACTGACGGGGGGGGCCCAACTACCCGGTTTACCCACGCCGGTGACCGTGATTATCGCTAGTGTGGCCCAGATTAATCTGGTTCTCACCCTGTTCAATCTGATTCCCGGCCTCCCCCTGGACGGCGGTCAGGTGCTCAAAGCCCTGGTGTGGAAAATTACCAACAGTCGTATTCAGGGCATTCGTTGGGCGGCCCGATCGGGGCAACTCTTGGGATCCCTGGCGATCATCCTGGGCCTTACCCTGGTCCTGGTCTATCAGTTCTTTTC
Organism: Nodosilinea sp.; assembly: GCA_049317845.1. Lineage (GTDB taxonomy): Bacteria > Cyanobacteriota > Cyanobacteriia > Phormidesmidales > Phormidesmidaceae > Nodosilinea. The sequence goes on along the minus strand of JBMOHM010000039.1, from coordinate 1,166 downwards.
CGGTCTATGGATTGCGGCCATTGGCTGGTTTGCCTTGCGGAATGCCGCCTCCTATAACCAGGTCACTAACCTGCAGGAGGCGATCCTATCCCTAACGGCTGCCGACGCCATGAGTCGCGATTTCCGAGTCATAGATGCCAACCTGACTATCCGCCAGTTCGCCGACACCTACCTGTTGGAAGAAAAGCATGTACCGGTCTATTTCGCCGCCTCGGAAGGGCGTTATCGGGGCATGGTGGTGGTAGAAGACCTGCGCAATATAGAACGCAGTCAGTGGGAGGAGTTGTCCCTGCACCATATGGTCAGACCCCTGTCTAGCCTGCCATCCCTACGGGAAAACGCACCCCTGGCAGAGGCGATCGCTAAGCTCGAAAATCTTTCCCTGATTCGTCTGACGGTGTTAACTCCCGCCGATGCGGTAGGGGGAGTGCTCGACCGGGGTGACATTGTCCGGGTCCTGGCGGAGCGGCTGAAGCTGCGCATACCGTCAACGGTGATTCAGCGCATTAAAGAAGAGGGCCAGTACCCGCCAGGGTTTCAACTAGGGGCTATTGCCCAGGCCGTGACTCAAGATAGCCAACCCTTAAACCCTAATCCAGCCCAAACTCAGCCTTAAGGGTATCATCGGCATCATCGGCAATGGTGGCGACGATGGTCATCAAACGGGAAATCTCGGCCGCAGAAATATCCTCCAGGGTACGGGTGGTAATGACCAGCACCTGATTACCCGATAGGCCAAAGCGGGCCTCCAGGGTTTCACCACAGTTCTTTTCCAGCAGATACTTAAACAGCCGGGTCTCGTCCTTAGCGGGCAAAGAAAATACGGGGGACCAGAGACTGAGGGTATCTTCCTGGGTCTCACCGGTCAGTTGCACGTACACCTTGACGCTACCGTACTTGAACACCCAGAGAAGACCGTCTTCCCCTTTCCTCACCATCGGCCCGTTACCCTGGTCAAGGCTGGCAATGACCGCTTCCACCAGATTGACATAGGCGTTAGCGGTAAGGGTGCTAGGGTCAGGCGTACCTTTAGCATTAGCCTCTAGATCAGACCAATCAAGTCCCACGGTATGTCCTCCTTAACTCAGACAAAGTAGTTAACTGACTCTCTTTTAACTCTATCCTTAAGTGCCCCATGACTGGCCACCCTGGGGGGAAATTATAGC
>JBMOHM010000038.1:0-30282 GCA_049317845.1 Nodosilinea sp. | reverse complement strand
GGGGGGCAAGGGGGGGTAATCATATCGCACTTCACCCGAGTGAAATCCGCTATAGAAGGCCCAGCCTTTAGCTGATCCGCTGCAGCCAGTACCCCGGAGGCCTTATAGATTGCCTTCATTCCGTTACAGGTAGCTACGACTATACCTGGCTATCCTCCAAGTTTTCACCTCAGGCTAAAAAACTATAGCAGTCGCCAAGTCCAGCTAGGACAAGACGGCGGTGCCATTTACTATGGACTGAGACCCAGAGCCAGACTCGGTGTATTAAACTAAATGGCTACAGCTATATTTTCGGGCGATTACACCAATCCTGTCGGAGGGAATCTCTTAAAATCTTATGGGCAACTGAGGTGGCCAGTCCGCAATGCGATCGGTAGGCAGACCTAAGGTAAAATAGGCAGATCCAGTCCATGTCAAACCACCTACTCCCAGTGCCAGAGTAAAAAACTGCCCGAGGATAAAGATCCCGCTGCAAAGGATAATCGGCAGGCCGGGTCGCGTATGACCCAGTAGAACTGGACCTTCTGGTTGAAGTTGTAAAACAACAGCAGCACCCGATGCCTTGCTTCGCCTACTGACCGAGATTGGTCGGTGAATCAGCCATCGGGTCGAATCCCTCCGTGGTGCCCTCCCTATCTCCCAACTAGTTTCCCAACTTGAGACCTTGTTGCGACAACTCAACCAGGAGCTATACCAGTAGCCGCATGCAAAGGGACGGAGGTGAGCCAAAAAGCTAGCTTTGACCGATCAACCGAGTCCTAAGCGTTCTGGCTAAAGCTGTAAATCGCTGGGGTCAGGTCACCCTTTGGCTACTACCACAAACCAGGGCACAGCGCTGGTCTGTGGTAATGAAAGTCAGCCCCGTCTCTGCCCTGTCTGAGAACATCAATCGAATAGAAACCTGGTACTATCAAAGTCCTGTAGTACAATGACACAGTTGACCCACATGCTGGGGAAACCAATTGTTTAAAGGCAGCTTTCCCCTCCTGAGGAATCTAACAATGGCAACGGGTATCGTCAAATGGTTTAATGATTCAAAAGGCTTTGGCTTTATTACCCCTGATGAAGGCGGTGCAGATCTTTTTGTCCATGCTTCGCAGGTTAAGGATCCTCCATTGAAAGAACATCAACAGGTTTCCTTTGATGTTGTACCTGGAGCGAAGGGACAACAAGCTAATAACGTCAAGCTAATAAAGTAATACATAGTATAGCAGTCGCCAGCTCGATTAGGACTGCTATACGCTGAGCTCCAGAGCTTTGTTCCATGTCCTGAGCTAAATGACTACATCTATAATTTGATTGGCGGGGTAGGTATTACTAGGTTTTTGCTGAATGCAAAACCATGGATCTCTCGATGATTAGATTCCTTGCTATCTCTAGTTAGAGTAGGCATATGCCCTGCTTATGTGAGATGCACTACTGCTAATCTAGCTTTGATCGGCTATTATAGCTAGAAATGCCATGCTCAAAGGTTAAAGTCATTTAATTTGTTGATTTTAACTGGTATGGCATTTTTAATTTTTACTTTGGCTCGGAGAAGCTTGTGACTATTTATATCGGCAATTTGTCCTTTAAGGCTACTGAGGACGATATCAGGGATGTCTTTGCTGAATATGGTGAGGTCGTCCGCGTTAGTTTGCCCATCGATCGCGAAACAGGACGGAAGCGTGGTTTCGCCTTTGTTGAAATGGGCACTCCGGAGAGTGAGGACAAGGCTGTTTCTGAGCTAGATGGGGCTGAGTGGCTGGGCCGTGAACTGAAGGTAAACAAAGCCCGTCCCCGGACTGAGGGGGGTGAACGCAACCTAGGGGGAAATAAGGGAGGCAAGAAGGGTTTTTCCCGTAATCCCCTTTAGCCGCCGTTAGCCAAGTCAGGACAGAGTGCTGACCCATACTGTGAGTCTGCGGGTAGCTCTCAAGACCTGAGGTGGCTGACCTACAACAGGTTGGTGTCTTCACTTGCTCCTACTAGCCCCTTAGCCGCTGAGAAGGCCTGGCTATGGCAGATCTTGGTGGCCGTCACGCGGCACTTCCAATCTCCCCTTTGATTCAGTCGCTGTGTTTTCAGGGTTTATATGTTGTAAAGGGTGAGCAGAAGTCCTATCTTCTTTCACCCTTTTTTGATAGAGAAGGTCGGTTAAGTAGGCTATATTTTGGGGAGTAGCTGATGCAACTCCAGAACACTCTAGTTTTTAAGATAGAAGCCAGATGGGGCGGTGGCGGTGGTTCCTACTAATAGGGGTATTGACTGCTATCTTCGTGGCTTTCGCAGTGGTAGTCGATTCCGTCAACCGTTTGTATCAAACGCTGACACTGTTTTCACCCCTTCTAGCAAATGTTGTTTTGGGGCTGTTTCTTACTGTGGCTCTAGCCCTTGCAGGGTTGGGGATTTATTATTTATGGCTATTTTTACGCCCGCGCCAATCCGCCGCCCCACCGCCAGTTCCTCCTACCTTAGTCTCTGCAGCTACGGCTAACCTGGAGGCGGTTCAGCGCCAGATCGAAAAACTTCAGGATCAGGTAGCTCAGCAGGCCATGCTGACCGCTACCCAAGATCTAGCCATGGCTATGGCTACCGGTGAACTCACCATTACGGCCATTGGTTTGGGGGCAGCCGGTAAAACTAGCTTAATTAACCGTTTGATAGGGGGACCCGTGGGGCCGGTGGCAGCCTCCATAGGGACGACCCAAACTAAGCAGGTCTATGGCTGGCAACTGCCCTTCACCGATCGCGCCCTGAAGTTGATTGATACTCCGGGTCTGGCAGAACCGGGAGTCGCTGGCACCCAGCGGGAAGAATTAGCAAAGGCAGCTGCTACCCAAGCCGATCTAATTTTGTTTGTGATCGATGACGATATCCGTCAGGGGGAATATGGGGTTTTAGAAAGCCTGCTGGCGATGGGTAAGCGTACCATTGTGGTGCTGAATAAGGCCGATCGCTATCCGCCTCAAGATTTACAGACCCTGCTAGACAAGCTGCGATCGCGCCTGGTGCCCCCCTTGACCGCCGATGACATGATTGCCGTCGCCGCCGACCCCAAGCCCCTACCCAAGCAAGGCGGAGGTTGGTTGCAAATGCGACCAAATATCGATCCCCTCCTGGCCCGCATGGCAGATATCCTCAGGGAAGAGGGAGACCAACTGATTGCCGATAATATTCTTCTTCAGTCTCAACAGTTGGGAGAAAAGGCCCGCCATTTGCTGGATCAGCAGCGCCAGATTGAAGCGGATCGAATCATCGATCGCTATCAGTGGTTGGGTGCCGCGGCCATTGCTGCTAACCCCTTACCCGGTTTCGATTTTCTGACTACGGCAGCGGTTAATGCCCAGATGGTGGTTGACCTCAGTCAGGTCTATGGTTATAACCTCAGCTTTGAACAGGGCAAGGGGCTGGCTCTATCCCTGGCTAAAACCCTGACTGGTTTGGGCCTGGCGAAGGGGGCGGTAGATATATTGGTTGTGGGTTTACAGGCTAACCTGGTTACTGGCCTGGGCGCCAGGCTATTGACGGGAGCTACCGGCGCCTATTTGACTCGGATTGCCGGTAAGAGTTTTGCGGAATACTTTCGCCACAATCAGGACTGGGGTGATGGGGGAATGGCCGAGGTAGTCAGTCAGCAGTTTCGATTGAGCCAACGGGAAGCGTTAATGAAGGCCTTTGTTCGCACCGCCTTAGCCCGACTTAACGCAGAGGAGTAAATCTGAAAACAGGGGGTACGGGCTCCGATCCATATTCTGGATGGGCATGACCCATAGGTTCCTCTCTGGGATGGATGGCTGAACTCAGAACCCTGAGGACCTGCTTGATAGTTCTATGCGCCTCTGTTGTTCATGGCTACGACTATAAATTGACCAATTAAACCAATTAAAGTAGATGTCCCTGATCGCCCCATAGGGTTTTGTCGGTGATCGGTAGCTGGGGCCAGAACCCTGAGGATTCCTGGAGGATTGGACGAATCGGTTAAAGTGAAGCCCGGCTAGGCAGGCTGACGGGTTTCCGTTCCCTTATCCGGGGCTACAGCGAAGTGACTGGTTTTCAGGACATTGCATCAAACAGGTTTCTATTGTGTTCAGTTTCTATAGTAAAAAGGTAGGAATTGATTTATAGCCCTTGGGGTTGTAAAAAGGCAACCATCTCGTCGATACCCCGTTGAATGCGACGAGTCACGGTCATGGGGCTAACTCCGATTTTTTCTGCCACTTCCTTGCGGGATAATCCCTTAAAAAATACAAACTCAATAGCTGTTCTGGTCTTACCTTCCAGGTGGTTCAGAGCACGCTGAATTTGCTGGCGGTCTTCTTCGAGATCCTGCATGAGCTGGTAATGGGTGTCCGGTAGGCTATCCCCCAGGGTCATGGTGGAATCTAGGTGATGGGAAATGGTGGCGTCCAGGCTCAAGGGCAGACGATTACGGTGGGCCATGCGGGCGTTTTGCCACTCCTTCACCGTTACCCCCAGCGCTTCAGCCATTTCGTTATCACCAGGATGACGACCTAGCCTACGCATGAGTTCTGGTTGCAGCTTTTGGCCTTCCTTTTGCAGGTCCTGCCAGCGCCGCGGAATCTTCACAGTGGCCCCCCGATCCCGCAGGAAATGTAACATTTCACCACGAACATAGGGCACTGCAAAGGAGCTAAAGGCGCAACCCTGGGCCGGATTAAAGCGCTCAATGGCCCGAATTAAGCCAATATAGCCGATTTGTTCCAGATCTTCGTAGGGCTCTGAGCACTGATGGCTGACTCGATGGGCAATTTTCCGCACCAAACCAGCATTAAGCCTGACCAGCTGATTACGAATCTGAACCGTAGGAGAGTGTTGATACTGCATCAGCAGCTCCATCCCCCGAGAGCGAATGGTCGAGGATTGATTAACCATGTTTGCCTATGTCCATACGAGATAGAGTTCTTTAAGAACTGTGTTCTATTCTCGGCAGTGACACTAGCAATCACCATCGTTAATTTACGGTACTCTGCAGCGGCACCCGGCCCAATCTGCGTATATTCACAGAGGTTTGCCCGGTTAGGGCTGTGGGGTCCTGGTGGGGACAAGACTGGGCCACCGGTTTAGGGCGGCGGCCAGTTCCAGGCCACGAAAGCAAACCAGATCACCCCCTGGCCAGGGAGTCAGTTGATCCAGGTCCTGTTCTTGCAGGTCGGTTAGAATGGCCGCCAGCGAGGTTGCAGACCCTGGGTAGTGGCTCTGGGCGTAGAGCATAGCCGCGGCGATCGCTCGGACCTGGCCAGCTTCCACCAGTTGTTCCAGGGCTGATAGGTCGATCACATCCCTTCCCAGTTGTAATTGATGGGGATGTTGGACCTTAATCTTGATCGGTCTCTGGTCTGAATTGGCCTTGGGGGTTGGCAATTGTAGCCGTCGGGGAGTCAGGTGACCAAAGTGGGAACCCCCTTCGGGGTGGCGTTGAGTAGGATAGGCGGCAGCAATGGCCTGGGCCTGGTGGGTAACATCCCGGGGTACAAAATTTTCCAGGGCAATGACCCGATCGGCTACGTCAAAGTAGTCACCACTGCCCCCCATCACCAACACCGTGGAAATGCCGTAATCGCTATAGATTTGCCGGACTTTGTCGAGCAAGGGGGTGATGGGTTCGGAGGATTTAGTAATTAAAGCCTGCATCCGGCGATCGCGAATCATAAAATTGGTGGCGGAGGTGTCTTCATCCACCAGCAGGACCCTGGCTCCAGCCTCCATGGCTTCTATAGTGGTAGCTGCCTGGGAGGTACTACCACTGGCGTTATGGGTAGAAAAAGGCTGGGTAGATTGGCCCTGGGGTAGGTGATTAATAAAGGGGGAAATATCAACCGCTGTCACACTGCGGCCATCTTCTGCCCGTATCTTAAGAGCAGCGGGGTCGGTGACCACCTGATGCCGCCCATCCCCAGGAATATGGTTGTAGATACCCATGGCGATTGCCCGCAGCAGGGTAGACTTGCCGTGATAACCACCTCCCACTATCAGGGTGATGCCCTGGGGAATTCCCATACCCGTTATCCTACCGGCGTGGGGGCAGGGTAGGGTAACCCGTAGGGAGGGGGGGGATTGAAAGGGAATAACCTGTTCCGCCAGAGGGTGATCGTCTACGCCGCTGCGGCGGGGCAAAATGGAACCATCGGCAATAAAGGCTACCAGCCCCTGATCGGCCAGTTGACTGCGTAAAACTTCGGTATCCTCAGCGGTATTGCAGTGGTGTTCTAGGGCGACCCCATCCAGTGCGGAGTAGCGTAGGGTTTGCTCCACCAGGGCGGGCAGGGTTACCGTTAGTAGGGTGGCGGCCTGATGCCCGTCGATGCGCCGTCCCACGGCTGGTAGGCCGATGCTAAAGCGCAATTCGACTCCGGCCTCACTGATACGGGCGGTACTACGATTCAAAATGGCTTGACTGGGGCGGATGATCTGCACCAGTCCACTGTTGCCCGATCCCCCTGGGCTGTCCAGGCAGTTGGTTGCTTGGTAAAACTGGCGAGTCAGGTAGTCGCTCAGAGCAATGGCCCGGCAGGGTATGGCCCAGAGATGGGGGGGAAATTGGGCGATTACCTGGGGTACAACGACCCGGACTCGGCTGGGGGCGGCGAAGGGATCGCTCTGGATGTGGTCAATCCTTAGGGTAAAACCAGGGAAACTATAGGATCCCTTTAGAGATTTATAGGCGGGATAACTCTGGTGATGCAGGCTGATCAGGCGATCGCGCAAAACACACTGGCGGGTCATGGGGAGTGGTCAGGGGGGGATGCTTCCCACTATAATTCAAACTAGCCTGCTTCCTTTCCCTGAGCAAAAGCTGTCGCCGTGTTTATTACCCAGTCTCCTGCCTCGGCACCTTCCCTACCGCAAGACCTATTTGGGGCGATCGCCGATCTCAAAGCAGACCTAAACGCGGTGATCCTGGCCCACTACTACCAGGAACCAGATATTCAGGATGTGGCCGACTACATTGGCGACTCCCTGGGGCTTTCCCGTCAAGCCGCTGCTACCGACGCTGAGGTGATTGTCTTTGCGGGCGTCCACTTTATGGCGGAAACCGCCAAGATACTCAATCCAGATAAACAGGTTCTCTTACCCGATTTAAACGCCGGTTGTTCTCTGGCTGATAGTTGTCCACCGGATGCCTTTGCTGCCTTTAAGCAGGCCCACCCTGGCCACCTGGTGATTTCCTATATCAACTGCACCGCAGAGATTAAGGCCATGAGCGACATTATCTGCACCAGCGCCAATGCGGTGGCGATCGTCCAGCAAATTCCCCTCCATCAGCCGATTATTTTTGCTCCCGATCAAAATTTGGGCCGCTACGTCATCGCCCAAACTGGTCGGGATATGGTGCTATGGCCCGGTAGTTGTATCGTCCACGAAACTTTTTCAGAGAAGAAGTTGATTCAGCTTCATCTGGACTATCCTGAAGCTGAGATCATTGCCCACCCCGAATGTGAAACCCCGGTCCTGAGCCACGCCCACTATATTGGTTCTACTACCGCCTTGCTGCGCTACGTTCAGGCCAGTGATAGACAGCAATTTATCGTCGTCACCGAACCTGGCATCATCCACCAAATGGAAAAGCATGTTCCTGACAAGCTGTTTATTCCTGCTCCACCCCTGGCCAACTGTGCCTGTAATGAGTGTCCCTACATGCGGCTCAACACCCTTGAAAAACTCTATCTAGCTATGAAGAACCGGCAGCCAGAAATTACTCTGCCATCATCGTTACAGCAGGCGGCCTTGAAACCTATTCAACGGATGCTGGCCATGAGCCCCTAATGGCTCTGGATAAAACTTTCTAGGGTTGCAGTCAGATGATCAACCAGATTGTCAGGTTGGTTATCAGCATGCTTACACTCCTGCTCTATGCTGTGGACGATGTCCTCCGGCAAAGCCAACAGGGATACCAGGCGCTGATAGGCCTCGGCTTCCTCCTGGTTAATCAGATCTTCTCCAGGACTGCGAGCACTGGAACTGATAACCTGATAGCCCAGCCTCAGGACTACCTGACGTTGGGCGCTACTGGTTAGCTTGGGCACTAGTTCCTCCAGGGGGATATTTTGAGCCAGGTAGTCCCGCAGTTCTAATTGCAGGTTTTCTTGCTGGGTCGGTTCGCTGGCAAAGAGGCGACTAAATTGATCGAGCATCACCTCTATTTCTTCCTCAGCCAGATCCCCATCGCTCCAGGCCATGGTAGCGACGGTTCTCAGCAGGGTCATTTGGGCGGGGCTGATGGACGGGGGAGCGGAGGGTTCTAGGGGCATGGCTGTCTCCATAGAATGGGAATTATTGCAGACATTAGCATGGGAATTGGCAGATCGCCGTTAACCTAATCTTTCATTAATCTCCATAAAAAAATGGGCCGGACAGTTTGCCCAGCCCACCCTTAGGGAACGCATCAGAGACTTACTGAAGCACCAGTTTAACGTTGGCATTTTGCAGGCCGGGGCGCTTCACCTCAGCCAGAGTTTTATTGACTGCGTACTTCTGATTAATGGAATTAATCAACTCGGTCTGATTGTGCTTTTTAGCTACACCCCACAGGTCGGCAATGAGATCAAAGGATCCGTCTGCATTGCGAGACCAGCCCAGATCGTACTCACCATCCAGAACGGCTACAATGTCAGCCCGAACTCGCTGGCCATTATAGCCCCGTACATCCGCCTCTGTCTTGGTGGCAATACCCAGGTCAGACAGAGATTGCTTGAGAATTTCAGCATCGGTCACTTTGGTGCGAAGAGTGCTGAAGTGAGACATAGGGTTTCCTCCTATAGAGAACTTGAGAGAGACAACGAGGTTTGAGAGTTAATCAAACCAGCTAACCCGTGTCAGATTAACTGGACACCAACTGCTAGCCTGAGCTAGCCCTTCCCCCGGATACCGCCGGGCAGAAAGCCTGTTAAAACTCCATGCGCTGATACTCAGCCACGGAGGCTGCCGCTGGACGGGCCCGCTGTCGCGCCCAGTCCCGTAGGGCGCTCACCTGTTCACTCATGGTTTTAGAGAGGGGCAAGGTGGCTCGAATTGAGGCAATAATATCGAGCTGAGTGAACTCCCGTCCTTGGGCAAATGCTTCGTACATCGCAGAAATGAGGCCTTGCTCAATTTCTGCTCCAGAAAAACCATCACAAACTTTGGTGAGTTGCTCCAGGTCAAAGCGATCGATGTCGCGTCGCCGCTTCTGCAGATGGATATGAAAAATATCTTTGCGCTCTTCGGGATTGGGCAAATCAACGAAAAAGATTTCGTCAAATCGTCCCTTACGCAGAAACTCACTGGGCAGCCGTTCAACCCGGTTGGCCGTAGCCATGACAAATACGGGAGAGGTTTTTTCCTGCATCCAGGTCAGAAAGGTGCCAAAGATACGACTGGAGGTACCTCCATCGGAGTCAGAGGAGCCCGCACCCCCAGCAAAGGCTTTATCAATTTCGTCAATGAACAAAATCGCTGGAGAAATAGACTCAGCCGTACGCAGGGCATTGCGTAGATTAGCCTCCGATCTCCCCACCGTAGAACCATCGTACACCCGGCCTAAATCGAGGCGCAGGAGGGGTAGTCCCCAGAGGCGGGAAGTGGTTTTGGCAATTAGGGATTTACCACAGCCGGGCACCCCTAAAATCAACATTCCCTTGGGCTGGGGCAAACCATACTGACGAGCTCGTTCGGTAAAGGCGTCTGACCGCTGCTTTAACCAATGTTTTAGCTCTTCCAATCCGCCAACCGCATCAATGGTTTCATCCACATCCATAAACTCCAGGATGCCATTACGACGAATTAACTGACGTTTTTCAGAAAGGACAATCTCTACTTCCTCAGCGGTTAGGCGTCCAGCCATAACGCGAGCCTTGCGGTAAACCTTCTCAGCCTCATCGCGGGTTAGACCAAGGGCTGCCTTTAACAGCTTTTCTCGCTCTTCTGTAGTCAAGGTTTCTTTGCGAGCCCGGGCTATTTGACTGGAGAGAACTTCGTCTAACTCAGTCATGTTGGGCAGGGGAAAATCCAGGACAACGACTTCCTTCTCCAGTTCGATGGGAATTTCCTGGATAGGAGACATCAAGACAATGGTTTTAGAACTGCCCTTAAGGGCAACGATGGCATCCCGAAGACAGCGGGTTACAGCTGGTGAATCTTTAAAGGGATGGAGGTCTTTGAAAATGTAAAGGCCCGCCTCCCGTTGACGCATTACCCACTCTATGGCCGCCTCAGGGGAAACGGTATTGTTGTGCTGATGACCGGCACTAGAATTGCCATGCTCGACCATCCCCCGAGTCATGGTCCAGGTGTAGACCCGTAGAGGGGACTTAGAATCTTGCTGAGAAACCTTGCGGGCTACCGCTATAAGGGTTTGCTCAGCCCGTTCTTCCTCAAAGGTGACCAGATAAATCAGAGGATATTCAGATTGTATGAGTACACTTAAATCCTCTTTCATGGTCGATACCTTTAGGAAACTAAGGTGATAGCAGACAACCAATTCGGGATGGGAGTCGACAAGCTCAGTCAATAAGCTGTGAAATTAATTAAATTAAACCTGCTGAAGCTCAATCAAAAATCAGCACTGGGAAAAAAGCCTTAACACACCACCAGCTCGCCTTCGCCAAGCTGGTTAGAATCCATCGCCATACCGGGCATTGCAGACTCTGTCAGAGCAGACGAACCTGAGCAAGAGGATAACTTAACTACTTCCACTAAAGTAGTATCTTTAAGTACCAAGGGAGCTGTACAACAGGGACAATCGTATATCCGATGAGTTTGACCCCTGGAATCCTGCGATCTATTGACTACTAACTCGGAATTAGCCAGATAGAAATCAATTGCGCGCTGAGCGATGGAAGACATGGCTTCACCCTCTATGGCAGAGTGAATCTTTAACTGGCGATGGGTTTCGGAGGGGAGGTAGAGAGTAACTTTACTTGGCTTTAGCTCTTCCATAACGCATCTTTAATATGGTTTTAATGCCCCATGTCTGTAATTACAATAGTGGCCTTACCCGATACCGTCAAGATGGTATGCTGGCTTGACGGTATTTTCGTAATCTATCTTCATAAATCTGCCGGGTAAGGGTTAGATGTTCGCTATATGGTAATCCAGCCAAACCAGGAGAGTATGACCGCTACTACAGTCAGTCCCAGGGTTAGGGCTAGGGTCAGGGTGATCGCCCCTGCCACCTTGCGGACTGATGCGGAGGTGGTTAACCAGTCCTGATCGCCAAGGCGGCGGTCAGGTGAGAAGTCGTAGCCGAGGGTCTGCAGAGTGGTGAGATGGTCCTGGGTGTAGCGAGGGGTGCGCTCAAAGGGTAATTCTCCCTGAGATCGCTGGGGCAAGGTCCGACGGCGTTGGTAAGGTACGGTATTTTCCCCAAAGTTTCGCCATACTCATCACTACCTAATAGGGCATCAATAAAGCCCTCCAAGCCATTGGTAGCCAGTAGGATAGACCAAGCCAGGGTTTCCTTGCGATCGTAGACATTGCGGCCCAGGATTCGTTGCACGCAAAGTTCAACAAAGCGATAATTGCTATTAGGGTGGTAATTCCAGGTGTGAAAGCTACTGCAAGTGGCCAATCCGCGAATAAATCCCTTCACCGTAATCAGCCCTGCCCGCAGTTGGGACTCCAGTAAGGTTTGGCGATTACTTTTGAGCATTTGCTGCTCATGAAATATTTGCCCATAGGCTGCTCTAATGACGTTGTCAATATCAGTATTAGAGGCGGTAGTTTCCAGGCTATAGATCCTAGGTTGAGCATCTCCTGCAACTTCATAACCTTTTACCCGATGATTTTGACTATTGGGTGTATAGGCTAGTAACGGCAAACTCACTTAAGGATCCTCCATAAAAAACACTGAATTAGGTCAGGCTTCCTCAGCCAATGGCTCTATCGTCTCGTCATCGGCTATGGTCGCCTACCAGGGGTAAGCCGATAGGGATTAAAGGCTTAGCTTAAAAGCAAAGGAAATCGAAAATTTGCATTTCGCCGAAGAACTTAATAAACCGTTGTATATAATAAATTTTCTTAACTTTCTGTTCCCCTTGCTTCAGTCTTGAGAAGCCTAAGAAAAAACTTGAAATCCTTTTTTCTTAGGGGTTTTAGGCGCTTTGTAAGAAGCGCTTCTAGGGCTAGGACCGGGTTCTTAATAACTTGTAAAGTAACAAGGTGCGTCAGCGGTGTATAAAAATTTGTAGAGGGTTGATTGAAATGAGCGAAAGCCAATTCAGGCAATGGTTTTAAGAAGTTATTCATTGCCATCAAGGAATGAACTTCCAGCCCTTTTTAGTTGATCATTCAAGCTTTGCTGAAGCCATCTATTTAGATATTTTAACAAGCTTGAAGAAATGTAAACTAAATGGGAAAGTAGGCCATTATACTCTTTAAGATTCTCTCTAGTAGGGACTTGGTTGGGCGCTTTTGCTCACCTGGCCAAGTTCGGGGCGGTTGTAGCCCCTCTTAAAATAGCCAACTCAGCGACAAAAATAATTAGGAGATTTGAGTCGATGTTTGACGCATACACTAAGGTTGTTTCTCAGGCTGATGCCCGTGGTGACTTTCTGTCTAGCGATCAGTTAGATGCCCTTTCCCGTGTTACCAGTGATGGTTTGAAGCGGATTGATGCCGTTAACCGCTTGACTGGCAGTGCTTCTAAGATCGTATCCGATGCGGCTCGGGCTCTGTTTGCTGAGCAGCCTCAGTTAATTGCCCCCGGCGGCAATGCTTACACCAACCGTCGTATGGCTGCTTGCCTGCGCGACATGGAAATCATTCTGCGCTACGTTACCTACGCTACCTTCACCGGTGATGCCAGCGTTCTCAACGATCGCTGCCTGAATGGTCTGCGTGAAACCTACGCTGCTCTGGGTGTTCCCGGTGCTTCTGTAGCTGCTGGCGTAGAAAAGATGAAAGCTTCGGCTATCTCCATTGCTAACGATCCTGCTGGTATCACCCAAGGTGATTGCAGCTCCCTGATGTCTGAAATCAGCAGCTACTTTGACCTGGCTGCCGCTGCTGTTGCTTAGGTTCGAGTAGTCTTGAACCCCCTTTTAATTGGGCCTCAATCCCAATTCTTTGAATTTTGTTCATTTGCTGTGAAGACAACTGTAAGGAGAACCTTAACGTTATGAAAACCCCTTTAACCGAAGCAGTTTCTACTGCCGATTCTCAAGGCCGTTTCCTGAGCGCTTCTGAGCTGCAAGTGGCCTTTGGTCGTCTGCGCCAGGCTACCTCTGGTTTAGAAGCCGCCCGGGCTCTGACCAACAAGGCTGAATCTTTGGTCAGTGGTGCGGCTCAAGCCGTTTACAACAAGTTCCCCTACACCACTCAAATGCAGGGCGCTAACTACGCTGCTGATCAGCGTGGTAAGGAAAAGTGCGCTCGTGACATCGGCTACTATCTGCGCATGGTGACCTACTGCTGTGTTGCTGGTGGTACCGGTCCTATGGATGAGTACCTGATTGCTGGTCTGGATGAAATCAACAGCACCTTTGAACTGTCCCCTAGCTGGTACGTTGAAGCGCTGCGTTACATCAAGGCTAACCACGGTCTGTCTGGTGATGCTGCTTCTGAAGCTAACTCCTACATTGATTACGCCATCAACGCCCTGAGCTAGTTGGCGATCATCGCCCGGAGGGGCAGACAGTTGTTAGCCCATTGTTAACGATTGTTTGTTGCTCCGGGCATTGTTTTATCTACATACTGTGTTGAGAAACCCTGTCGTAAGGAGTAGGATCCATGCCGATTACTACGGCGGCATCCCGGCTAGGGACCGCTGCCTTTAGTGAAACTGCCCCTGTTGAACTACGGTCTAACTGGAGTTCCGAAGATGCAGAAATCGTTATTCGGGCCGTCTACCGTCAGCTTTTGGGTAATGATTATTTGATGAACTCGGAACGCCTGACCAGCGCTGAGTCTTTGCTTAAAAATGGTTATATTACTGTGCGGGAGTTTGTCCGGGCGGTAGCCAAGTCGGAGTTATACAAAGAAAAGTTTTTCTACCCCAACTTTCAGACCCGCGTGATTGAGCTCCATACCAAGCATTTGCTGGGTAGGGCTCCCTACGACGAGTCAGAGGTCGTTGACCACCTCGATCGCTACGAAAATGAAGGCTACGACGCTGACGTTGACTCCTTCATTGATAGCGAAGAATACCAGGCTAACTTTGGCGACCATGTTGTGCCCTATTACCGTAGCTTTGTCTACCAGGCAGGACAACGGTCTGTGGGCTTTACCCGCATGTTCCAGCTCTATCGTGGCTATGCCAATAGTGATCGGGCTCAAGCGGCGGGTAAAAAATCTCGCCTGGCCTCGGAGTTGGGCCGTAATACCTCCTCCTCTATTGTCAGCCCTACCAGTACCAATGCGGGCTGGTCTGCCCAGGCTAATAAGTTGGCTACTCCTAGTAAGGCTCTGGGTGGATCCACACCCTACGGTACTACTGCGGGTCGGGTGTATCGGGTCGAGGTGATGGGCGCTAATCTGCCTCGCTATCCTAAGGTCCGCCGCATTAATACCGTATACCTGGTGCCCTACGAAAAGTTGTCGGCTAAGTTACAGCAGATCAATAAACTGGGCGGTCGGGTTACCAGTGTTACCCAGGCTAGTTTCTAGTTGACTTAACCCTGCCCAAGGTAGAGACGTCCTTATCGACGTCTCTACTTGTGGGAGAGATAATATATCCTGAATCGATAGCTGAGGAAATTGCCCTACCATGCTGGCTCAAAATATTTCTGGGAGTGAATCCGTTGCGGGCAGTCGGACCTTTATTTACGAAGTAGAGGGACTGCGTCAAAACGAAGAAACCAGTCAAAATAACTACCCCATTCGCAGGAGTGGTAGTGTCTTCATTAAAGTTCCCTATCGGCGCATGAACGAGGAAATGCAACGCATTACCCGTCTGGGGGGAAAGATTGTTAGCATTCGTCCCCTTTCTGGCGCTGAAGCCTGAAAACTATGGCATGGGGTTAGACTCTGGAGCCCTGGTGAATGCCCAGGGAAATGCCTATACCGTTGATCAAGCCTTAACCAACCTGCAGCAAACAGAGGACGCGGGTTTGCGTTACTATGCAGCTTGGTGGTTGGGTCGGTTTCGAGTAGGCCAGCCCGAGGCGATCGCGGCTTTAAGGGCAGCCCTCATGGATGAGACTGATCGCTCCTCCGATGGGGGTTATCCGCTACGACGAAACGCCGCTCGGGCCCTGGGCAAACTGGGGGACCGGCAGGTGGTGCCCGCTTTGATTGAATGCCTGGCCTGTTCCGATTACTACGTCCGCGAGGCCGCGGCCCAGGCGCTGGAAAGCTTGGGCGATGTCCGTGCCATTGCACCGCTGCGATCGCTACTGGCGGGAGGTGTAGAGGCGGCTCTGCCAGTGCCTGGCAACCCTCATCTGGTGCAGCCCTACAATGCCATCCTAGAGGCCCTGGGCAGTTTGGGGGCGACAGAGGCGATTGGAGAAATTACCCCCTTTCTTAGCCATGGCGTAGCCCAGGTGCAGAATGCGGCTGCCCGCGCCCTTTACCAGCTCACCGGTGATCCGGCCTACTGTCAGGCCCTGGTAGGGCGTTTGCAGGGACCCAACTTACAACTGCGGCGATCGGCGATGATGGACTTGGGGGCGATCGGCTACCTGCCCGCTGCTCCTGCGATCGCCGCTACCCCGGCGGAAAATAGCCTTAAATTAATTGCCTTGCAGCAGATTTTAGAGCATCATCTGGAAGATCGGGGTTTTCCTGAGCAGGTTCTGGATCCTGACTCTCACCAGGTCTTGGCCCTGATGGATAGTTTGCTATAGGAATGGGCATGTCTGAAACCGCCAGGGCCGAGGTGACGGCATTGATTCAGGGGGTGGAAATCGCCGATTCGAAAGCGGCCCTGGTGCAGGCGGTGGCTCGCTTGGCTGCGCTGCGCCATCCCCATGCCATTCCTACCCTGATCCGGGTGCTGGGTTACAACAATCCTGGGGCTGCCGTCGCCGCTGTAGAGGGGTTGGTGGCCTTGGGTACGGCGGCGGTAGACAGCTTACTCACCGAACTGGATGGCTACAACTATGGGGCCAGGGCCTGGGCAATTCGAGCTTTGGCCCTGATTGGCGATCCCCGTGCCCTACCCGTACTTTTAGAGGCAACCACCGCAGATTTTGCCCTGAGTGTGCGACGGGCGGCGGCTCGAGGGGTAGGGGCGATTAACTGGGAGCGGTTACCTGCCGATCAGGTGCCAGGAGCTCAGGCAGAGGTTTTGCAGGTTTTGCAGCAGGCAATCCAGGATCCGGAGTGGGTGGTACGTTACGCGGCGGTTGTGAGTCTGCAAACCCTGGCAAGGGCTGCCAGGGTGGCGGACCTACCGGTGATCGGGGCTGCCTTGGAGCAGGTATTGCGGGAGGATCGGACCCTGGCGGTTCAGGCCCGGGCCCAATGGGCCTTAGACCAGCTGAGATCGCCGATTCCCAACTAAACCTGCGCCTTTTCCCTATCGCCGTCTATTGGCATCATTGAATTTTTCTCCCAGTTACCATTCCCTGGTAGGTTATCCAAACCGGCTGGTGGCAGGTTAGGCTAAGGAGTAATGGTTGTGGCCGTAGCCAGGTTTGATGGGGCGGCAAGGGTAGTTGAAAGTTGAAAAGGCGATTAACCTCAAGGTTTGTGGCGCAGCCTGTCAACACGCTCTAGAACGAGCCAGAGCACCTGCCTTCCTTCCCTTTGATCGATCAACTCTGCCTCAGCGTTGTGGCCAAAGTTATATGCCTTACCTGACCTATGGATATTCTGGATACGCCCCTAGCTTCTGTCGATGCCTCTGACCAGCCCCAGGTGGATGGTTTCGATGCCTGTTCTCCCCCCCCTCGGCCAGAGTTGATCAACGCCTGCGTCCATTGTGGGTTTTGTCTCACCACCTGTCCCAGCTATCGAGTCATTGGTAAGGAAACCGACTCTCCCCGGGGCCGTATTTACTTGATGGATGCCATTAACCAGGGGCAAGCTCCCCTATCTGCAGCCTCGGTGCAGCATTTTGACTCCTGTCTGGGTTGTCTGGCCTGCACCACTGCCTGCCCTTCTGGGGTGCAGTACGACCAGTTGATTGCGGCGGTGCGGCCCCAGGTACAGCGCCATGCCCGCCGTTCCTGGTCTGATCAACTGCTACGGGCCTTGATTTTTCAACTGTTTCCCTATCCAGACCGGTTACGGGTGCTGGCGGGGCCACTCTACCTCT
Source organism: Nodosilinea sp. (assembly GCA_049317845.1). Lineage (GTDB taxonomy): Bacteria > Cyanobacteriota > Cyanobacteriia > Phormidesmidales > Phormidesmidaceae > Nodosilinea. The sequence goes on along the minus strand of JBMOHM010000038.1, from coordinate 13,103 downwards.
ACCAAAAGCTTGGGCTTGATCGCCTGGTAGAGCGCACGGGTTGGCTGCAAAATCTGTCTCCCCAACTGGCGGCGATGGCATCCTTGCTGCCTCCAGTGACGGCAGAGAGCTTTCGGAGTGGGCTGCCAGAGGTGGTACCGGCTGTAGGGCCGCAGCGCTATCGGGTGGGTATGGTATTGGGTTGCGTACAACAGGTATTTTTTGCGGAGGTGAACCACGCTACGGCCCGGGTGCTCAGCGCCAATGGGTGTGAGGTGGTGATTCCCGCCTCCCAAGGTTGCTGTGCCGCCCTCCCCGCCCACCAGGGAGAAACGGCCCAGGCCCAGGTTTTGGCCCGCCAGATGATTGACACCTTTGAACAGGCCCAGGTGGACTATGTAATTATTAACGCGGCGGGCTGTGGCCATACCCTGAAGGACTATGCCCATATTTTGCAGGATGACCCGGAGTACGGCGATCGGGCTCGAGCTTTTTCGGCTCGGGTCCGGGACGTCCAGGAATTTCTGGCGGAGGTCGGGCTCACCGCCCCCCTCCATCCCCTCACCGAGGGGGAACTGCCTCTGGTGTTTCAGGATGCCTGTCACCTGTTACATGGTCAGAAAATTAGCCTGCAACCGCGCCAGCTACTTCGTCAGATTCCTGGGGTGACCCTGCGGGAGCCCCTGGATGCGGCCCTCTGCTGCGGTAGCGCCGGGGTTTACAATATGCTGCAGCCCCAGGTGGCGGAGGAACTGGGCCAGATGAAGGTGAAAAACCTCGTGAATACGGGTGCCCAGCTCATTGCCTCGGCCAATCCGGGCTGTGCCCTACAAATTCAGAAGCACCTGGCTACCCAGGGCCACTCCCTACCCTTGATGCATCCTGTTCAATTACTGGACTACTCGATTCGGGGCCTATCCTTAGCGGATGCCCTAGCCTAGTTTGTCCACCGTTCTATCCCTGCAACCGCCATGGCTACCGTCCCGGTCTATCCCCCTAGCCCTCGCCAATCCCATGTGGATATCTACCACGGTATGGAGGTGGCCGATCCCTATCGCTGGCTGGAGGACTCTGTCTCAGAGGCTACCCGGCAGTGGATTCGGGCCCAAAACCAGGTGACCTTTGCCTACCTGGAGAGCTTACCCTGGCGATCGCCAATTCGCCAACGGCTGACCCAATTGTGGAACTACGAGCGCTATGGCATCCCCTTTAGGCAGGGCGATCGCTACTTTTACTTTAAGAACGACGGTCTGCAAAACCAGAGCGTGCTCTATACCCTGGCCAGTCTGGAGGCCGAACCCCGGGTCCTGCTGGATCCTAATACCCTTTCTCCAGATGGTACCGTGGCCCTCAGTGGTGTGGCGGTCAGCGAAGATGGCGTCTGGCTGGCCTACGGCCTATCCACCGCCGGTTCGGATTGGGTGGAGTGGCATGTGCGCCACATTGACACCGGTGTTGACACCGAGGATGGGCTGCGCTGGGTTAAATTTTCTGGTGTTGCCTGGACCCACGACCACCAGGGATTTTTCTATAGCCGCTACGATGAACCCGACCCCGGCGCTCCAGCGGAGATGGTGAACTACTATCAAAAACTCTACTATCACCGCCTGGGTACCCCCCAATCCGCCGATCAACTGGTTTATGAACGTCCTGATCAAAAGGAGTGGGGTTTTGAGGGCACCGTTACTGAGGATGGCCGCTACCTGGTGATTTCGGTTTGGCGGGGGACCGATCCCCATAACCTGGTGTTTTACCGGGACCTGAGTCAGGCTGACAGCCCCGTGATCGAATTGATTTCCCAGTTTGAGGCCAACTACAGCCTGGTAGGCAACGCTGGCGATCGCTTCTGGTTTCGCAGCGATCGCAACGCCCCTCGGGGCCGCCTGATTGCCATCCATCTGCATCAGCCCCAGCCTGAGGACTGGCAGGAGGTCATTCCGGAGGGACAGGACACGCTGCAGTCGGTCAGTCTACTGAACCATCAGTTTGTCGCCAATTACCTGCAAGACGCCTATACCGCCCTGCGTATCTACAGCCTGGAGGGGGAACTGGTGCGCTCCATCGCCCTCCCCGGCATCGGTTCTGCGGCCGGCTTTGAGGGTAAACCCCAGGATCGGGAAACCTTCTACAGCTTTACCAGCTTTACCACCCCCAGTACCATCTACCATTACGACCTGGTGACCGGGGTGAGCACTCCCTACCGCCAGCCCCAGGTGGCCTTTAACCCCGAGGACTACACCACCACCCAGGTGTTTTATCCCAGCCGGGACGGCACCGCCATTCCCCTGTTTATAACCCACCGCCGCGACCTGGATTTACGTCGCCCCCATCCCACCTTGCTCTATGGTTACGGTGGTTTTAACGTCTCCCTGACCCCCAGTTTTTCCGTTAGCAACCTGGTGTGGATGGAAATGGGCGGTATCTACGCGGTCTCTAACCTGCGGGGGGGTGGCGAGTACGGAGAGACCTGGCACCAGGCCGGCACCAGGCGGCAAAAACAAACGGTTTTTGATGATTTCATTGCCGCCGCCGAATGGCTCGTGGCTAAGGGGTACACCCAGCCCCAGCAGTTAGCCATCATGGGGGGTAGTAATGGCGGCCTGCTGGTGGGGGCCTGCATGACCCAGCGCCCTGACCTATTCAGGGCGGCCCTGCCGGCGGTGGGGGTGATGGATATGCTGCGGTTTAACCAGTTTACCATCGGCTGGGCCTGGGAATCGGACTACGGTTCGCCCCAGAACCCGGAGGATTTTGTTGCCCTTTACGCCTATTCCCCCCTCCACAATCTGCGATCGCATACCGCCTACCCGGCCACCTTAATTACCACCGCCGACCACGATGATCGGGTGGTGCCAGCCCATAGCTTTAAGTTTGCCGCCGCTTTGCAAGCGGCTCACCATGGTGATGCGCCCGTCCTAATTCGCATCGAAACCGAGGCTGGCCATGGGGCTGGTAAGCCGACCAGTAAGCTGATTGGGGAAGCCGCCGATCGCTGGGCCTTTTTAGTAGAGCAATTATCCATGGCGGATGGACTGACCTGGTAACCCCTACCCAATGGTTGAATTTCCCTACCCCTAGATAGCAAACCTCTAGCTGCAATTAAGCCATGGGAACCCTTTTTTTATAAATGGGTTCCCATGGATAGGAAAGCAGTTCCCATTTATAGCATTTCAGCTCCCTGGTCTGGGTAATGGGTTAGCTGTAGGTGAATGCGTGGGAAGCTGGACGAAACATCCGATCTGCCTGGCTCCCGGTTGGAACCCAGCTCAGGCCAGGGCGGAGGTTCCCAGATCAGGGGGGACGTCTTGCCAGCGGCCGTTGCCAATCGCCCGCACCGCTTCCGTTAGGCTCAGGTCGCCGGTGTAAAGGGCCCGTCCCACAATTACCCCCTTTACGCCCAGGGGTTCCAACGATAGGAGTTGGAGTAAATCCCCCAGTCCTCCTACCCCGCCGGAGGCGATCACCGGGATGGTCACGGTTTCAGCCATTGCTCGGAGGGCGTCCAGGTTGGGGCCCTGCAGCGTACCATCGCGCTGAATATCGGTGTAGATAATGGCGGCGGCTCCCCGCTCTTCGACCTGCCGGGCTAGATCTAGGGCGGCGATCGTCGAGGTATCTAACCAGCCCCGGGTGGCTACCTTGCCATTTCTGGCGTCGATACCGACGATGATGCGATCGGGAAAGCTGTGGCTCAGGTCGCTGATCAGATCGGGTTGTTCCAGGGCAGCGGTGCCTAAAATGGCAAACTGTACCCCCAGGGCAAACAGATCGGCCACCCGATCGCGATCGCGCAGCCCGCCCCCTACCTGTACCGGTACAGTGACCCCCTGCACAATCGCCTGAATGACTGGCCAGTTAACCGGTTGACCTGATTTTGCCCCATCTAAGTCCACCAGATGCAGGCGACTGGCCCCCTGTTCAACCCAGCGTTGAGCTACCGCCACCGGGTCCTGGTCGAACACCTCCGATTGGCCATAGTCTCCCTGGTAAAGCCGTACACAGTCACCCTTGAGCAGATCGATCGCGGGAATCACATCCATAGTCAAAATTGCCCTATCCAGCTTACCTATTCTATCGGTCTAGCCCCTACCCACCGGGACCAATTTCCCGTAGACTCCTAAATGCTGATCATCACGAATCGCCATGCTAGACCTGACTGGGAAGAAAGCCCTGGTAACGGGCATCGCCAATAACCGATCGATTGCCTGGGGCATTGCCCAGCAACTCCACCAGGCGGGAGCCGAACTCGCCATTACCTACCTGCCTGACGAAAAAGGTAAGTTGGAAGGTAAGGTGAAGGAATTGGTCGATCCCCTCCATCCCAGTTTATTTCTACCCTGCAATGTGCAGGAGGAAGCCCAGGTAGAGGATGTTTTTACCACTATCCAGCAGGCCTGGGGTCAACTGGATATTTTGATCCACTGTCTGGCCTTTGCCAACCGGGATGACCTCGCCGGTAACTTCAGTCAAACCTCCCGACAGGGCTTTCAACTCGCCCTCGATGTTAGCGCCTACTCGCTGGTGAGTTTGGCCCGGGGAGCAAAACCCTTAATGACCCAAGGGGGTAGCATTGTCACCCTGACCTATCTGGGCGGCGTACGGGTGGTGCCCAACTACAATGTTATGGGCATTGCCAAGGCTGCCCTGGAAATGAACGTACGCTATCTGGCCGCTGAGATGGGCTCCGATAATATTCGGGTGAATGGTATTTCTGCTGGCCCCATTCGCACCCTGGCCTCCTCTGCGGTGGGGGGAATTCTGGACATGATTCACCATGTTGAGGCGACTGCTCCCCTGCGGCGCACCGTTACCCAAACAGAGGTGGGCAATACGGCGGCCTTTCTCTGTAGCGATTTGTCCAGTGGTATTACCGGCCAGGTAATCTACGTGGATTCGGGTTACTGCATTATGGGAATGTAGGTTGATGGATTTTTTCTGCCCTGGTCTGGCCAGGGGGCAGTGGAGGGGATAGAATCCTCGCCAGCGGCGATCGACCCAGCCCTGGGCTGGGATCAAATCATCTATGTAGACAAGAAAACAATGGATTGCATTTACATAACCGGAATTCGTGGTTACGGCTACATTGGATACCTGCCAGAAGAGAAGGTTTTAGGGCAGTGGTTTGGGGTGGACCTAAGATTATGGGTAGATATTACTGAAGCATGTCAAAGCGATAATATTGCCCATACCCTTGATTATCGTAGTGTTATTAGCTTAGTCAAGGATCTGGTCAAGACCTCAAAGTTCGATCTATTAGAAAGGTTGGCAGGTGAAATTGCTAGTCAGATTTTAAGTTCGAACAATAGGCTCTTTAAAGTCCAGGTCACCGTCCATAAACCTGCTCCCCCCATTCCTGATTTTAATGGTTCAATTAGTATTGAAATTACCAGATCTAAAGATTAATAAAATGGGCTATGGTTCTAGATCTAAGTTAGTATGTAACCGCTAAATAATAGCTGTGGATCTGATTAACTGAGAAAACACGCACTGCCCTCTCCCCAATCCCTCTCCCAGAGCGGGAGAGGGGCTTGTGAGTCAGGTTTTCGGGTTGAAATTCCTTCCCACAGGGGGAGAAGGAACTTAGGGATGGGGGGAAAAAGATTTGTCAGTCAACCAGACCGTGGATAGTTGCATTGGATAGGGTGGATACGGGCCAGGACGTTTCGTCTTAGCTGAGACGCTTTGTCCTCAGTGTTTTGGCCAGATGTATATACACACCAGGTTTGTATAAAGATAATGAACAATCTAGAAGGTTCTACCAAGCATCTAGTAGCCCTTGCGCTTGGTAGTAATATAGGCGACTCCCGCGCTACTTTAGAAGCAGCCTTACTCAGGCTAGGAAATACCCCAGGAGTCGATCTGGTAAGCCGCTCTAGTTGGTACAAAACAGCACCTATAGGAGGACCAGAACAACCCGATTATGTTAATGCCTGTGCTGTTCTCAAAGTTGGAATCAGTCCACAACAGTTCCTCTTAAAACTGCTGGCTATAGAACAGGAATTTGGCAGAGTACGAACCGTTCGTTGGGGCTCGAGAACCTTGGATTTAGATATTCTTTTGTATGCCGATATCATTATGGATACACCCGATTTAAAGATTCCTCACCCTAGAATGGTGGAACGGGCCTTTGTATTAGTCCCCCTGGTAGAAATTGCCCCTGCCTGGATAGAACCCGTGTCAGGAGAGACCATTGCCCAATTGGTTCAGAAATTAGATACTTCAGCGGTAAAAATCTTAGAGTAGACCTATGATCAATCCATATCTACCGGTAAGGGGGCGGAGGCGAGCCAGATCAGAAAGCCTACCCAGTATTGGCTTTTTTATGTCTCGTAACAAGGGACAAACCTATCAGTTACGAGTCTGAAATTGACCGATCAATCCTGTCCTCAGCGTTCTGGCTAGAGTTATATCAAGGATCTGAGTTCATTTTCAAACCATATCCAGGCTTTTACGACGCCGGATAAACGGGTTCTTTATCAATCATCACTGGCTCCTGGTAAAGCAAGGCCGTAAAGGTTACCGTTGAACCCAATCCCTCTCCCATACTGATGAAATGCACCGTTCCTCCCATGGCTTCGATCAGCCGCTGGGAAATGGCTAGCCCCAAACCACTGCCGCCGTATTGTCGGGTTCGTTCTCCATCCACCTGGCTAAAGGTTTGGAAGAGACGGTCCTGTTTTTCCAGGGAAACCCCAATACCTGTGTCAGCTACACTGATTTTTACGGTACCGGGCCACACCTTGCCCTGATATTCTATTTTCTGCGGTTTAACTTCGGCCCTGACCGTAACCCCCCCCTCATGGGTAAACTTATTAGCGTTACCTACCAGATTCAGCAGAACCTGGAGTAACCGCTGGTAATTACCATTCACCGTAATGACATCCCGGGTGGCGGGGAGCAAAATTTTAAAGTAGAGGCCCTTATGTTCTGCTTGGGGACGGGCAAAACTTTCCAGGTCCCCCAGCAGTTCCCGCAGGTTTACAGGCCCCATATCAATCTGCATTTTACCTGCTTCAATTTTGGCCAGATCGAGCACATCGTTGATTAGGTTCAGCAGGTGTAGGGCAGACTTGTGGGCTTCTCGAATGAACTCCTCCTGTTCGGCAGGGTCGTCGGCCATGCCATCCAGCACCAGCTTGAGGAAGCCAATCATGCCATTTAGAGGGGTTCTTAATTCGTGGGAGGTGTTGGCCAGAAACTCACTTTTTAATCGGGAGGCTTCCTCTGCCTGGCGACGGGCTTCCTCCGCCTGGCGACGGGCCTCCTGGGATTCCCGCTGTTTCTCTAGCAGGCTGGCATTGGCTTGCTGGAGTTTGATGGCCAGGGAATGGCTTTCGGAAAACACTCTGGCATGGGCGATCGCTGTTCCTACCTGATCGGCCAGGTCCGTTATCAGACTCAGTTCTAACTCTGTCCAGGACCGAACCGCTGGACTATAGAGCAAAATAAAACCATTTACCTGCCCCTGGTACCGGGTGGCAACGGCAACAATAGCCCGATCCGGTTGACTGGGATGCTTAGCTACCAGAACCGCCCCAGTTTGTCGAGCGGCCGTCTCCAGGTGGGCCTGTTCTAAGACTGGTAGGGGCTGGCCTAACCAGCTGGCTAAGGTTTTATTGCCCAGGTATTCAGCCGCTATGACGTTAGTTTGGGTAGGGGATATGCCGCAGACAACACAGCGATCTGCGGCGAATAGCTCCCCCAAACCTTCTACGGTTTGTTGTTGAATAATGTCCAGGTCTAGGGTCCAGCGCACATTACGGGTAATTTGGGTCAGTCGGGGGGAATAGGTTTGTAGTTGAATATAGGGATGGACCTCAACCTGGCCGCCCCCGTCACTCAGGACGGGAGCCGGGGTATAGAGAGTCTCTGTAAGACCATGAACATTCAACCAGTAGCCCATGGCGGCCACCTTAAACAATTCTCCTTTGGGATTGAGAAGGGGGTGGAGCACCCAGACCATATCAATACTATGGGACCCAAAGGGATAGCGCCCAGGTAGTTGTAGAGGTTGGTTGATGGTTTTCAGGGTGGTTAGAGCCAGGGCCAGGGTGTCTGGGTTGGGAAAGGCTGCCACCTCGGATAATCGTCTGCCCACCCAACTGGCTGTAGAACCCACCAGGGGTAGACTGGACCCCATGGTTTGAACCGATTCAACCCTACCCTCCTGATTGAGTAGAACGGTCCAGCCGTATACAGGCTCTGATCCAGGGTTTGGATCGGGACTGGCAGGGCTATGGCTACGGCTAGTACGGCCAGGAAGGGGAGAGGGAAAGTTCATGGCTTTAAAACTTTTTCACCAGCCGACAATACTGTACTGTGGCTAGAACTTAATCAATCGTTCCATTCACCCTTGGGGGGAACGGTGGGATTACGGGGGAGATGGCGAACCAAATCGTCTTCGGGACGGCGATCGCCCCTGAGCCACTGCCGCAGCGCTACCTCAATTACCTTGGCCGGGTCAGAGGTAAGATGGTTCACCTGGTTCAACAGTTCCCGATCAATTTGGACAGACAGTTCCACCTTTTCGGTTGACGATGGAGGGCTGTCAACAGCTCTGGAGGCGACTTCATCCATTGGGGTTGACGGAGTAACTACTTAGGGGAACTGGTTTCTCGTGGTTTAAGCTATTGTCCCTCAGACTCCAGTCCGTCGCCTGAGTTCTCCGCATTCGCCCAGAGGAACCATTACAATATTTGCAGTTTACTCTATGTTTATACTTCCTGGTAACCCTGGTATGACCGAGGTCCCTGTTGCACAGATCCGCAATTTTTCGATTATTGCCCATATCGACCATGGTAAGTCAACCCTGGCGGATCGGCTATTACAGCGCACCGGCACCGTTAGCGATCGCGATATGAAGGCCCAGTTTCTGGACAACATGGATCTGGAGCGGGAGCGGGGTATTACGATCAAACTGCAGGCGGCGCGGATGAACTACCGGGCCCAGGATGGCAAAAATTATATTCTCAATCTCATCGATACCCCGGGTCACGTGGACTTTTCCTACGAGGTGTCGCGATCGCTGATTGCCTGTGAAGGAGCCCTACTGGTGGTAGATGCCTCCCAAGGGGTGGAGGCCCAAACCCTGGCCAACGTCTACCTGGCTCTGGAAAACGACCTGGAAATTATCCCGGTTTTAAACAAAATCGATTTGCCCGGTGCCGACCCCGAGCGCATCAAGCAGGAAATTGAAGAAATTATTGGCCTCGACTGCAGCAATGCGATTCTGGCCTCCGCTAAGGAAGGCGTGGGTATCGACGAAATTCTGGAATCCATTGTCTATCTGGTGCCGCCGCCCCAGGATACGGTGGCAAAACCTCTGCGAGCCCTGATTTTCGACAGTTACTACGACAGCTACCGGGGGGTGATTGTCTACTTTCGGGTGGTAGATGGCACCCTGCGCCAGAAAGACAAGGTGCGGCTAATGGCCTCGGGTAAGGAGTACGAAATCGACGAACTGGGGGTACTGGCTCCCAACCAGGTCAGGGTAGACCAGCTCCATGCTGGCGAGGTGGGTTACCTGGCCGCCTCCATTAAGGCGGTGGAAGATGCCCGCGTGGGGGATACCATTACCCTGGTGCAGGACCCGGCCTCCGATCCCCTACCCGGCTATGTGGAGGCCAAACCCATGGTCTTCTGCGGCCTGTTCCCCACTGCTTCGGACCAGTTTGAGGAACTGCGGGAAGCCCTGGAAAAGCTACGACTCAGTGATGCGGCCCTGAATTACGAGCCCGAAACCTCCAGTGCCATGGGCTTTGGCTTTCGCTGTGGTTTCCTAGGGCTATTGCACATGGAAATCGTGCAGGAACGGCTGGAGCGGGAATACAACCTGGATTTGATTACCACCGCCCCGTCGGTTATCTACCAGGTGACTACCCTGACGGGAGAGGTGCTGGAGATCGACAACCCCAGTACCCTGCCCGATCCCCAGGCGCGGGAGAAAATTGAGGAACCCTACGTCCAACTGGATATTATTACCCCCGAAGAGTACGTGGGGCCCCTCATGGAGTTATGCCAAACCCGCCGGGGAGACTTTAAAGACATGAAGTACCTGACCCAGGGTCGCACCACCCTGATCTACGAGGTACCCCTGGCGGAGGTGGTGACCGATTTCTTTGATCAGATGAAGTCCCGCACTAAGGGCTACGCCAGTATGGAGTACCACCTGATTGGCTACCGGGCTAATCCCTTGGTGCGCTTGGATGTGCTGATTAACGGTGATCCAGTGGATTCCCTGGCCTCCATCGTGCACCGCGATAAGGCCTACTACGTGGGTAAGGCCCTGGTGGAAAAACTCAAGGAACTGATTCCCCGCCACCAGTTTAAGATTCCCATTCAGGCGGCGATCGGTAGCCGGGTGATCGCCAGCGAGAGCATTCCCGCCCTGCGCAAGGACGTGTTGGCTAAATGCTATGGCGGTGATATCTCCCGGAAGAAAAAACTCCTTCAGAAGCAGGCGAAGGGGAAGAAGCGGTTGAAGGCGATCGGTACGGTGGACGTGCCCCAGGAGGCTTTCATGGCGGTGCTCAAACTGTCCTAACCCGACTGGCTACTGTTGCTACCTGGTGCTGTATTGGTCTGGTCCTGGCAAATACGGGTAGGAATCATTGATCGGCAGCGACCATACTCTGAGAGATAGGCCTCCAGGGCTGCAAATTGTGGCGGATGCAGACGATAGTAAATCCAACGCCCCTGGTGACGGGTTTCTACCAATTTAGCTGCCTTCAGGGTTTTGAGGTGAAAGGAAAGTTTAGATTGGCCTATGTCTAAAGCTGCGCACAGGTCACACACGCAGAGTTCCTGTTGCCGCAGTAACTCTATTACCCTGACCCGCAACGGATCGGACAGGGCATGGAAGCCTGCGATCATTAATGCTGATGAAACCAACTCTACCTCTGCCATTGGGGTATCGATCATCCATGGGCATGCAAGTTCTCCCATTCTAGGCCCAAGTTACAGCCCGATTTAGATCAAGGGCTGGACCTGGTTAGGATCAAATCCTGAAAATTTCTGATAGCAATAAGGATAAATGCTCAGAAAGTTTTTGATTTCAAATGCTAGGATTTGCTTGGTGAAAATGCTGAGAGGGCTTGCTGTGATCCGTTCTGCCACCTTGCCGCTTCTGACCCCCCTATTGCCTTCCTTGGGTGACAACAACCGCTTAAAACTATTTTCTGGTTCTGCGAATGTGGAACTCTCTAGAGAAGTGGCCCGTTACCTTGGGATCGATCTTGGTCCCATGGTGCGGAAACGATTTGCTGATGGGGAAATCTATATACAAATTCAGGAATCGATTCGGGGCTGTGATGTCTACTTAATTCAGCCTACCTGCTATCCAGTGAACGATAACCTGGTAGAGCTGTTGATTATGATCGATGCTTGTCGGCGGGCTTCGGCTCGCCAGATTACGGCAGTGGTGCCCTACTATGGCTATGCCCGTGCCGATCGCAAGACCGCCGGTCGGGAGTCTATTACAGCTAAACTGGTGGCTAACCAGATCACCACGGCGGGCGCTAGTCGGGTGTTGGCTATCGATCTACACTCGGCCCAAATTCAGGGCTACTTTGATATTCCCTGTGACCATGTTTATGGTAGTCCCGTATTAATTGACTATATTGCCAGTAAAAACCTCTCGGACCTGGTGGTGGTTTCCCCCGATGTGGGAGGGGTAGCCCGGGCCCGGGCCTTTGCCAAAAAACTCAACGACGCCCCCCTGGCCATCATTGATAAACGTCGCCAGGCTCACAACGTGGCTGAAGTTATGAATGTGGTGGGGGATGTGCGGGGTAAAACCGCTGTCTTGGTGGATGATTTGATTGATACCGCGGGGACTATTTGTGAAGGGGCCCGCTTACTCAAACAGCAGGGAGCCCGTCAGGTTTATGCCTGCGCTACTCATCCGGTATTTTCAGGCCCAGCGATAGAACGGCTATCTGGAGGACTGTTTGAAGAGGTGATTGTTACAAACACTATTCCCATGACCCCCAGCCGTGAGTTTAAACAACTGACAGTCTTATCGATGGCTAACCTGCTGGGTGAAGCAATCTGGCGTATTCACGAAGAAAGTTCGGTCAGCAGCATGTTTCGCTAATTTGTAGGGAGTAGCCATGGGAATAGGTCATTGGCCACAGCGTTAGGGTTGCCTCCTGATCGGGCCCCTAAGCCACCATATCAAATAGCAGTAATTCTGACTCGGGGGCGCTTCCGGCTAGGGTGAGGCAGTTAAGGTCAGAGAGCGCGGCGCCATCGCCGGCTGTGAGATGGTGCCCGTTTAGGTCAATGGTTCCCTGGGCTACCTGGATCCAGGCGACATGGCCCGTTTCCAGAGTATGGTTGATCCGATCCCCGGCCCTTAAGACACTGGCGTAGAGGTCCACATTCTGATGAATGGTGACCGATCCTTGCCGGCCATCTCGAGAACCCACCAGTCGTAGTTGGCCCTGTTTTTGCTCTGGGGCCACATATATCTGCTCGTAACCTGGTGGAAGTCCTTGACTGGCGGGTAACAGCCAGATTTGCAGCAGGTGAACGGGCTCGCTATTGGAGGCGTTAAACTCGCTGTGGAAAATGCCCGTACCGGCGGACATGCGTTGAATATCTCCGGGCTGGATCACCGATCCATTCCCCAGGCTGTCCTTATGTTCCAGGGCACCCTGCAGCACGTAGGTGACAATTTCCATATCCTGGTGGCCGTGGGTAGGGAAGCCGCCACCGGGGCTGATTTTGTCTTCATTGATCACCCGTAGGGAGGCAAAGCCCATGTGATCAGGATCGTAGTAGTTGCTGAAGGAGAAACTGTGGCGGGTGTCTAACCAGCCGAGATTGGCGCTGCCCCGTTCCTCGCTTGGCCGTAGGGTGATCATCCGGTAACCTCCTGGGCTAAATTTATACTTTTGGCCAGATCCCTTAGGACCGATTGGATTGGCTGAAGCCCAGGCCGGGTGGTGTTCTGGCTTGCTCTAAAGGGTGCTTGAAACCTTCGACAATTTAGATTGAATCGTCTTTTTAATCACCCTTGCCGCCCCGGTCACCTGGATACGACTTATTCCTAAGGTTCTGCTTCCAGCATAACTCCCCAGGCTGGTCCGCGGCATGGCCACCATCGGGCTTGCCCCGGGAGG
>JBMOHM010000037.1:0-30328 GCA_049317845.1 Nodosilinea sp. | reverse complement strand
ATCCCCGTTACTCCGGCAAGAAAATGGTAGGCTAGGGGGTGGTTTTATTTGGAAGATCAGTGCTGTGGTCAACCCTAACGCTGAAATTAGTCGGCTGAAGGAACTAATGCCTGCCTCGGCCCGCATGAAAACCAAACTTGCCCTCAGCGATCGCCAGATCGACGTGATTAAAGCTGAGTTTCCTCGGCCCTGGCATCAGAGCCATACGGTTACCCTTAACCTTGACCTCTGGCAACAGTTAGCGGTACCCCAGCGAGATTTGCTATTTCTACGCACGGTTTGCTGGGTTGCCCTAGCCAATCTACTTAAGCCAAACTGGTATCAGGCAATGGCTGGAGCTGGTTTATTGGGAGCCTGTTTTGAACTACTCCAGGCCGATGCGGTGGGGGTACTGGCCGCTGGAGGGGTGACGGCTCTGGCGGGCTGGCAGATCTGGCGAGGGGTGCGTGGTCCCCAAATCGAAGTGGCTGCCGATGATCGGGCCATCCAGGTGGCTCAGCGCCGGGGCTACTCCCAAGCTGAGGCGGTCAGAGCCTTAATTCAGGCTATTGAAGCGATACCGGCTCTAGAGGGTCGTTCTGTGCTGAACGTCAATGAATTGCTTCGCTGCCAAAACCTGCGGGTACAAGGGGGGCGATCGGAGGTATCTATGCCCGGTAGTTATCTGTAACCCCAGTGATGGTTCCAACCTTACCACCAGAATCCAGGGGTTGGCAGGGTACGGCCAATATGGTTTATAGCTGTAAACAGGGGATTTGTCTGCCCACCCAGACCTATACTCGGGCTCCCCTACGCATACAGCGTCCCCTATACCCTGAAGGGCTAGAGGTATGCCATACCGTGTTAGTACATACGGCGGGCGGTATGGTGGAAGGCGATCGCCTCACCGTTGATCTAGAATTGCGAGATCACAGTCGGGCCTTGGTTACCACCGCCGCCGCCAGTAAGGTTTATGGGGGTCGGGGGGAGGGGGCGGCTGAGCAGACGACTACCCTGACCCTGGCACCCCAGACCTGTCTGGAGTGGTTTCCCCAGGAAACAATTTTGTTTGATCGGGCCTGGTATCGCCAGCATTTACGGATTAATCTAGCCCCTCAGGCGGTCTGGTGTGGTTGGGAAATCACTCGCTTCGGCCGCACCGCTCGGGGCGAGCGCTTTAACCAGGGTCACTGGCAATCTTCCCTGGAAGTCTGGCAGGGTAACCAACCCCTATGGCTGGACCGTCAATCATTGCTAGGGGGTAGTTTGGCCCTGGAAAGCGTGAATGGGCTAGGGGGGCAACCGGTGGTGGCCAGTCTGGCCCTGGTAGGGATGGTGTTGACTACAGATCAACTCACCCACCTGCGATCGCTGGGGTCATCGACCGATAGCGGTAAAGTCGGTCTGACCCGCCTCCAATCGGGATTACTGTGCCGTTATCGAGGCCCCTCCACCACTGAAGCTCGGCAGTGGTTGCTCTCTTTGTGGCAAGAGTTACGACCCTGGTATCTAGGCCGACCGGCTCTAGTATCCCGGGTCTGGCCCTCCTAAGCTATAGCCCTAGCTACCTGCAAGGGGACGGAGGTAAGCCAGAACCCCTATCCAGGCTCCGCTGTCGCCAATTCCCTTGGTCCTCAACATCTGGCCAAAGCTGTAAAAGCGACTCAGTTAGCCCTAACCTTTTGCTCTTGACTCCAGGTCATGGGCTAACCTGACCTGATCGCGTCCACCATGTTTAGCCGCATATAAAGCCCCATCCGCCTGCTTCAATAAACTAGCTGAATCTACCCCAGGCCCAGGGATACCACTGGCTACCCCCAGACTCATGGTGACAATGCCATCGATGGTATTCTTGCCCAGATGGGTAATGCGACGACTCCGAACAGACTGCCGTATATCTTCAGCCACCGTTTCCGCTCCCTTTAGATCGGCACCGGGCAAAATCACGACAAACTCCTCACCTCCATAGCGGGCCACTAGATCGCCGGGCCGCTTCGCCGCTCGTCCCAGGAGGCGAGCGACCAGGCGTAGACAGTTATCTCCGGCCTGATGACCATAGAGGTCGTTAAATTCTTTAAAGTAATCAATGTCCGCCAAAATAATTCCCAGGGGTGTTTGCTGACGGGCCATCCGTCGCCATTCATTGTCCAGATGGTGCTCAAAGCGGCGGCGGTTAGCAACCTGGGTCAGCCCATCCAGGTAGGCCATACGTTTTAGCTTCTGATTCACCAGAGTTAGGCGCTGGTGCAGTTTAGCCTGGTGAATCGCAATTCCCACCTGGGTGGCCAGGGTCTGTAAAAGCCTGAGATCGCTGCTTCGCCATTGCCGGGGCGCGTCGCACTGGTGTACTATCAGCAAACCCCAGAGGGATTGTCCCTGGAGCAGTGGCGCCACCATTTCCGCCTGAATTTTGAAGTATTCCAGAAAGAGTAATTGACTTTCTGCTAGCCCCTGTTCATAGATATTCGCTATGGCCAGACCATTTCCCAGGCGATAGTGGGCCAGGAACTTTTCCTGTACGGTCCAGGGATCCCGTAGGGACCAACCTAGCATGGTTGGATAACCCTCTACACAGGCCTCCTGAACCACTTTACCGCTCACATCGGGGGCGCACTGAAGAATAATCACCCGATCGGCTGCGATAAACTCCCTGACTAGAACCACGGTTTGTTCAAGGATATTTTCTAAATCCAGAAGGGATCGAATACGCTGGGCAATTTCACCAACCAGCCGTTCTCGCCTGGCCTGTAACTTGAGTTCGCTTTCAGCCTGTTTTTGATCCGAAATATCTAGAGTGATGCCCACTAAGCGAGGTGACATACCGCCGTGGTTGAATCCCTGCCCCTGGGACAGCAGCCAGCGGATGACGCCATCCGGCTGAACCACTCGAAAGTCAATATCGTACCGTTGACCCTGAGTAATAGCGGCTTGTAATACCTGGTGAACCGCTGCCCGGTCCTCCCGGTAGATATAGTTAAAGATACTCTCGTAACGGCCATCAAAGTCGCCGGGACTAATTTCTAGAAGTTGCTCCAACTCCTCCGATAGAGTCAAGGTATTAGTCATCAAATCCCAATCCCAGGCCCCCACTTTAGCGCCCTTGAGGGCAAGGATGAGGTGTTCCTGGTGAAGCTTCCCCTGGGGCTGGGGTAAGGAGGGAAAAGCGGCAGGGCGGGGTAGGAAGGCCTCGGGGGTAATTTTGTAGTCCCCTTCTGGAGTCAGCAATCCTACCCAATGCTGGGCTGGATTCAGTACTGGTAAATAGTCGTCAGGTGGGAGATTATTGCCATCTTCTAGGCGATCGCCTGGCACTAGACGGAGTCTGTCTAGAGGCGTCAGCCAATTGCTGACGGCGGCCTGTCTGAAATCCACACCGCAGGTGGTTGCCTCTCCTAAATGGCTATAGGTCAACACGCCAATCAAGGTCGGCCCAGTGTAGATCAGTGCACAGGTTTTAGCCGCTCCTGCCATGGCTTCTACCCCCTGCTGTAGGGAGGAATCGGCTCCAATCCTGAGGGGATCCTGGTCAATGGCCAGGGGTTCCCCAGCGATTGATAAGGGATAGATAGAATAGGATGGATCCATAGCCTGATAAAAAAGATGGGGGATCACAGGCGATCACGATCGCTCAGGCTACTCAAGCCTAACTTAATTAGCTGGGGTTACCTTAACCCCGTCCTACTTATGGACTAAATCTTTTTGTCTCCAGTCTTTAATTTTCCAGGTACTGGCATCCCAGGGCGTAAACTCCACCCCAGTCAGTCGATCGCTAACGGCATTAACCATAGCCCGGTGGACAATCGGAATCACCGCCACATCCCTGGTTAAGAGTTGGTTCATCTGTTGAAACAGTTGGATCCGTCTTTCTGGATCTAACTCGATCCTGGCCTGATTCCAGAGGCGATCGTAGTCCGCACTGCAATAACGAGCATTGTTGGGCTCCTGCCACTGGTTAGCCAGGGAGGCGATTTTGGCGCAGGTCCACCATCCCATATAGGTGGTTGGGTCGGGGCTTTCGTTACCAGTGGCGTAAAGTTGTAGGTCGGCATAGAAGTGGTTGAGGGTGTTGGTATCTTTAGGGTTAGCTGAAAAAAACTCATCCACCCGGATGCGGGCAATTTTTACATCCATACCCAATTCCTTCAGGCGATCGCTGACAATTGCCTGGGTGCGCTGACGGACCGGATTGATGGGAGCCTGAAACAGAACTTCCATGGGTACTCCGTCTTTGTCACGAATACCATCACCGTCACTGTCGACCCACCCGGATCGATCCAGTAATGTCCTAGCCTTGGTCAGGTTGTACTCATAGGTTAAATTAGGGGCCCGATAGCGATCGGGTTCCACCAATAACTGGGCTGTCGGTTGACCCGTCTCACCATAGAGATCACGGCTAATGGCATCACGATCTATAGCCAGGTTGACCGCCTGACGTACTCGCCAATCACTGAAGTAGGGATGGGGAACGGCAGCACTGGAACGTTCACCCTGTTCTGTTTGGGCAAAGGGATTGGCAAAGTTCACCATGATCCGTTCTACCTGGGCCCCAAACAGATTAACCACGTGCCCCTTAGCATCTTTTTCCAAATCCTGTAGGCTACTTGCCTCCACCTGTAGGTTGGGAGCAACGTCAGCCACCCCTGCCCGCAGCACATCTCGCGCCGCAGCATAGGGAGCCATACCGCCGAGCCACTCCACCCGCTTAAAGCCAGGTTTCCCTCCCCAATGGGTAGGGTTGGGCTCAAAGACAATTGTCCCAGTCTGAAACCCTACCACCTGATAGGGGCCAGTACCCACGGGCTGTAAATTAGGGCTAGCGGCTCTGGCTTGACGATTATTGTAGGCAGCAAAAATATGGCGGGGTAGAATCAGACCGGTTTGGCCGGTAAAAACAGTAGCCCAGGCTGGATCGGCCTGATTAAAGGTAATTCTCACCCGATGATCATTCAGGGCTTCCACCTGTTTAACCGTCTCGTAGTACTGGGCCGTTACCGCCGCCACTTCAGGGTTGTGGATAAACTCAAAGGTGAACACCACATCCTCAGCGGTAAAGGCTTTGCCATCGCTCCAGGTGACATCTGGGCGCAGTTCCCAGGTGACGGTGGCGCCGTTCTCCCCTATACCGCCATTGGCCTGGGTAGGTATATCCCTGGCCAGAATGGGAACCAGCTCCCCTGCCTGGTTATAACTGGCCAGGGGTTCATACACCAGACGGGCTGCTTCGAAGTCCTGGAAGCCAGTTGCCAGGTGAGGGTTGAGGGTGACGGCGGATCGGCTATAGAGAAGTCGAAGGGTATCTGAATTCGCCGAGGTTGGGGAATTGGGTTGATGTTCCATACCCGCCTGCCCTGATTTCAGATTTACCATCCGATCGAAGACCAGAGCAGCTAGAAAGACTAACCCCGCTATCACCAATAGGGCGGTAATTCGAGATTTTAGACGCTTCATTCGAGTTTTATCATGACTAAGCAATAAATAGGGAGAGGTGCGGCAGTTGCTGCACCTCTCAAGAAAATTCAGTTGGGTGAAGGGGGGAATTAAGCGGCTTCCATCCAATCATAAATCTGCTCGAGTTGTTCAAGGGTGACTAATCCGTATTGCCAGAGAATCATTGGCAAGGGACCCGGATCTTGCTCGCTGTGCTTTAGGGCAACCTGCAAGGAGGCTGCCGAAATGGCTAACTCATCCTGTAGAAACTGAATCAAATTCGACCTGGAGTTTGATGTCATTAAAATTCACCTGCTTAAAATAAAAAGTTAAAAAAAAACTGTGTTGACCTAGATTTTACCCAAGGATGAGGAGATAGCAACATCAACTTTCTATATCCTTCACCAAGGCTTTATAGCTATTGCCAGAGAGGTCTTCAGGCTCAGGAACACCATGGTCCAATCCAGGGATCGCCGCCTACTTCCAGAGCGGCTTGGTGACTGGTGGCGGTTAGCTGCAAAGTTAGGTTTCCTTCTTGTTTATGCCAGAGGTTGAGGTGGATTTGGCCTTGGGTGGTATGGCGACAGCGGTAGACCATACCCTCTTCATCAGGGGTTCGTAATTTTACCCCGGGCCGATTGGCCGTAGCCTTAATCTCTACAATATAGTTGAATCGCTCCGCCCTCAGGTACCAGTCTCCCCAGGCGTAAACCTGCCAGGTAAAGGTGGCATTCCAGGGAACAAATTCATAAAACTGATTTTGATGGTGCAGGCCAACCAGGGCGACCCGATCGGGGTGTCGCTGTCGCTGGCGGTCAGCACCAACGGCGGTTAGACTCAGATCACTAACCTGGTTAAAGGCATTGCACTGTAGCCAGAACCAGCGGTGGGGAAAGGCTCGGCCCCAGTTTTTTTCGCAGTAAGCGGGTGCCCTGGTGAAGTTATAACGGGTCTTTTGCCATTCAATCCAACCGGTGGCGTGGCCGTGAGCCATTAGTACCTGCCATCCGGGTTCGAACACTGACCAGTCCGATAGCCAGCCAGCGGTTGCCTGTTGAGGCTGCTGGGGATTGCCCCAACCGTAGACCGGTTCGGTCTGGTATTGCCAGGTTACGGTGTGCTGACCGGTGGGCTCTTGCAGGCAACCCTGGTGCCAGCTGGTGGTAGCCTGGTAACCTTCGACAATGCGATCGCTAAATTGATGGGGGGGTAAAAACTGGGGAACTTGGTCCCTCAATGGTTGCCGCCAATGGCCCAGGCCCAATCCTTCTGACCAGGCCCAGAACAATTGAGGATTGGGCAGGGTACGCCAGATATAGGTGTCTGCTGGCCCGAGCACCTGAGCTACTCCACCGCTGCGGAATTGGCCTCCGATCGGGTCTTGAATGGAGTACATAAAGGCAAAGGTTATCCCTGGCTCTGGCAGGGTAACCCGAAAATACCATCCCTCAAAGAAGTAAGTCCTGCGGCTATCCCACTGGTAACCACTGTGGGGAGTTTGCAGGGGGTGGAGTTTCCGACTGGGGAACCCAAACAAGATACCTAACCCTCAATCCAGCCCGGCACATAGCGCCAACCTTCTCGCAGTTGATCGCGGGCAGTCCCATAGGCCGGGTATTTTTCTGATACCAACCGCCAGAAGCCAGAGGAATGATTCATATGAATGGTATGACAGAGCTCATGGACAAAAACATAGTGCACTAGATGAGGGGGTAAAAAGAGTAATTTATAGTTAAGACTAATGTCTTTCTGGCTAGAACAGCTGGCCCAACGAGTCCTCTGGCCCCGAATGGAGATCCGTCGAAAGGGTAGGCTGAGGTCGAAGCTCAGCTCTCGTAACCAGGGGGCTAGTTCTGCTCTGGCTTTACGCCCTAACCACTGCCGCAACAAATCATTACAGATGGCTGGCTGGTTAATGTCACCCAGCAGAGCCAGGGTTAGGGGTTGGGGCTGGGTCAGTCTGATCTCCCGTAGTGGACTCTCCTGATAGAGAACCAGCCAGGTTTGCTGGCGCGATCGCAGCTCGATCTGGTGGGGTCGGGTTTCAAAAGGGTCTTTCCCCAAGTGGGTCTCGACCTGCCCCACCATTTCCCAGAGCCACTCCCGGCGGCTCTGGAGCAATGCGGGTAATTCTTCGTGGTTAAAGCCCTGGGGAACAACCACCTCCACCCGCCCATTCAGGTGGACCTTAAGGGAGACATGGCGGGCGCGACGGCTTTCCCGCACGGAATAGGGGGGTAGGGTGGGAATAGGGGCTGACGCCGATTGCAAACCTTGTTTGGGGCTACCCACCGTTCAACTCCATCTTTGAGTACTGAAGGAAAGATAGCAAAATTTCTCGATGGGGAGCGGCGATCGCACAGGTCTTACCCACCTTGTCGGAATAGCAAAATCCCTGATGAATATCTGTTGGGCTCAAGAGGTCCAGATCGGCTCCTTCCTGGAGTACCAAATCGGCCATGGAAACCAGAATGGATCCATGAAATACATGGCGAATTACCTGCTCTGTCTCCATCCGCAGAAATCGCTCTAAACTGCTAGGCTGGTAGCCAATCTCTTCCTGCAATTCCCGCTTCAAAGCCCCTAGGGGTGTCTCTCCTGCTTCCAGATGGCCGCCAAAAAAGCCCCACTGACCGGGATAAACGATTCCAGGAATGTCATCCCGCAATTGCAGTAAAAACCTATTTTCCTGGTAAAGAATAGCGACAGCCACCTCAATCTTGTTAACCATTGGTCGGCGGATGCTGGAAAGGTCAGGTCACATGGTTTTGGTCAGAAGGCTTAGAACTCGGTCATGGCAGCTTCTGTTCCCCTGTTTGGGGCTGTAGCTATAGGTTCCGATTAATGCTACACAGGCCAGTCTAAACCCTGGATCGGTGGCAATACTATGGAGCTCCGGCCCATCTGGCGAGTTTTTTCAGGTAACCCGGTGCGCTCCAATCCAGGTAAGTCCTAAAACGGGGAAGCCAGAACTGGTCCTGACTTCCCCGTTTTAGGACTAAACCATCGCTAGTTCGGGCGCAGGCCGCTTACTGTGCCGAATACTCTCAATGGCAGCGGCATAATCCGGGGCATTAAACACGGCTGATCCGGCCACAATGGCATTGGCACCAGCCTCTAAAACCTGCCAGGTGTTATTGGCCTTCAGGCCGCCATCAACTTCGATCCAGGGGTCCAGTCCCCGTTCGTCGCACAGTGCTCGCAGATCGCGAATCTTAGCCACCATTCCCGGAATAAAGCTCTGACCGCCAAACCCAGGATTGACGCTCATAATCAAAACGAGATCGCACAGATCAAGGACATGATCTATCAAGGATAGGGGAGAAGAGGGATTGAGCACGACCCCGGCCTGTTTACCCAATTCCTTAATTTGTCCCAGGGTGCGGTGAAGATGGGGCGACGCATTGTGCTCAGCATGAACAGAGATAATATCGGCCCCTGCCTTAGCAAAGTCAGCCACGTATTTCTCTGGTTCCACGATCATCAGGTGGACATCTAGGGGCTTTTGCGTAATGGGGCGGATGGCGCTAACTACCAGGGGACCAATGGTAATGTTAGGCACGAATCGACCATCCATGACATCAACGTGAATCCAATCGGCACCGGCTTCGTCAGCCGCCTTGATCTCTTCACCCAAACGACTAAAGTCTGCCGATAGAATGGAAGGGGAAATCACAACAGACTTTTGGGAATGGCTACTCGTCATAACTGGGAGGTTCTCCTGCGCGCACAGTTATTCTATTGTAACAAAAGATTAAAGTCACTTCCCATGAAAAAGCGGTGAAGTTATTGTCCCTGTCGGTCCACGCCGACCTTTCCGTTTGGAACCGTTGGCCGACCTGGAATTCTTGATAGAATAAAATGGCCAATGTTCCAGAGGTTCTCCATGCTCAAACGCTCTCCCTTCGATAATATGCAGTTGATGCGCCGCAGTGAAGAGTTGATTCGAGCCGCCTCAAATCGCTATCGAATTACAGTTCAGGTGGCGAACCGGGCCCAGCGTCGGCGCTTTGAAGATTTTGAAAACTACGAAGATCCAAAAATGAAGCCCGTGCTGCGGGCGATTATCGAAATGTCTGACGAACTCACCCAACCTGAAATTATTGGCGAATAGTGCCGACCTAGTAGGTCAGAACCATGGTTGTCAGGGGCGAACGAGTGATTCAAGAGGGTTCGGGGTGGCGCCTGGGCTGGGATACCACCGCCCCTGAGTATCCGGCCCTATTGGCGGGGGACGGTTGGGCTATAGAGCTGACGGCCTTGGAATTTAAAGACTTTTGTCGCCTGGCCCAGAGGCTCGCAGAGACTATGCAGTCTATGGCCCATGCTTTGATGGACCAGGAACAATTAACCTGTGAACTAGAATCACAATATATCTGGCTCGAAGCCGAAGGATTTCCTGATCAGTATTGTCTGCGGTTTATTTTACAAACGGGGCGACGGGGTGAGGGGCTATGGCGGGAGCACATAGGTAGGGAGGTTGTGGCGGCGATCGCAACCTTGGCTTCAGATCAAATACTCCCTTAAATGCCCCAGCTTCCACCCGGCAGTAGACCGACGGATAGGGTGGGGCACCGGGCAGTTGTTAAGGTTTATAGGGTTGACCGATGTTCTATGACCTCCGCGTTGATTTGCTAGACAGCGATCCTGCCATCTGGAGGCAGCTACGGGTTAGTTCAATCCTAGGTCTGTCAGAACTCCATAGAATTCTGGTGATTGCCATGGGTTGGTCTGGCGATGGTGATTATGATTTCCGGACTACCGGGTTGAGTTCCCCCTCAGCCCACCCCTGCTCTAGCCAGCTGAAAGCTACAACCTCTTTGGATCAGGTCCTCTCTACTCAGGGAGATAGCCTACTCTACATCTATGATTCAGCTCGAGGCTGGCGCCACAAAATTACCCTCGAGACCATCCTAACGGCACCGTTGCAAGTCGGAGAGGCTAGCCTGCCCCAGGTCCGCTGCTTAGCCGGAGAGGGCAGTGGACCGCCAGAGTTCTGTGACGGAGTCTGGGGATACGTGGAGTTGCTAGAGCGCCTGAATGATAGTGATGACCCAGAGTATGATCATCTCTGGCAGCGGGTTGGGTACGACTTTGACCCCTACAGCTTTAACCTGGATGCCCTTAACCAGCATCTCCAGGGCACTTAAGATAGCCGTCACCAGGTGCGACGGGGCGGCGGCGAGCCCGACCCATCTCCTAGGGCATCAACCAAGATGGAGATGGAATATCCTCACCCCTTTTCTAGGGAGCGGACCGGCGCAATTGCTCTGGATTTCGAATCAAATCGACCTGGCTCAGGCTAATTTGCTGCCCCGACCCTAGCCACTTTACTTGTACCAGGGCCTGGGTGGCTTCTTCTTCGCCCAGGATCAGGCAAACCGGGGCCCCACTGCGATCGGCCCGTTTAAACTGTTTACCGAAGGCAGAACCACTTAGATCTAGATCGGTGGCTAGCCCAGCCTGGCGGAGTTGCTGCGCTAGTTGCAGAGCATTGGCTTCAGCTTTCTCGCCCCGGGAAACAATATAGACCTCGGGGTTGGCTGGGCCTTCAGGATTGAGTTTCTCCAGTAATAGGGTGAGCCGTTCTAGCCCGATCGCCCAGCCCACCGCCGGGGTGACTGGTCCCCCCAGCTCTTCTACCAGGCCATCATAGCGACCACCGCCACAAACCGTGGCTTGGGACCCCAGATCGTAGGACTGAATTTCAAAGGCGGTGTGGGTATAGTAATCTAACCCCCGTACCAACCGGGGATTCAAAATAAACTCAATGCCCAGGTTGGTGAGCTGCTGTTGGACCTGATCAAAGTGGCGTTTGGATTGATTCCCCAGGTAATCGAGAATGCTGGGAGCGCTGGCTACAATGGCCTGGGTTTTCTCGTCTTTGCTATCGAGAATGCGCAGGGGGTTGTGTACAAGCCGATGTTGGGAGTCGGGATCAAGGTCAGCCTGGTAGGGGGTGAGGTAGGTCACCAGGGCTTCACGATACTGTTGGCGATCCTCCCGATCGCCCACGGAATTCAGGTAAAAGGTGAGGTTCCTTAACCCCAGGCCCTGGAGTAAATCGGTGGCCAGGGCAATTACCTCTACATCGGCCCGGGGGTCGGCGCTGCCTAAAACCTCTACGCCAATCTGGTGAAACTGGCGCTGACGCCCCTTTTGTGGCCGCTCGTAGCGAAACATGGGGCCACCGTACCAGAGCCGTTGCACTCCCCCCTGGCCGTAGAGACTGTGCTGAATGTAGGCTCGCACCACCCCAGCCGTACCTTCGGGACGCAGGGTGCAGCCGCGATCGCTGCGGTCTCGAAAACTATACATTTCCTTGCTGACCACATCGGTAGCGGTACCAATACCGCGCTCAAATAGGGAGGTTTGCTCAAAACAAGGGGTGCGAATTTCCCGATAGGCTGCCCGTCGAAACAGGTCCCTGGCGATCTGCTCAACCCGCTGCCAGGTATGTATATCGGCAACCTTCAAGTCGTTGCCAACCCACTGGGAGGTGGGTAAGATATCCTCCGTCCCTGGCAGGGATTGAATGGACTCCATAGCTGAATATTGATTGGATGAGTTGGGGTCATTTACAGACCTTTCATCATAACCCGGGCTGACTAATCCCAAGCCCCTTCCTGGGAGATCTGGCTCAGATCACTCCCCAGAGGGCTGCTGATCGGCCATGGTACCGGGTGTTTGGGGTAAACGACAACAGTTGACCTCATCAATGCATACCTTACCTGACTGAAGGGCCCAGCGAAATAAGGCCACCCGGTTACCCGTAGCGGTTTTGGTGAGAATGTTACTGATGTGATTGTCTACCGTACGCTTACTGATTTCTAGTTGATCAGAGATCTCCTGGTTGGTGAGACCTGATGCCACCAGCTCAACAATCTGCAACTCCCGGTCTGAAAGGCTACTCTGCCCATGTATTGCAGAGGTGTCGTTGCTTGCCATGCCTAACGCTTCCTTCTATGTATTTATGCTTACCCTACTACCACTATACGCGCTTATTTTCAGACTGTTGGGAGTTTTTCGATTCCCTTCAGAGGTTGGCTGGAAAACCTGAGAATCCCCCTCGTGCCTACCGGTACGCCCCTGAAAAATCGCCATGCTGAGTTTACGGTCTTGCTCAGAAGGTTGAGAGGCCGGTTTAGGGGTCCAGTTCCAAGCCCAGTTTGCCTGAAAGGCTGTGGGAAAACTGCCAGGGCTGATCTAGAAGGGGAGGGGCTAGGGCTTGATAAAATCTGACGGTCGTTTAAAGCCCTCTACGGGCACATTGGCCAGGGCCCGCTGCATAAAGTCTCGCCAGACTGGGGCAGCATAGGTGCCTCCCGTAGCCCCAGCCCGAAGCCTGGCATAGTTGTCGTTACCCACCCATACGGCGGCCGCCAACTGGGGCACGTAACCCACAAACCACACATCTCGCTGAGCGTCTGTGGTACCGGTTTTACCAGCGGCGGGGCGATCGATTTGGGCGCTTTTACCCGTACCCCGGGCAACAACGCCCTGTAGCACATCGGTCAGGGAGGCTGCTGCCCAGGGGTCTAACACCAGCTTAGGATGGGGCGTGTTATCTAATAACACATTACCGCTACTATCAGTCACCTGAACGATAAAGGTAGGAGCTGAGTACCAACCATTATTGGCAAAGGTGGCATAGGCCCCAGCAATTTCCATCGGGGTTAGGTCAACCGCTCCCAGGGGTAAGGACGTCACCGGTTGCATAGGACTCTGAATGCCCAGGGTACGACAGACTTCGATCACCTGGTTTATCCCCACTGCCTGTCCCAACTTGACGGCCGGTACGTTGCGAGACAATTCTAAAGCAGTACGAATGGGAATATTCCCCATAAAGGAACCGTCGTAGTTTTTGGGGGTGTAGTACCTGTAGCCGTCAGGGTAACTAACGGGGGTATCAGCGATCAAGCTGGCCGGGGTAAAACGACCGGTGGCAAAGGCGGTGTAGTAAACAAAGGGTTTAAAGGCCGAACCGGGCTGACGGTGAGCTTGCAGCACGCGATTATACTGACTTTGCTGGTAGTCAACCCCGCCCACCATAGCTTTAACAAAGTGGGTACGGGGATCAATCGCCACCAGGGCTATCTGATCAGCCATGGTGGCGATGCGGGCATGATGAGCCTGGACAACTTCCTCTGCAATTCGTTGAAGGCCAAGATCAACGGTGGTTTGTACCCGCATTCCGCCCTTCAACACAGCCTCGCTGCCAAAATGCTGTTTGATTTCCTTGACCGCCGCTTCTGTCACGTAGGGTAGAACACTGCTGCGAAACGATTTCACCTCTCCCAGAACTAGGGGGGCAGCCTTGGCCGAGGCCTCTTCCTGAGGGGTAATCCAGCCTAGCTGCCGCATACGATTCAGAACAGTCAGCTGTCGCTCTTTGGTGTACTGGTAGTGGTTAAAGGGACTGTAGTCCTCGGGAGCCTGAATTAACCCCGCCATCATGGCCGCCTCGGGCAAGGTCAGATCTCTGGCGGACTTATTGAAATAGCTCTGGGCTGCCGTTTCGGCTCCATAGTTGTTGTGCCCCCAGTAGACCTGGTTAAGATACATCTCCAGAATCTGATCCTTAGAGAAGATCTGCTCCAGGCGCAAGGCCAGAACGGCCTCTGCCAGTTTACGACTGAAGGCCCGGCGGGGGGTGAGAAAGAGGTTTTTAACCAGCTGCATGGTGATGGTAGATCCACCTTCTACCGTTGATCCAGCGGCAAAGTTGGCCAGTAGGGCCCGACCCAGGCTGCTGGGGTTGATGCCGTTATGGGAGTAGAAGTAGCTATCTTCGATCGCCAGCACCGCTCGTTTCAGGTGGGGCGAAATGCGGTTGATATCCACTACCTCTCGGTTAGCCTCATCGTGCAGACTATAGAGCAGTTTGCCGTTAATATCGTAGATATAGCTGGTTTCGGTGGGTACGTAATTACGCAGGATACGTACATCCGGCAGATTACGAAAACTGATGGCCAGCCCCACCAGGCCTCCAGCCACTACGGAACTACTGATCATGGCGATACCCAACAGCGTGGCCGCCGTTACCTGGCCCACATCCTGAACATACTTCAGTAGGCTGTTGGTGCGCTGCAAACGTTTGGGCTGAGGGTAGTTTTGATGGCGAAGGGTGCTAGGGGGAGACACGTTAGTTATGGCGGGATAGGTAAGGATAGATAGCTTTGACCAGAACCTGAGGACCCCCTTGGCCGGTTAATTGCATGTCTCGTAGCGGACCAGCGGGTCTCGGGTTAGGAGAGAGCAAAAAACGAAGGCTGGTTAGGCGTTCTGATGCGCCTTTGCCCTGGTTCCATGGCTATGGCTAAAAACTACCGGAGGTTAATCAGGAAGTTAATTGCTGCAATTATAGTCGGCCCCTTCCAAATCTGGAGATCTAGAGGGGCAGGAAGGGCATAAAATGCAACCTAGCCCAGCAATTGCCGAATTCCTATGACTCTCTCCCTCGCTTTAGAGTCCCTGCCTCCCGCCCTCCGGTGGATTTACCGGGGCATTAGTGAAGTTTTTCCCGATCAGCCCGAAGCTAGAGATGGCGATCAAAATCTGGTCTATCGGTTAATCAATAGCGATCGCCCCCTACGGATCAAACTGGGCATCGACCCCACGATGACCGAAATTCACCTGGGCCATAGTATTCCTGTCCGTAAGCTACGCGCCTTTCAGGATGCGGGCCACACTGCTGTACTAATCATCGGCGACTTTACCGCCCGGATTGGTGATCCCACCGGTAAATCCGAGGTGCGCCGCCAACTAACGCAGGCAGAGGTGCAGGCCAATGCCCAAACCTATCTGGATCAGCTGCGGCCCATCCTGGACTTTGATACCCCCGGTCGGTTAGAAATTCGTTACAACTCAGAATGGCTAGCGGCCCTCGATCTAGGCACAATTATCGAGCTGTTGGGTACCATGACCGTTGGTCAGATGCTGGCCAAAGAAGGGTTTGCCGATCGCTACGAAAAGGGTAACCCGGTGTTTCTCCACGAGTTTCTCTACCCCTTAATGCAGGGCTATGACTCAGTGGCGGTGCAGTCGGATGTGGAACTGGGGGGCACCGATCAAAAGTTCAACATTGCCGTCGGTCGTGACCTGCAACGCCACTTTGGCCAATCTCCCCAGTTTGGTATGCTCCTTCCCCTGCTCTTGGGGACGGATGGCCACCAGAAAATGTCTAAGTCGCTGGGGAATTACATCGGTCTGCGGGAAGATCCCCTGACCATGTATTCCAAGCTGGAAAAAATCCCTGACACCCTTATTCAAAACTACTTTGAACTGCTAACCACCATCGATCTGGCCAACCTCCCCGCCAATCCCCGGGATCAGCAAAAACAACTGGCCTTGACGGTTACGGCCCAGTTCTATGGCCCTGAGGCCGCCCAGCAAGCCCAACAGGCCTCCCTTACCCTGGTCCAGGGAGGAGGAGAAGGGGCGGCGGGAGTGCCAGAGTTTTCCCTGACGACAATTAATTTTCCTGCCAAGATGTTTTATATTGTCGCGGCCACAGGACTCTGCGCCACCAGTAGTGAGGCCCGACGGCAAATACAAGGGAGTGGGGTTAAGCTGGAGGGAGAAAAAATTGCCGATCCTAACCAGTTGGTGGAAAACGCTGCTACCCTGGCCGGTAAAGTACTGCAGGTGGGTAGGAAAAAGTTTGTCCGGCTGGTGATTTAAATTAATTTATTAATAGCAAATCAACGGATTTGGGGGATGTAATCAGTTCGGTGCTGCCTATCATCTAGTCGGTGATCGGGTGGTGGTAGATCCGTTGCGTGCCACCCAGCGAGCCTGTGATGGGCCAATTATGGATCAGGAAGCGAAGTTTTTAGATGCACTGCAAAAGGTTAACCGTATCAGTCTGAAGGCTGGCGAAAGTTTAACCCTTAACCTACGGTGAAAAAACCGCTGCTGGCTCCCTGGTCTTTTCTCCTCCGTAAGTTGGTCAGATCTGCCCTGTTACCCATGGCTATAGCCGTTCTTCTCCAGGGAATCTAGCATTAAGGCAGCGGCTCGACGGCAGGCTCCGGGTTCTCCCAGGACCTGTCGTAGGGTTTCATAGCCCGCTAACATGGCCTGGCGGGCGGTTGGCTGTTGTAGCAGTTCTAAGGCCGCCGCGGCGATCGCGGTAGGGGTTGCCTGCCATTGCAGAAACTCGGGCACTACGGCCCGTCCCACCGTTAGGTTAACGGGAGATACAAAGGGTACGTCAAATTTCAAAATATGGCGTCCAATCCAGGCGCTGATGGGGTTGAGGCGGTAGGCTACGACCTGGGGCACGTTCATCAGGGCAATTTCCAGATTGGCCGTACCGGACTTGGTGATGGCCAGATCGGCGGCGGCAATGGCGTCGGCGGTTTGGTCGGTGACCACCCGACCGACTAGCTGGTATTGGGCCAGGCCCTGTTCGAAGCTGGTTTGCAGGCTGGGGGAAGAAACCGGTAGCAGAAAAAATAAATCCGATCGCTGATGTTGTAAACGTTGGGCTGCCGCCAGCAAAACGGGCAACAGATACTTCACCTCCTGTTGCCGGGATGCTGGTAGCAGGGTTATGACTGTTTGGTCGGGGTCCAGCGCCAGGCGCTGGCGAGCTAGAGACTGGTCGGGGGGGGTGGGATAGCGATCCACCAGGGGATGTCCTACCCAGGTGACATCGGCACCAAAGCGACGGTAGTATTCGGCTTCAGCCGGAAAAATAGCGACCATGCGATCGCTGTACTTGACCAGCGCCTGGGTATCCTTATCGGAAAAGGCCCATACCCATTGCTGGGGAGCAATGTAGTAGATCACCGGCACCTGGGGATGGTGTTGCTTCAGGTAACGCCCCATCATCAGGTTAGGATTCATGTAGTCGATCAAGATGGTCAGATCGGGAGGATGGGCCGCCAGGGATCGGTAAGCCTGCCGTTGTCGCTGCCAGGTGGGTAAAAGATAGGGCAGGGCCTCAAATAATCCTACAGAACCAATGGCCAGGGTATCGGCCACCAGGTCGGCCCCGGCGGCGGCCATGCGAGATCCACCCAGGCCGACAATTTCCAGGGTTAGCCCCCGATCAGTGGCCTCCTGTTGGAGGGCGGCGATTAGCAGGGCCGCCTGTAAATCTCCAGATACTTCCCCAGTGCTGATGAAGATACGTTTGCGGCGATCGCTGGCCTGGGCCATGGCTGTTCCACCCGGTTGGTTAATCATCGTCCTCAGATTGGTGACCGGTTTGACGACGGCCAGGCAAGAACCCACGGCGATGGGGATGCTGGGAAGAAGCCAGCAAGAACTGGCTGAAGTGGTGGACCAGCTCGTTATCATCCCACTGACTCAGTTTTGCCAGGGCGTCCGTTAGAGATCCCCCAGAGCGATAGACAAGCCGGTAGGCCTGCTTTAGTTGGCGATAGTCTTCTCCCTGATGTTGGGCCGCCAGCCCCGCCCGCTGCAAGCCTACCTGATTTAACCCCCGTACCCGAGCCGGGTTGCCATTGACCATAGTAAAAGGCGGCACATCTCGATCAATCCGACTCAGGCCACCAATGTAGGCAAAACGACCAATATGAACAAACTGGTGTACTCCCACCAGGCCACTAATGCGGGCCCAGGACTCAACGTATACGTGGCCCGCCAGGGCAGCGGAATTGGCCACCACCACCTGGTCTTCGACGATGCAGTTGTGGGCCACATGGGAATAGGCCATCAGCAGATTGTGGTGACCTATCCGGGTGGATTCCCCAGCATTGGTGGCCCGGTTGATGGTCACCCCCTCCCGAATCAGGTTATGGTCGCCAATATCAACCCGGCTCATGGCACCATCGTACTTTAAATCTTGCGGTTCCAGGCCAATGGCACTGCCAGGAAAGATTCGGTTTCTTGAGCCTATGGTAGTCTGGCCATCGATCACTACGTGGGCGCCAATTTCTGTATCAGGGCCAATAGTCACCTGTTCGCCGATCACTGCGTAGGGACCCACCTTAACCGTGGGATGGAGTCGAGCGCCGGTATGAATAACTGCTGTGGGGTGAATTAAGGTAGTAGTCAAGGAATTACCTCCGGAGGTCAGGGATGGAGAGGGATGCATACCTAACAACTTGCCTGACCCGAAGTAGGGGTGGCTTCAACGACTGAGAACATTAGTTCTCCTTCGCAGGCCAGTTGACCATCAACCTCTGCTCGTCCGTGCATTTTGCCAAATCGTAACCGTTTAATGGCTAGTAACTCTACGGTCATAATTAACTGATCGCCCGGCACCACCGGTCGCCGAAAGCGGACCTTATCGATGCCAGCAAAAACGCACAGACCATCGACGCCAGGAATCTGGGTTAGCACAATCCCCCCCACCTGGGCCATGGCTTCTACAATCAACACTCCTGGCATGATCGGACGACTGGGAAAATGGCCCTGAAAATGGGGCTCATTGAAGCTAACATTTTTAATTCCAGTGGCCTGTTTGCCCGGTACATAGTCGATGATGCGATCAACCAGAGCAAAGGGATAGCGGTGGGGTAGGAGAGAATAGATTTCCTCCGCGGAGTAATGGGTCTTAATGCCTTCCAGGGGGGCTGCTTCGGTTTCCTCTGGAGGGCCTGAAATATCCCTGGAAATGACACTTACCGCATTAGATGAAGTTAAATTACTCACAATGACCTTCCAATCCCCCTATCCTTAGCACCATTAGAGCTGGCCCTAGCTCAGGGCCAAGCAATCGACAACATCATGATTGTTCCACTATACAGTTTACTGGGACCAGTCTCCTGGGATTATGGCATCAGGGCCCGAATCCCCCTGGCCAGATTAATATGCAGTCGGTGACTGGCTTTGTAGGCAACCACATGGGCTTGGGGCAGCACTCCCAGCAAACTCAGATCGCCAATTAAATCCAGTAACTTATGGCGCACTGGCTCATTGACGAACCGTAGGGGAGGGTTGATCCATCCTTCTTGACTGCAGACCAGGGCGTTGTCCAGACTACCGCCTTTGATCAGGCCCTGGGCGCGCAGATAATCAATTTGGTGAGCTAGACCGAAGGTACGGGCGGGGGCGATCGCCGTGGCGAAGTCATGCAAGTCCGTAGGATTGGGCTGCCAGCTAAACCATTGCTGACCAATGGCGGGCACCTCGAAATCAATGCCGTAGGTGAGGCGGCAGGCCGCCGCCGGAAAGGCCGCGACCCAGGCGTCGCCCTCCTGTACGGAAACCGGTTGGGATAGTTCTATGGCAGAGGGAGCCGGGCTTTCCTGATCGATGCTCCCCGCCGCTTGAATGGCCTCTACCCAACCCCGGGCCGACCCGTCTAAGAGGGGTACCTCTGGACCATCGATATGAATGCGAAGATTATCAATACCCGCACTCACCAGGGCTGCCAGTAGATGTTCTACGGTGCGTACCCTGGCCTCTCCCTGGCATAACTCAGTGGATAAAATGGTCTGGTCAACCACCGCTAAACTGGCAGGAATTTGGGGATGGCCCGGCAGGTCGGTGCGGACAAAGTAACGTCCTTCCCCTGCGGAGGCCGGGTATAAGCTAACGGTGACCGGTACACCGGAGTGTAACCCTACCCCCTCACACTGCACCGGAGTGGCCAGGGTTTTCTGGGGCAGACCAATTCTTGTCGCGATCGCGGACGCCAGCTCAGGATTAGCCATTAGAACCGCTCCCCAATGCCAAAGTGTAGCCGGCCCTGGCCCTGGTCATTAAAGCCGTAGTCGATGCGCAGCGGTCCCAGGGGAGTTTGGACCCGCACCCCAGCGCCGTAGCCAAAACCCCCCCCGGGTTTGCCTCGGGATGGTCCTGGGGCACCAGGTACGGCATTGCCACTGCCCAAATCGGAACCCGCATCCACAAATAAAGCCATTCCCAAAAAGGAAAAGAGGGGGAAGCGATACTCAGCGGTGGCCTGGACATAACTACGACCAGTGCCCACATCCCCTTCATCGTAGCCCCGAATAGAGTTAGTTCCGCCCAGGGAGAAGGCATCGTAGGGTGGCACGTCACCCACTACGGTGCCGAGTTGCAGGTTTAAGGCCAGGGCCTGGGGACCATCGGTCAAATGAATTAGATCGAGGGGAATGTAATGGCTATAGCTGGCCCGGAGGCGATTCATGAAAATACTGCCCCGTCCCAGGGGGATGGATTGCTCAGAGGTGAGGCGCAGGATACTTCCACTGGTGGGGTTGAAGGTATCGTTGCGTTGATCCAGGGTGGCACTCAGGGGAAAGGTCCACAAATCGTCTATCCCCGTATTACTGACGGTAAGGGGGTTGCCGGCAGCGTCTTGGGGGTAAACTACGCTACCTCCATCGCGGGCAGATACATTTTGAACCAGGGTGCCAACTGCTACCGTCCAACCGTTATCCAGCGGACGGCTAAAGGTAACGCCTGCTCCCAAACGATTAATCCGTACCCGATCGCCGTTGCTCAGGTTGATTTTGTTAGGACCGCCATCAAAGTTCAGGTTAATGGCTCGTCGAGCAAAGGCATTGGCAGTGTAGGAGGTGCGTAGGGGGTCACCCGCAATCCAGGGATCGGTAAAGGAGACATCGAATAGTAAATCTCGGGTACTAATCTGGGCCTCAGCACTAAGTTTTTGGTTGTTACCGCCAACATTGTCCTGACGGTAGCTGACCGTACCAAAAATGTCTCCCGTAAAGTTGAATCCCAGGCCTGCTGCCACAGAACCAGTGCTACGCTCGGTGACCTTGACAATCAGCTTAACCTTGCGGGGATCCTTGGTGCCGGGTTCCAGACCGGGGCTCACATCTTCAAAAATTTGTAAGCCGAATACCCGTTGAAAGTCCTTCTCTATGCGAGCCTGGTTGAACACATCTCCAGGCTTGGTTTCAAATTCCCGAGTAACAATGTATTCGTGGGTGTAGCCCTGGAGGGGTTTGCCCTCCGCATCGACTGATTCACCCTGGTCATTAAAGAAACGTACCTCTATATTTTCAATTTCTCCTTCGGCCACCTCCAGGGTAACGACTCCATCCTCAGCTACCTTGGGTGCCCCGACTACCTGGCCCAGGACATAGCCGTTTTTCTGGTACCACTGGTTAAGGGCTACAATGCCAGACTGAAAGTCAAGTAAGTTAATGATTTTGCCCTTTTGATCGGCAAAGATTTGATCGGCGATCGGCTGGGGCAGGACCCGGTTCCCCACCACCTTTACATCGGTGAGGACAGGGTTTGGCTGGACTAGAAAGGTGACCCGTACCCCTAAATCCGTATCCACGGGTTGGGCCTGAACATCGGCAAAGAACCCGGTGGCAAAAATACTATTGATATCCTGCTGGAGTTGGGTGCGGGTAGTTGTACGTCCGGCCCGGGTTTGTACCTTGCTGTAGATTAAATCCTTTAATGCTGGGGTTAGATCTCCCTTGGGGGCTTGGATCACCACCTCCGCCACCAGCACCCTGGGCTCGGGTTGGGGCTGGGCCGTTGCGGGTGGGGGAGTAGGACTCGCTTCTGGGGGAGTGGTGGGAGAGGCGGGTTGGGCGGCTGGTTCCCTCCTAGCAGGGGAGTTACGTCGCTCTACCGCCCGCCTGAGAATTTCCTGGGCATCGCTGGGGGAAATCTCCCGGGCCAACTGGGGCGCCTGATCGGGCTGGCTAACTGCAGCCAGGGGTGAGCCGGGACCTAAGCCAGTAGGATCAATTCTGTCGGGATGACCACCGCTGACTGCGGAGGGGGCTAGCGGTTGGTCCGAGGTCGCGATCGCCCCACGGTAGTGATCAATGGCGGTTTGGACAGGAGCCACCACCGCACTGGTGGAGGTACCATGCTGCCGGGAAAACGAACCCTCCGGTAAAGCTGCCTCAGGGGTGGGGCTAGCCAACGCCTGGGTTGAAGGTTGTAGCAAATTGGCAGCGGTTACCGCTGCCCCAGGGGTGGGCGGAACTTCCCCAGGCCTGACAGCGGATGGAGCGGTAGGACTGGCTTGAACGGCCACATGGGACAAACCCAATAAACCCGAAGTAGCAAAAACAACTAAAAACTGAGGAGATAGTCGCATCCAAACCTGCCTGGTAATTACATCTACACACCACCTAACCTCTAGCTCTAGGGCCATAACAGCCCAGCTAGAAAGCTTGTCAGAGAAAGTATAGCTTTGGCCAGAAGGCTGTGGGGGCACAGTGGATCGATGCAATCCAGGCCTGGATAGGCGTCCTGGCTCGCCCTCACCCCGTTAACCGTGGCTACAGCTATACCAACAATTCGGACAAATTCTACCGCATTGATGCCGTTAGTTTTTAGTCCATTGTGCCGCTACCCGTTCTAGCACATGCTGGTAGGCCTGTTCTACCTGACCCAGATCCTGCCGAAATCGGTCCTTGTCCATTACCCGTTGGGTTTCATCCTGAGTAGTCTGATCCCAAAGACGGCAGGTGTCCGGGCTAATTTCGTCCCCCAGCAGGATGTTCCCCCGGTGATCCACACCAAATTCTAGTTTGAAATCCACCAGAATGATGGCGCAGGCCTGAAAGAAGTCCCGCAGGATCTGATTAATGGCCAGGGCCTTAGTCCTTAAGGTATGGACCTGGTCATCTGTGGCTAAATCCATAACCCGCAATCGATCCGGCGTTAATAGGGGATCGCCTAGAGAATCATTTTTGTAGTAGAACTCTACCAGGGGGGGATTGAGGTGGTACCCCAGGGATAGGCCAGTTTGGCGACAAAGACTGCCGGCAGCCAGGTTACGCACGACCACTTCCAGGGGAAAGATGGTCAGGGCTTTGACATACATCTGGCGATCGCCAGGGGTAGAGATCCAGTGGGTGGCGATACCGGATCGTTCCAGGCATTGAAAAAGATAGGTGGAAATGGTGCAATTAATTTTACCCTTATCGGTAATTTGCCCTCGTTTTTGGGCATTAAAGGCTGTGGCATCATCCTTAAAGTAGGTCAGCAATACCTGGGGGTCAGGGGTGCGATAAATAATTTTAGCCTTACCTTCATAGAGCTTCTTACTGGTATTGACTTGACTAGACATGGTGGAAGAGGGCTAGGAGCTTTCCCATCTTAGCCCTAAATTTCAATAGGGAGAGGGAGAGGACTTACTTCTGGGATGGACGCAGGGGCGATCGCCCAAACACCTTTTGAAAAATACCCAGACATCGGCCTTCCCCCAGTACCAGTTGCTGCAGCAGTTGATATTGCCACAGGGGCATAATCTGGGTACTGGCCAGGGCCACCCTATACAACTGGTGAATTTGAGCCAGATCGGCGGCGGCCTCTTCCTGGGCTGAGGTCAGCCAGGCCGCCATGGGGTGATCCCAACCCTGGAGAAATTCATCCAGTAGGACCCGATCGGTATCATCCACCCCATCTTCGCCTTCTTCCCAAACTACTGCGGCGATGGTTTGCCGCAGTGCCCCCCGCGGTTTAGTACCAGCCGCCAAAACCTTGGGGATAAATCCTTGCCAGTTCTCTGCCAGGAGGGGCGGCAGACTGGCCAGACTATTCTGCTGGTGCAGGTTGGTGGCCAGCGCCACCAGGTCCCTATCACCGGTGCTCTGACTATACTGGTGGAGTCCCTGGAGCAGGGGCTGGAGAATTTCCTCAACCACAGCCCTGACCAGAGCCTGGGCTGGGCCAGAGTAGTCCAGCTGATCAGCGTCCTCCTCTGGTTGACTTTGCCAGGCGCTACAGAGGTGGGCTTGGGTGGTTGCGGCCAGACAGAACCATACCGGGTCACCTAGGGCGCTACGAACTTGAGGCCCTGGATCTTCAGGATCGGCTGTCGATAGATTGGTTACCTCGGTCGGGTCTACAGTCCCTGGAACCTCCAGGGATGGGGACCGCAATTGTCCCTCCAGGTCTCCTATACGGGCTTGGAGAGCCAGAATTTGTTCTGCTTGGGAGGCCAGTTGGGATTCTTTGAGGGCCAGTAGTTGGCCCAGGCGATGTAACTCCAGGGCCGTCTGGCCAGCCTGAATTAAATTGATATAGTGGGGTTCGCTCAGGTTAATGGGCCGGGGGGCTTGACCCGGCAAACACAGGGCTGCCTGCCCCCTGGTCAGGTTGACGTCCAGGTTTTGCCCTTCGGAGTTACTAATCATGAATTGAGAATCTGCCGCAGGGGGCATAGCTGTAACCCAGTAGGGTCGTTGACTGTAGGTAAAGGCTATGCCTGAGGGATTGGCCTGGATAGAAGGGATGGGCCGATCGGGAATTGGTGGAGATGGCAGGGAGGAACTGGAAGGGCCGACGGTTTTTTCTTGCGCTGCTTTGGTTTGTTCCGCGGCTGGAGAGGGGCTGAGGGGCGCGGGGGTGGATGGGGCAGGGCGTACCCCCACCAGATCTAGCTCCAGGCTGGTTACCCCCTGCCATTCATTTTGCTTGAGTTTGTAGGCCACATCGATCGCGGCGGGTAGGGGATAATACTCTCCCCAACGCCAGGCGATCGCCTTAATCGTGGTATTACTGCTGACCTCCCGTAGTTCTAGCTTCAGATGGTCCCGCTGACGCCCGATGACCTGCTGATCTACCACCTGTAGGTCTGGGGTCCAGAAAATCGGGTCAGGATTTTCAATACCGCAGGGGTGGAGGTGATCGATTTGATCGTAGAGAATTGGGGTGAGATCCCTAAGGCTGGCCTGGGCATCTATACAGACTAGGGGTTTTAATAAATCGGGGGTGAGTTGCTGACAGGCATAGTTAACCAGCCGTGACTTCACCTGACGCAGGTGTTTGGCCGTAAAGGAAAAACCTCCGGCAGCCCGGTGCCCGCCGAACTTTTCTAGCAGATCGCTACAGGTTTCCAGGGCCCCAAACACGTCAAACTCCGGGATGCCTCGAGCCGAACCCCGCACTACCTTCTGGTCGTCATCTTCGTAGGTACCAATAAATACCGGTACCCCGTACCGTTCTACCAGGCGGGAGGCGACAATACCGATCACCCCGTGGTGCCAGCGGGGCTGTACCACCAGCAACACCCGCTCCTGTGTCAGATCGATAGTACCTTGCCGTTGCTGTTGTTCGCACCAGGCGATCGCTTCCTGCTCAATCTCCTGGCAGAGTTCCTGGCGACGGGTATTAATTTGTTCACACTGCATAGCCCGCTCCAGGGCTCTACCCACATCATCGGTGGTGAGCAGGTCGATGACAATTTCAGGATCGCTGAGCCGCCCCACGGCGTTGATCCGTGGTCCCAGGCGAAAACCAATGTGTTCGGGCTTGAGGGGTTTATTCTGGTCAGCTAGCCCAGCCACCTCAATCAGGGCTTGAACCCCCAGAATCCGAGATCGCGGCAATAGCGATAGCCCCCGTCGCACCCAGCGGCGATTCACACCGGTGAGGGGAGCCAGATCGGCGATGGTGCCCAGGGTAAATAACTCCAGTAAGGGGGCGGTTAAATCCTGGGTCTGGTTTAAGGCCTGGGCCAGACATATGGCTAAGATGTAGGCTACCCCTACCCCCGCCATGCCTCGATAGGGAGAGCCAGGGGGTAAGAGCTTAGGGTTGAGAATGGCATTAGCTGGGGGGAGTTGGGGAGGAATATCGTGGTGATCGGTAACGATTACGGCCAGGCCCAATTCCCGGGCCCGGGCGATGGGGTCCCGGGCGGCAATACCATTATCTACCGTCAGGATCAACCCTACCCCAGCCCTATGGCAGTCTTCTACAATCCGTTGGTTAATGCCATAGCCCTCCCCCATGCGACTGGGGATGGTGTAGCTCACCTGGGCTCCCAGTAATCGCAGGGCCCGGAGTAGCAGGGCCGTACTGGTCATACCATCGGCGTCGTAATCTCCGCAGATGGTAATTGCTGATTCAGTGGCGATCGCATCCCTGAGCAATTCCAGACTGACCTGTAAATCAGGGAATTCCGCCAGAGGAGAAGGTAAGCGCAATTCCTCTGGGTTCAAAAATTCTGTTGCCTGGTGGGCATTGTTCACGCCACGCTGGCTTAATACCTGGGCCAGTAGGGGCGATAGCCCTGTAATCTGTACCAACTGGGCCACCAGAGTCGGGTCAGAAGTGGGCAGACGCCACCGTTGTCGTGGCAACATAGATGTATCCGCAGGAAGGGAGGATGGGGTGGCTGAAGAGCCAGTCTCTCCAGATCGGGTTGGGTTGCTATAGTCCTGTACCATTGGTCAATTAACCCCTGGAGCTCTAGTTAAGTCTCGATAGACTGGGCTATGTCGGGGTCAGATTCAGGTCGAGATGGATTAACCATGCGAGAGAAAATCCTGAAGGCAGCTAGATCCTCCGAATTGATCGGAGAAGGGGTAACAGTTGTGCCAGTTTCTCCAACTTTTACCAGGCTGTACTCAACGTTATCGGCACAAATTGCAAAGGTAACCTGGAACACCTCCAGGAAGCTGATGACCCAATGGCACTGGTCATGGGGAAAGCCTTCATAGTAACGAATTAAGTCGGCAATTCGCACTTCTAAGTAGAGGTGCGAACTCCGGGATATCAAAATTAGCTTGAGTAGAATGATGGCTAGGGTGATGGAATTACCCTGGGATAAAATCAGCGTGAAAAGGGGGGATGGCATGGATTTATCCTCTGTCATCAAGCAATCAATCATGCGATTACAGGTTCGTAAAATTAGGGAGGGATCAAGAGCCTGCTGATTGTGCTCCGGATAAAGGTCTTTTAACCTATTCCCCAGGGAATTATGAACTTGTTCAGAGATAGCATTACCCCGAACGGTATAAAGCAAATAATTGGGCAGATTTGCCTTGAAATTAGCGTAGGAGTCGTCCTTAGTTTGTTCCAGAAACAGCCGGGCTAAATTCCTATAGCTAAAATCCCCCCGCTTGGCCACGATCGCCTTAATTAGGCGTAAAGCACTATCCCCGAGCACGGTAGGATTACGTACCGATTTGGACTGAGGTCCAGAATCTTGGGCGTGGGCTGTATACAAAGCCAGATCTAGCTTAAACCGATCCTTTAGGCGACGGGAAAGGATCCTGGCGGCTTCCCGTTGCTCTAGAGGATTGTCTTCATTGGCATACTGGGGTACCAGCAGGTAGGAGGTGTAGCGGTTAGCCCATTCCCCTGGACGATTAACGGTACGATCTTCGGTGAATCTGGCTGCAAATAATTTCAGATCTTGGAAGTCTTGGCTGTTAGCAAAGTTTAACAACCATCGACGTAGCCGCCTTAGCATGGGAGAAACGGTTTGGCGCTGCAACAGAGCGTCGCTAAACAGATCGATTAGAGTCTGAATCGCATCAAACTGCCGGGCTAGTTCCCAGTTGTTCACCAGAATATAGCAACAGCGCTTCAAGGTATGGCGAAACTCTACTTCGTTGTCAGCCGCGAGAATTTGATATAAGGCTGGTATGGTCTGGGAACTAACTGATTCAGTGTGGTGGATAAATAGATGGCGGAATTCTTCTAAGACCTCCTCTGGAGGCCAGACCTTAACGATATCCAGTAGGAAGTCATAAATAACCTGCTGGGCCTGCGGTAAGCTCAGTCCAGGTTGAGAAGTTTTATCCTTCACCCTGATTAAACGATGCTTTGAGACTGACATACTGTCGTCTACCATAGACCAGCAGCGCTCCAAAACTTCTCTAACAGAAAGAATCTTTTAACAATAAGGGTAGGCGGTCAGACCTGGGAGTAGGGTTTCCTGGAGAGGGCTGAAATAACCTATTTTGCTACGGGATCAGGTTATTAGCTAGAAGCCATAAAGTAAAAATTTTTGCCTAAATCTCTGGTTGGCTCTATCGGTCTGCATCACGAATTCACAAAAAAACATAGTAAATAAGAAGCTTATCCCCATACCCTACACCTTTACACAAGTATAAAGTAGCACGAATGAGTTTGTAATGAACGGGTCTGCCAGCTCCGCCAAAGTGCTGAGCCTTAGGTCAGGTTTGGACAGACCGATGGGCTGGGGGGCATTTCACCGGGTAGGGGATAGCCTGGGCCAGAACGCTGATTACCAGTTGGCCGACAAGGGGGTTAATGAGGTTACAAAGACGCCGCGATCGCCGCCGTGTCCCGCTGCGGATGGAGGCTTTTCCCTGTCTGCAGGGAGGCATGGAGACGGTTCAGGGCATGTAAGTAGGCGTGGGCCGAGGCCACCACAATATCGGTGTTAGCCGCATGGCCAGAAAATACCCGATCGCCATGGCGAATACGAATGGTCACTTCCCCCAGGGCATCGATGCCAGCGGTAACCGATTGCACCGAAAATTCAATCAACTGGTTGGGCAACTGGACAACTCGATTAATAGCCTTGTAGACCGCATCTACCGGCCCTGTGCCAATGGCGGCATCCATTAACTCCTGCCCATCGGGGGTATGGAGGATAACCGTAGCGGTCGGACGGGAGTTATTACCGCAGGAGACCTGAACCAGGTCTAGGGCGAAATGCTCGGGAGCCTGCTGAGTTTCGTCGTTAACGATGGACTCGATATCCCAATCGGTGATTTCCTTTTTCTTGTCGGCCAGTTCCTTAAACCGTAAAAAGGCCCGATTCAGAGACTGATCGTCGAGGTCATAGCCTAATTCCTGCAGACGAGTACGAAAGGCATTGCGTCCCGAGTGCTTACCCAAAACAATCTGGTTATCGGTAAGACCAATGGACTGGGCGTCCATGATTTCGTAGGTCAGGCGATTCTTCAGTACCCCGTCTTGGTGGATCCCAGATTCGTGGGCAAAGGCGTTAGCACCAACAATTGCCTTGTTGGGCTGGACAAACATCCCCGTCAGGTTAGACACCAGCCGGGAGGTTTTGTAAATCTGGCGAGTATCAATGCCCGTCAGGGGTTGATCCGATTCAGGAGGACGACCGAAGAAGGGGTTATAGAACGATCGCCGCACATGGAGCGCCATCACCAGTTCTTCCAAAGCGGCATTCCCGGCCCGTTCCCCAATGCCATTGATGGTACATTCCAACTGGCGAGCCCCCTGTTTTACCGCCTCTAAAAAATTGGCCACCGCCAGCCCCAGGTCGTTATGGCCATGGACGGAGATTACCGCCTGATCAATGTTGGGTACATTGGCCTTAATGCCTCGAATCAGTTCACCAAACTCAGAAGGGGTAAGATAGCCCACCGTATCAGGAATGTTAACGGTGGTGGCCCCAGCGGCGATCGCCGCCTCCAGTACCTGATAAAGAAATTCCGGATCCGATCGACCCGCATCCTCTGGGGAAAACTCCACATCATCGGTAAAGGTTTTGGCGTAGGCCACCATTTCAGGGGCGATAGCTAACACCTCAGCCCGACTTTTACGCAGCTTATACTGCATATGAATGTCGGAGGTGGCCAGAAAGGTGTGGATCCGTCCCTTCGCCGCAGGTTTAATGGCTTCTCCAGCCCGTTCAATATCGGCGCGGGTGGCCCGGGCTAACCCACAAATGGTAGGACCGTCAGGGGTACCTACTTCCCGAGCAATCTTCTGTACCGCTTCAAAATCTCCCGGGCTGGCAAAGGGAAAACCGGCCTCGATAATGTCTACCCCCAGTCGTGCCAGTTGTTTGGCAATGGTTAATTTCTCTTCTACATTTAGGGTGGCGCCTGGCGACTGTTCGCCGTCCCGCAGGGTGGTATCGAAGATTAAAATGCGATCTGGAGTGGAAGGGTGACTCATGGAGATTGCCCTGGAGATAGACAACGGAAACACTTGCAGAGCCCAACCTAAGGGGTAGGGTCTGGGATCTATAGGGTAGATAAATCTATAGAATAAATGTATCGATTCTAAGAATTTTAGTCTAGGGGTAGGGATTGGGATTGCCTACGCTCCAGAACTGAATCTTGAAGCTTTGATGACACACAGGTCATCAGGTGATCGGAATTGCCATCTAAACGATGGGTACCCATTGATAGGAAAGACTTTTGTCTTCCTTGATGGCCCCAACAGATTTCCGATGCATGGGTTCTATCTCGGGGGATCGGTCTAGGAATGGGTCAATTCTACCAACCCATTCCTAGGGTTTGGGTACCCCCTGGGTTGAAAGGGGGTACCG
>JBMOHM010000036.1:0-31365 GCA_049317845.1 Nodosilinea sp. | reverse complement strand
CATAACTCCCCAGGCTGGTCCGCGGCATGGCCACCATCGGGCTTGCCCCGGGAGGTCAGCCGGTCCGTCAGGTGTCAAACGCCCTCTCAGTCAGCCCTGGCTGACCTTAGTCCATGGACCGGAGAAAGGGCTTTTGGGGGAACGGTCTCAACCAGGGCGAATTGCGTGTTTAATAGTAGTCAGTTCGCCGTTGCCCTGCCGGTACTAGCCATGAAATTTGGTGTTATTGTTTTTCCTGGTGCTAACTGCGATCGCGATGTGGCCTACTTGACCCGCGATCTGCTGCACCAACCTACCCGTATGGTCTGGCACGAGGATGGAGACCTCAGTGACCTGGATGTGGTAGTGGTGCCAGGGGGATTTAGTTACGGTGACTATTTGCGCTGTGGGGCGATCGCCCGCTTTTCTCCAGCCCTGCAAGCCACCATTCGCCACGCCCAGCAGGGCAAACTGGTGATTGGTATTTGTAATGGCTTTCAAATCCTAACTGAAGCGGGCCTGCTGCCGGGGGCACTGGTGCGTAACCAGGGCATGCGGTTTATCTGCGATCGGGTCAGACTCCGGATAGAACGTATCGACCTGCCTTGGACCCAAGCCTACAGCCCCAACCAGATTATTACCTTACCCGTTGCCCATGGGGAGGGTTGCTACTACGCCGATCCCTCCACCCTGGCAGAACTGGAAGCCCATCGCCAGGTTGTACTGCGCTATTGTAGTGCTACCGGTAAGCCAGACCCGGCTTCTAATCCTAACGGATCCCTGAACAATATCGCGGGTATTTGTAACCGTCAGGGCAATGTGCTGGGTCTCATGCCTCACCCAGAGAGAGCCGCTGAAGCCCTGCTGGGCAGCCTGGATGGCTTGCCCATGGTGGCTGGTTTACTCAACTAAGGAGATGACTATGGCTACCCTACTCCGTCCCCTGAGCTACCGCTATCAGTGGCTATACGATACCATTTCCCGTACCGCTGCCCTTACGGTTGGTGGTGAGGGTCGGTTTCGTACCCTGGCCCTGCAGGGCTTAACTATCACTAGCACCATGGCGGTACTGGATCTCTGCTGCGGTAGCGGGCAAACCACCCGTTTCTTAAAGCACTATAGCGACCATGTCACCGGTCTGGACGCTTCCCCCCGATCGCTGCAGCGGGCCAGACACAATGTCTCTGGGGCTACCTTTGTAGAAGGTAGGGCGGAGGCCATGCCCCTGGCGGATAGCTCTTTCGATGTGGTGCATA
The DNA here is from genome assembly GCA_049317845.1 of Nodosilinea sp. Lineage (GTDB taxonomy): Bacteria > Cyanobacteriota > Cyanobacteriia > Phormidesmidales > Phormidesmidaceae > Nodosilinea. The sequence continues at coordinate 30,130 of JBMOHM010000036.1, read as the reverse complement.
GTAGCGCTGCTATCCATGAAATGGAAACCGACCAACGGCAAAAGATCTTTGCGGAAGTCTGGCGTGTGCTCAAACCAGGGGGTGTTTTTACCCTGGTTGATTTTCATCGACCCCATAATCCGCTCTTCTGGCCTGGGTTGGCGGTGTTTCTATGGCTTTTCGAAACCCATACCGCCTGGCAAATGCTGCAGGCCACTTTGGCCGCAGAACTGATAGACCTGGGCTTTCACCCGGTTCAGTCCTACTACTATGGTGGGGGTAGTTTGCAGGTCATACAGGCTTATAAACCGATAGAAGTCTAACTGGTGGTAGACCTATCTGATTCAGGTTTAGAAGAATCTGTCTGGGATTTTATTTTTTCGATCGCATCTTCGACAGTGGCCTGGAGAGAGAGAAAATTCTCCAGACGCACCAACTTAACGGTTTGGGTAACCCGGTTATTGGTAACCACCTGTACGGTCTTGCCGTGAACAGTGGCGTTCTTTACCAGTTGTACCAGGGCCCCTAAGCCAGAGCTATCGACAAAATCAATAGAGGAAAGGTCAATAATAATATGGGTAGGACCGCTTTCTACGTAACCGTCCATCGTCTTAGTAAAGATAGTTACTGAGAAAGCATCCAGCAACCCATTGAGGCGAAATAATTGATAGTTACCCTCAACATGCCGTGTGCCTCGTAAACTTACGGTGAGGGATAAAGTTTCAGCGATAGTAAACCTCCCAAGTGCTCCAGTTCGACTGTTAAATATAGGTCACGATAGATATCTCTGCAAGGGGTAAATCTACCCTATCTTTTTAGGCAGTAGCTTTCTGAAGACGATAGTCTTGCATAGTTTCGACAAACTTGAGAAATAAATAATCGGCATCATGGGGACCGGGGCTGGCCTCTGGATGGTATTGGACAGAAAAAATGGGCAGGGTTTTGTGGGCTAGGCCGGCAACGGTTTGATCATTTAGGTTGAGATGGGTGATCGCTACCCGATCTCCAGGAATGGAATCAACATCCAGGGCAAAACCGTGGTTCTGGCTGGTAATTTCTACTTGCTGCTGGAGACCGCAGGGCTGATTAAGGCCGCGGTGACCAAATTTGAGCTTAAAGGTAGAGGCCCCCAGGGATAACCCGAGAATTTGGTGTCCCATGCAAATACCGAAGGTGGGCAGTTCATAGTTGAGTAAAGCCTTGACCAGGGTGGGAGCATAGGTAACGGCTGCTGGATCCCCTGGTCCATTCGATAGAAAAATACCATCGGGGTTATAGCTCATGATTAATTCAGCGGAACTATGGGCGGGAACTACGATAACACGACAGCCGTAGCTGGCCAGCCGCCGCAGAATATTGCGCTTAACTCCAAAGTCAACTGCCACCACTGTTAGGGGTTTGTCGGTTGCTACGGCTGGGCTGCTGCTGTACTCCCAGGCCGCAGAGGTGGTTTCGGTCCATTCGTAAACCTCAGGGGTGGTGACCTGATCGACTAAGTTAAGGCCAGTCATCGGTGGGGTGTCCTGTAACTGGCGGAGTAGCTCGCTCGGATCTAATACCTCCGTAGACAGGGCGCCATTCATGGCTCCTGCGGTGCGTATGCGGCGGGTTAGGGCGCGGGTGTCGATACCAAAAATGCCAGGGATTTTATGGGTCTTGAGGTAATTAGGCAGGGATTGGGTGGAACGCCAATTACTGGGAATTGAGCAAATGTTACGGGCGATCGCCGCCTTCAGGTGGGGACGGTTAGACTCCTCATCTTCAGGGTTGACCCCGGTGTTACCCAGCTCAGGATAGGTAAAGGTAACCAGTTGACCAGAGTAGCTGGGATCGGTCATGACTTCTTGATAACCGGTCATGCCTGTGTTGAAGACCACCTCCCCCATGACCGTACCGGGAGCTCCAAAGGACCAACCACGGAAAACTGAGCCATCGGCTAACACCAGCAGGGCGGGAGGGGCGTCGGGAAAAACCATAACCGTTGAGGCTTGATTATGAAAGGACAGGGGGCGATCGCAACTATCCTAGAGCCAAAGACTAAATTTAGGATAGCCAGTCTTTTCAAAAGTTATAGCAGTAAAATTCTGGGGTTGGCTATTTAACCCAGATTAAGACTATCTTTGAACTTTGCAAACAACACCCCAGATCCAGGCTTTGACTTCGCCCTTTGCCTTTAACTGTCAGGCCCGCTGTCGCCATACCCAGGCGAGGGCCGCTATTTTTCATACTCCCCATGGACCAGTCCAGACTCCCCGCTTTATGCCGGTCGGCACCCTGGCTAATGTCAAAACCGTGACCCCAGACCAATTGGCCACTACCGGCGCCCAAATGGTCTTGGCCAATACTTACCATTTGCACCTCCAACCGGGGGAAGAAATTGTGGCTGAAGCGGGGGGGCTACACCGCTTTATGGGGTGGCATGGGCCCATGTTGACTGACTCCGGGGGCTTTCAGGTGTTTAGCCTGAGTCAAATTCGCACCATTACCGAAGAGGGGGTGGTTTTTAAATCACCCCGGGATGGCCATTTAATTAGTCTGGGTCCAGAGACCTCCATCCATATTCAAAATGCCCTTGGGGCGGATGTGATCATGGCTTTTGACGAATGTCCTCCCTATCCCTCCAGTCAGGAGGCTATGCAAGCGTCCACCGATCGCACCTGGCGCTGGCTATTACGCTGTGTGGCAGCCCACCAACGTCAGGACCAGGCTCTGTTTGGTATCGTGCAAGGCGGCGTTTACCCTGAAATCCGTCGCCAAGCCGCCCTGCAACTGGCTCAACTCGATTTGCCCGGCTACGCCATTGGCGGAGTCAGTGTGGGAGAACCGCCGGAGTTGATCGAGGCGATCGTCAAAGCTACCGCTCCCTACCTGCCCGAGCACAAACCCCGTTATCTGATGGGAGTCGGTACCTATCGGGAAATGGCCCAGGCGATCGCCGCCGGTATAGACCTGTTTGACTGTGTGATTCCCACCCGTCTGGCTCGCCACGGAGCGGCTCTGGTAGGGGGGAGTCGTTGGAACCTCAAAAATAATCGCTTTCGCCGTGATCACAGTCCCCTGGACTCCACCTGTCCCTGCTATACCTGTCAGCACTTTACCCGAGCCTATCTCTGTCATCTCCTCCATAGTAAGGAAATGCTAGCTTTTACCTTGATTTCTATTCATAACATTACCGAGCTGGTGGGTTTTACCCAACGGATTCGAGAGGCGATTTTGGCCGATCGCTTTGTTGAGGAGTTTGCCGACTGGCTAACTCCCCAGTCTCCACTGGTGAGGGTTGCCTCTATGGAGGGGTTGGTTGAAAATTCTTAAGCGTTGATTCGAGGTGGGAGAAACCTCGGCAACTGTAATTTTGAGCTGCAATTTGCCAGACTAAGAATTGCTGGAGAAACCTGACTAGCGTCGAGCTAAGACCGGTAACGTGGTAGGATACAACATAAATTTATTGGTTTGGTCAGGGAACCAGAAAGCTTGTGATCAGGTTCCTTGATCCTTCTGTCCATTCTATTTGGCTGTGTAAAGAGAGGATTAATCGTAAATGAGTGCTGTAATGCTGCTGGCAAAGCTACCTGAAGCCTATTCCCTGTTTGATCCCCTGGTAGATGTGCTGCCGATTATCCCTGTGTTTTTCTTGCTTCTAGCCTTTGTCTGGCAAGCAGCCGTGGGGTTCAAATAGGGCTGATTCGCAGGTTGGGGTAATTGCTTCTTCTGGAGAGGCTATTTTATAACCCTGACCTCTGGTATCGAGTCAGAAGGGGGTTGGCAAAACTGACTTGGTCTCCAGTGCCCTAACCAAAGCTATACTTTCTAACAAGAATTCTCCTGGGTCGACCGTACTCGGGAGAATTTTTATTCTAAGGTTCCTAATCCGATCTTGACCTAGGGCGAGACATTCTCGCCTAACGACCGATCGCCTTAACCATGACAATGCCGCCAAAATAGAGGAACAACACAGCTCCAGCTAATAGACTTTGGGTGACTGGGTCGGTGGAGGGGGTTAGAACAGCTCCTAGCACGGCGGCTCCCAGCAGTACGTAACGCCAACCTGCAAGCATTTGTCGGGAGTTGACAAACCCCAGTAGCCCCAGGAGCAACTGTAGGATAGGAATTTGGAAAGCCAACCCGGTGCTGAACAGAAGTAATAAAACAAACTCGAAATAGCGATCGATGGACCACAGTTGCTCAACCACATCGGCCCCGTAGCTGATGAAAAAGTTCAGAGCCGCAGGAATGAGGGCGAAATAGGCGAAAAATATACCCGCGAAAAACAACAGGCCCGAACCCAAGACAATCGGGCCCATCAGACGGCGTTCCCGTCGGGTTAGTCCCGGTAGCACGAACATAACGATCTGGTAGAGAATGAAGGGACTGGCTATCAGCAGGCCACTATAACCGGCCACTTTGATGGATACGAAAAAGTATTCCCCCGGCGATAGTTGTAGGAACTTGGCCCCCTGGGCAGGAACCTCTAACCAGGCAACAATGCGATTTACTTGCCAGAAGCAAATCACAACTCCGCCAAAGACACCTATGAGGCCATAAAAAATTCGTACCCGTAGTTCTTCAAGATGATCAAACAGGGACATCTCAACGTCGTAGGGTACTTCGTCAGGATCGACCTCGGATGTCGCCGGGGCGCCGTTGAGGCTGGCCGTTTCAGAGGCAGCAGTGTCAAGCTCGGTGGGCGGCATAGATACAAATCCAGGAAACTAGCGAGACCAGAGGGTTTTCTGTTTATTTCGTTCTATCTATTCTAGAGCATGGGTATAGATTGAAATATCGCACCCATTCGATGCAGCGTCAACGATGGCTTGGCAGCAAGGGGCGGGGCCGCCATCCTCCAGGGTATGGGTGGTCAGACAGAGGCAGGCAGACAATCCGATCTACTTTTGTTCTGGGTGGCTATGCCCCTATCCTAGGCAAACAGGATAAACTATTGCTTATTCAGGGGTTGTAGCTCAGCAGGATAGAGCGACCGCCTCCTAAGCGGTAGGTCGTGGGTTCGAATCCCGCCAACCCTGTCATCCCAACAGTTGCCCATCCTGCCTCTGGTTTCAATCCGGTGGTGGTAGGTTTTACGATGGTTTATGGTCCTTCTTACCTTTTTGTTGAATTTTTATGGCTGTCGATTCCCCTAAGGCCTGGCAAAGGCCAGTGGTGTGGCTGGTGCTGGCGACGTTGTTACTGCTTGGGCTGGGAACTACGCTGATGTGGCGCCATCGAGTTGAGTCGCGGCGACAAGCCCAGGAACAGGCGGCCTTACCCCCACCCCAACAGGTTAAAGTGGCAGCTCTGGGGCGGGTTGAACCTGCCAGTCGGGTAATTCGGGTGGGAGCCTCGGATACGGGCCGCATTGACCGCTTGCTGGTTAAAAAGGGCGATCGCGTCCAGGCTGGTCAGATTCTTGCCTATCTGGATCGCTACGGAGTGCGTAAGGCGGAGCGGGACTACGCCGCTAGCCAACTGGCGGAGGCTAGGGCCCAACTGGTGGCGGACAACGCCCTGGGAAAGGCCCAGGTGATGGAGGCAGAGAGCCGTGTTACCCAGGTTGATGGTCCCCAGAAGGCGGCGATCGTGGCTCAAGAGGCCACCATGGAAAGTTTACAGGCCCAACTCCAGGTGGCTGAAGTCGATCTAGCTCGCTTTCAGGCCCTCTATCAGGCTGGGGCCCTAGCCAGTCAGGAATTAGACCGGCAACAGTCCACGGTGAACCGTCTCCGGGCCGACCTGGCTAATGCCACGGCTACCCGTCAGCGTTTAGAGGCAACCCGTACTACCGATCTACAGCAGGCCCAGGCTCAACAATCGGTGGTACAGGCCAATGCCCGTCGCAATCAAATTACCAGTCGGGTTGATTCGGCTGCCAAAAGTTTAGCCCTAGCCACAGCCCAACTGGAGCTCACGGTGATTCGAGCTCCCCAGGCGGGTCAGGTCCTGGAGATCTATACTCGCCCCGGGGAAGCAGTGTCTCCCTCCAATGAACAGGTGATTGCCCTGGGGAATACCGATCAGATGTACGTGGTAGCGGAAGTCTACGAAAGCGATATTGGCCGAGTCAGGCTGGGCCAGTCCGCCACCATTAGCAGTCGGAATGGGGCTTTCAGTGAAAAGTTAAGCGGTACTGTGGCCGAAATTGGTTTACAAATTGCCAAGAACAATATTCTAGATGACGATCCGGCGGCTAACGCCGATGCCCGGGTGGTAGAAGTTCGCATTAAGGTGGACCAGAGTCAGGTGGTGGAGGGGTTGACTAACCTGCAGGTGGATGTGGCCATTGATATCACCGCTGGAGGTTAGTGATGGGTCGGATTCCACTGGCCTGGTATAACTTGCGCCATCAGCGATCGCGGCTACTGGTGGCGGTGGCGGGAGTGAGCTTTGCGGTGCTGTTGATCTTTATGAACCTGGGATTTCTCGGCGCCCTGGTGAATACCACCACTAATTTTTATTCCCAATTCAATGGGGATATTTTTTTGATTTCTCCCCAATCCCTGGAAATTAGTACTACCAAAGCCTTTGCCCGAGAGCGTCTTTACCAGGTAGCCGGCATTGAGGGTGTGGATCGGGCGATGCCTCTCTATGCCGACTACGCCCTATGGAAAAACCCTGAGACTAAAAAGAGCCGGGCAATGTTTGCCTATGCTTTTAGTCTGGCTGATCCGGTCTTTTTGATGCCCGAACTGAATACTCCCGGTGCGATCGCCGCCCTTCAACAACCCTACACGACCTTTATCGATCGCCTTTCCCGCCCTGAATTCGGCCCCCAAACGGTGGGCTTGACAACCGAGGCCGAACGCCGCCGGATTACCATTGTTGGTCAGTATGACCTGGGGGGAGGCTTTGCCGCTGACGGCACCCTGATCATGAGCGATCAAAATTTTCGCCGTTATTTCGCTCCCCGCAGCCTGGCTCAGGTCAACCTGGGGTTGGTCTTGCTCAAACCAGGGGCAGATCTAGGGCGGGTTAGGGCAGCGATCCGCGATCGCCTGCCCGCCGATGTTGATGTTTATAGTAAAACCGAAATTATTCTCAAAGAAAGCCAGTACTGGATTCAAACCACCTCCATTGGCTTTATCTTTGGCCTTGGCGTGGTGGTGTCTCTGGTGGTGGGGACGGTGATTGTCTATCAGGTACTCTATACGGATATTCGTGACCATCTGCGGGAGTACGCTACCCTCAAGGCGATCGGCTACACCGGTGGTTACCTGTTTAAGACGGTGATTCAAGAGGCGTTGATTTTGGCGGTGATGGGCTATATTCCCGGATTTATCCTGGCGATCGGGCTCTACCGGTTCACCGATCAGGCCACTGCCGGAGCCTTGCCCATGCAGATGGGGCCAGGGCGTACGGTGTTTGTGTTGGGCTTGACGATCTTGATGTGTAGCCTGTCGGGCCTCATTTCCGTGCGTAAGGCGGTTACCGCCGACCCCGCCGATGTCTTTGCCTAGGTGATTTCTTACCCCATGCGTACTCCCCTGGCTCTGTTAAACCTTATCCACGATCGCCGGAAGTTCCTTACCTCCGTTGCCGGGGTAACCTTTGCCGTACTGTTGATGCTGTTGTTTAACGGTTTCAAAAATGCCCTTTACGATAGCCAAACCCACTTCTTAGAGCAACTCAATGGCGACATCGTAATTATCAATCGGTTGAAGGAGAATATGTTCGTACCCCGTGCCTTCCCCCGTCGGCGCCTTTACCAGGCCCAGGCGGTGGATGGGGTCGCCGCCACCTACCCGATCTACACCAGTGACGCCCGCTGGAAAAATCCGGAAACCAAGAAAACTCGCCCCGTACGGGTGATTGCCTACAACCCTGCCGATCCAGTTCTGCTGCTACCGGAAGTTCTTGCCCACCGGGAGGATCTGCGTTTGCCCAATACGGCTTTGATCGATAGTCGGGCTCGGGCCGAATTGGGACCCAGGCAAAAGGGGGTTATCACCGAACTGGCCGATCGCCAGGTTCACATTGTGGGCACCTTTAGCCTGGGTACGGATTTCGCCGCTGGTAACGGCAATTTAATTATGAGTGACCAGAACTTTCTCCGTTACTTCGCCAACCGGGGTCCCCAGGAAGACCAACGCAGCTTTGCCACCGCTGATATTGGTTTGGTGCAACTTCAGCCTGGGGTCGCGGTGGAGGGGGTGGTGCGGGCCCTACGCCAGCGCCTGCCTGAGGATGTACTGGTGCTGCCCAAATACGGCCCTGAGGGGTTTATTCGACGAGAGCGACAGTACTGGGAAAAGAATACCAATATTGGTTTTGTCTTTTCCCTGTTGACTACGATGGGCTTTATGGTGGGCATTATTCTGGTTTACCAGATTCTCTATACCGATATTGCCGACCACTGGTCCGAGTACGCCACCCTCAAGGCCATGGGCTATACCAATCGCTTTCTGCTGGGGGTGGTTATTCAGGAGGCTATGATTCTGTCGGTGCTGGGGTTTATTCCGGCCTTACTGGCGAGCCTGGTGCTCTACCACCTGGGAGAAAATATCACCGGACTGCGTTTTACCCTGACCCAGGAGCGGATCAGGGGTTTCTATATCCTCACCTTTATGATGTGCCTGGTGGCGGGGGCGATCGCGGTACACAAGGTACAACGTACCGATCCAGCCGAGGTGTTTGGTCTCTAGGGGTTCTGGCTTAAGGTTTGGCAGCGGGAAATTGGCCCGTGCGCACCTGCTCACAGAATTGTTGGGCAGCGGCGATCGCCGTCTCTCGAAGCTGGGCATAAACCTGGGCGAAGGGGGGTTGCCAGGTAGACAGCCCCAGTACATCGGCGGTTACCAGCACCTGACCATCGCAGCCCTGTCCCGCCCCAATGCCAATGGTGGGAATGGCGAGGGCGGTGCTAATGGTCTGGGCCAGACTGGCGGGAATATGTTCTAACACCACAGCAAAGGCCCCCGCTTCCTCCAGGGCCAGGGCCTCCGCCAGGATGCGATCGGCCTCCGCCGGTGACTTACCCTGTTGCCGAAATCCCCCCAGTTGATTAACCGACTGGGGCGTCAGGCCCACATGGCCCATGACCGGCATATCCCACTGGCGCAGTCGGCGAATAATCTCGATGACTCCCGGGTGGCCCCCCTCCAGTTTCACTCCCTGGGCACCGGTTTCCTTTAGAATGCGACCGGCGGTACGCACCGCCTCCTCCGGACTGATCTGGTAGGTCAGAAAGGGCAGATCTACCACCATCAGAGCGTTTTTTACCCCCCGTCGGACTGCCCGGGCACAGCTGAGCATTTCTTCCAGGGTGAGGGGAAGGGTGGTTTCATAGCCCAGGGCTACCATGGCCAGGGAATCTCCCACCAACACAATATCAGCTCCGGCCTGATCGACGATTTGGGCGGAAATGGTATCCCAGGCGGTCAGCACGGCGATCGCTGGGGCGGGCTGGCCCGTTTGCTTCCACTGAAAAACTTGCTGTACACTGACTGCCATAGATCGTGCCTGGATCGGGTTGCTGAAGGCAAACCCTTGAAATATAACTGTAGCCACGGTAACGGGGCGGAGGTGAGCCAGAACGCCTACCCAAGCTTAGCTTTGGTGGATTAACTTTGGCCTCAGCGTTCTGGCCAAAGCTGTATATCATGGGTTTCAGCCAATTCAATGATATCGTTTAAGGCGCCCCTCGGACTTGGCCTCTGACTGGGCACTGCCCTGGGTTTATGTTGGCAACTAGCCACGGTTAACGGGGCGAAGGCGAGCCAGAACGCCTACCCAGTATTGGCTTTCACCGTTTCAATCGGTCCTCAGCGTTCTGGCCAAAGCTATAGATCTTTGTTTAACCAGCCTGCCATGGCCGTTAGTCCTTCTAATTCCGATCCCCGTTTACCTGCTGGCGATCCCTCCTCGCCGATCGCCGTTCCCCCCGAACCGCCCCTGGAGTTACCACTGCAGGGGGAGCCACCTACCTCGACTCAAGCCGGGGCAATTACCCTGGTGGCCTTGGGGGTGATCGGAATGGGGCTATGGCTAAATAGTGTCTGGCTTCTCCTGGCCGGGTCCCTGGTGGCTACGGTGCTTTCCCTGCGGCTGCTATGGCCTTTTTTAAAAGAGCTCTTGGGGGAGCTTTCTCCTCCCCAGCAGAGCCTGGCCATCGCCCTGCCCGGTTTACTCATAGGGATACTGGGGTTGATGCAGGTAAGCGGACTGAGTCGCCGTCTGCTCACCTGGGGGCTCACCCTGCCCTGGGATGTTTTGGGCGCCCTGGGGGATTTTTTGGGGGCGATCGGGCAAATCTTCATTGCCTTTTTGGCTCTGTTTGTGGCCTGGCGCCAATATACTATTTCCCGAGATCTGACCCTGCAACAAAACCTGATTACCCAGCAACAAACCATTGACGCCTACTTCCAGGGTATTTCAGAACTGGTGCTGGACGAAAATGGTCTACTGGAGGACTGGCCCCAGGAGCGCATGATTGCCGAAGCCCGTACGGCAGCCATTCTCAGCAGTGTGGATGCAGTCGGTAAGGCCAAGGTGATCGGCTTTCTGTCACGGTCTAAATTACTCACTCCCCTACGGCGCGATAGTCGTCTGGGTCGGGCCATTCTTGATGGTCAGGGGGGCTACGAAGAAGATCGATCCCAGGGGGTGCGGGTGATTGATCTGGGGGCTATGCTGGCGGTAGCCAATCTGGCTGGTAGTGATCTGCGCTGGGCTGATTTAAGTGAGGCTAACCTGATTCAGGCTGACTTACAGAAGGCCGATCTAGTCAAAACTAACTTCTCTCGCGCTATTCTCTACCAGGCTAATCTGACCGGTGCAGACCTGATGGGAGCTCGTTTTTTCTATGGCGATCGCACCCAGGCTTCTCCCCGTAGTCGTACCGATACGCCTGATTACGGGACTGGTGCCCACACTGGCGCTGTGGTAGAAGGAATTAACCTGACCGGGGTAGAGCGCCTGTCTGAGGATCAACGCTGGTACTGCTGTGCCTGGGGTGGCTCGGTCACCCGAGCTACCGTCCCCGGAGGCTGCGGCGATATTCCCAACCATTTGGGGCGTTAACTCTGCCATCCTGGTGGTTCGGCGGGCTGCTCTGCTAGCAGCATCAGCCGGGCTTTTTCCAATTCCCTTAGGTGGCTCTCTTGGAGGATCGGGTAGGCCAGATTAAGGGACTTGAGGCGGTGGTAGATAAAGCTAGATACCGCTAACCGGGTAAACCACCTATGGTCTGCCGGAATAATATGCCAGGGGGCCCAGTCGGTGCTGGTGTGGGTAAAGATCTCCTCGTAGGCGGCCATGTAGTCATCCCAAAAGTGGCGCTCTTTGACATCGGCAAGGGAAAACTTCCAATTTTTTTCCTGCAGCTCAATCCGTTCTAAGAAACGTTTGCGTTGCTCCTGTTTCGACACATGCAGGAAAAACTTCATCACCACAATGCCGTTATTAACCAGGTAATGCTCAAAGGAGTTGATTTCCTCAAATCGTTGTCGCCAGATCTGTTTGCCCTTAGTTTGGGATGGGAGTTGCTGTTGGTCCAGAACCTCGGGATGAACCCGTACCACCAGCACTTCTTCATAGTAAGAGCGATTAAAAATACCGATTCGCCCCCGCTCTGGCAGAGCCTTGTAGGACCGCCACAGATAGTCATGATCTAGTTCTTCGGCGGAGGGTTGCTTAAAGCTAAAGACCTGGCAGCCCTGGGGATTGACCCCCGACATCACATGCTTGATGGTGCTGTCTTTACCAGCTCCGTCCATGGCCTGAAAAATCAGCAACAGGGCGTAGGTATTCTGGGCATAGAGCACATCCTGGTAGCGAGCCAGTTGTTGGATACCGAATTCCAGATGGACTTTAGCCTCTTCCTTCGTGAAGCCCCCCCTATAGGCGGGATCAAAGTCCTTAAGACTGATCCGTTTACCAGGCTGGGCTACCATGGCGTCAGGGTTGAGGGCTTGTAGAAAGGCGTTCTCATCCATAGCAAGGCCTTAGGTGGTGATCCGTTCCATGGCTTCTAGAACGTTTTGGCGGCTATTAAAGGCTGAGATCCGAAAGTAGCCTTCCCCTGCGGCGCCAAAACCCGATCCGGGGGTGCCTACCACATGGCAGTTGTGCAGGAGTTTATCAAAGAAATCCCAACTGGACAGGTCGTCTGGGGTTTTTACCCAGACGTAGGGGGCATTGACGCCACCGTAGACCTGCAAGCCAGCGGCGGTGAGTCGCTCACGAATAATCCGGGCGTTTTCCATGTAGAAGCTAACCAGGGCCTGGATTTCCTCTTGGCCCGCTGCAGAGTAGACCGCCTCTGCCCCCCGCTGGACAATGTAGGAAACCCCGTTAAACTTAGTCGATTGCCGCCGGTTCCAGAGGCTGTGGAGGGAGACATTGCTACCATCGGCGGCCTTACCCTGCAGTGACTTGGGCACTACGGTAAAGGCGCAGCGGGTGCCGGTAAACCCAGCATTTTTAGAAAAGGATCGGAACTCAATGGCGCAGTCCCGGGCCCCCTCGATTTCGTAGATAGAGTGGGGAAGGTTGGGGTCGGTAATAAAGGCTTCGTAGGCGGCGTCAAAGAAAATGATGGAGCCGTGGGCCCGGGCGTAGTTAACCCAAGCTTGTAGGTGGGCTTGGCTGGCTACCGCACCGGTGGGATTGTTGGGAAAGCACAGGTAAATTAGATCCACCGGTTGGTCAGGGATGGGGGCGGTAAAGTTGTTCTCGGCGTTGATGGGCAGGTAAACCAGGTTGCCGTACTCCCCCCGATCGTTGACTGGGCCGGTGTGGCCCGCCATGACGTTGGTGTCAACGTAGACGGGATAGACGGGGTCGGTGACGGCAATGGAGTTGTTGTCGCCAAAGATATCTAGAATATTGCCGCAGTCGCACTTTGAACCATCGGAGATAAAGATCTCAGTGGCGTCAACCGCACAGCCCCGGGCTTGAAAATCGTGCTCGGCAATTTTTTCCCGTAGCCACAGGTAGCCCTGCTCGGGACCGTAGCCCTTAAAACGATCGCGATCGCCCATATCTTCCACAGCATCCACCATGGCGGCCCGGCAGGCGGCGGGTAAGGGTTCAGTCACATCGCCAATACCTAATTTAATGATGGCAGCGCCGGGGTTGGCCTCGGCAAAGGCATTGACGCGCCGGGCGATTTCTGGAAACAGGTAGCCCGCCTTGAGTTTCAGGTAGTTGTCGTTGATGGTAGCCATGGAGCGTGCTCGGTCAGTTACATTGCTTAACCCAGCCTACCGCCCCTGGGGCCATCCTGGGGCATTCCTTAACTTAGCTAAACTGGCGGACCAGAATTAGGCCAACCCACAAACTGTCCTCCTGATCGGCGGAAGCCAGGGTAGTAGTTGGTTATAAGTAAACGGTTCCCTACTCTACTGCTCCTCAGGAAGCCCTTCACCATGCTGCCGCGCCATAGCCTTCTATTTCGCTCCATCAGTGGTTTTATCAAGTACTTTTTTCTGGTCACCGTTGGCCTGATGGGTAGCGTTCTTCTCGCTAGCCTATTTGCCCATGAACTCCTGGCCCTAGCCTGGATCAATCTGCTGGTGGACTGGTGGTGGCGATTAGCCCTGGGTAGTTTCTTTAGCCTGGGTTGCGCCGTAGTTTTTGAGTCCTTTCAGTAGGGTTTTATGATCATTGCCATGGTGGTTTTAGCTCGAGGGTGCCCCAGGTATAGCCCTGGCTCTGTCCTCTCACCCGTGGCTACTACGGCTATAATCAAGGTGCGCTGGTAATAACCAGAACCGCTCATGCAGGTAACCCTAATCAGGAGAGAGTTCTGGAGGGTTTTCCCTGATTTGTTGATATTCAGTCTGAGTTGTCTTAGTTTTCCATAGCCTTCCTTGGTCCGATCAGATTTGATTTTTGAACGTTGAAGATCAAACTTTTAAAATCATCTGAGTTCCCTAAGCGGTTGCTTGAAAAGCCAGGCCCTGTATGAAAGAAGATGACCCTGTTCCGGTATCATTGCCGCCCAACTGTACCTTCACTCCATCGGATTGGCGATCGCTGGCTCCCTTCTGGTATCCCGTAGCCTTTGTCCACGCAGTTGGACACCAGCCCATTGCCACCCAACTGTTAGACCAACGACTGGTGCTTTACCGGCCGGCCACTGGAGGGGTGAGGGTGGCCCAGGATCTTTGCCCCCATCGCGGTGTACCCCTGAGTCGGGGCTTTATGGAGGGGGATCATCTGGTTTGTGCGTACCATGGTTTGCGCTATGACGCCGATGGCCGCTGTGTTTGTATCCCATCCCATCCCGAGGCCACTATTTCCCCCAGGTTACACCTCCGCACCTATCCGGTGCAGGAGCGCTATGGGCTGGTTTGGGTGCGCCTGGTGGATGACGGCCCCAGACCTTTGCCCGAGTTTGCCGAGTGGGATGATCCCGATTATCTCCAGGTCCTCCCTGATAGCGTTGCCTTAAAGGCCTCTGCCGGGCGTCAGGTGGAGGGCTTTCTGGATGTCAGTCACTTTGCCTTTGTTCATCGCCAGAGCTTTGGTCAGGGGAGTAGTCCTGAGGTGCCTGATTATCCGGTGACGCCAACGGCAACGGGGTTTCGGGCCGACTATATCAGTAGGGTTAGTAATTACCCGATCGGCCTGAAACATCTGAATCCCCCCGGGTTCCAATGGCGGCGACTATTTGAGGTGTTTCTACCCTTTACCGCCCGGTTAACGGTGTTTTTCCCCGACGATGGTAGGCTACATATCCTGAATGCGGCCTGTCCCGTCTCGGCTCGGCAAACCCGGGTGTTTGTGCCCATCTGCCGTAATTTTGATCGGGATGCACCCTTACAGGATACCCTCGACTTCAATCATCAGATTTTTGAAGAAGATCGGCAGATGGTGGAGCAGCAATACCCAGAGGAGTTACCCCTGAATTTGCAGCAGGAGGTGCATATCCGCGCCGATCGCAGTTCCATTATCTATCGTCAAAAACTGGCGACCTTGGGCCTGGGCCGTAGTTTCACCGCCTGAGGCCTTTGGGCTTCAGCTTTTCTCCTATACTCATTCCAGAGAGGTTAGCCTGGACGGAGGAGGGGCCAATGGGGCAGCAAGGACTACACCTGCCCATCCGGCAGGATTCTGAATTTGCTCACCTACAGGGGCAACTGAGGGATCGCTGGCGATCTACCGATCAGTTTGATACCCAAGAGCGCCATATTTTGGTGGTGCCGTCCCTCAGTTTGGATCAGCAGGAACTGCAAAAGGTAGAGGGGGTGAATCACTACGAAGAGCGTCTGCTGTTTTCCCTGATTCGGTTGCGCAATCCCAACACCCGCCTGATTTATCTGACTTCCCAACCCCTCCACCCCAGTATTGTTGATTACTATCTGGAGCTATTGCCGGGAATTCCCAGCTCCCACGCCCGCGATCGCCTGATTTTGTTGGCGGCCTATGATAGCTCTCCCAAACCCCTGACCCAGAAAGTCCTGGAACGCCCTCGTTTACTGGCGCGGATTCGCCGCCTTATCGATTCCCAACGGGGTTATATGACCTGTTATAATTCCACCCCCCTGGAAAGGGAACTGGCTGGGCTTCTAGACTTACCCCTGTTTGCCCTCGATCCTGAGCTGTTGTACTGGGGTACCAAAAGTGGTAGCCGGGAGATTTTTAAGCGTTGTGGTATTCCCCATCCGATCGGGAGCGATTTAATCTTTTCAGAGACCGACCTGGCTCGGGCGGTAGCGGAGGTTTGGGAACAGCAGCCGGGTTTGGACCGTATGGTGATTAAACTCAATCAGGGTTTTTCGGGAGAAGGAAATGGAATTCTAGACCTGCGTCCCCGGCCAGACCTGGCTCCTGGGGTTGCCACCCACCGTCAGCGGGTGCAGGGCCTGGAGCCGCTCCTGAGCCATCTACGCTTTCAGTGCCAGACGGAAACCTGGCCCAACTTTGTGGAGAAGATTCACAGCCTGGGGGCGATCGCCGAAGCTTTTATTGAGGGCCAGACTAAGGAATCCCCAAGTGTGCAGGGCCAGATTACCCCCCTGGGTCAGGTAGAAATTCTCTCTACCCATGACCAGGAATTGGGCGGACCCGATCACCAGATCTTTTTGGGTTGCTCCTTCCCTGCCCGGGCTGACTATCGTTTAGAGATTCAGGCCATGGGCCAGCGGGTAGGTGAGGCACTGATGCAGCAAGGGGCGCTGGAACGCTACAGCGTTGACTTTATTGCCGTGGCTAGAGATGCCTCCGACCAGCCCCCCTGGGACCTTTACGGCATTGAAATTAACCTCCGCAAAGGGGGCACGACCCATCCCCTGATGGCTATGAAAATGCTGACCGAGGGACGTTTTAACCAGGCCGATGGATTGTTTTACACCAAACAAGACCAGGTTCGCTATTATCGTGCCTCTGATAATTTGCAAAGACCCCATTATCGGGGTCTGCTCCCCAGTGATTTGATGGATATTATTGTCACTAAACAATTACACTTCAACTCTATCAGCGGTACTGGCGCTGCCTTTCACCTCATGGGGTGCCTGTCGGAATACGGTAAGTTGGGGCTTACCTGTATTGGCACCAGTCCCGATCATGCCAACCAAATCTATCAGGCGGTGGTGGACGCCCTGGACGAATCAACTCTGACCTGATGGCTGACCGATCCTTAGCCTAGGACGCTAGTACCGCCTCCAGGTGGTGTTGGTCCCACAGTTGCCGGTACAGTCCAGCGGTCGCTAAAAGCTCAGCGTGGGTGCCCATTTGCACAATTTGCCCCCGATCCATGACCAAGATGCGATCGGCGGTAGCGGCGGCCGACATCTGATGGGAAATAAACACCACGGTTTTCTGCCGGGTGCCGGTGGATAAGGCATCTAAGATTGCCGTAGCGGTGCGATTATCGACGCTGGAGAGAGCATCGTCGAGGACCAGAATGGGGGCATCTATGACTAGGGCCCGGGCCAGGGCGGCCCGCTGCCGCTGTCCTCCCGATAGGGTTATTCCCCGCTCACCCACCAGGGTTTCGTACCGCTGGGGGAAGTTTTCAATTTCGCCATCGATCTGGGCCTGTTTGGCGGCGTAGTGGACATCGGCGGTCTCTAGTAAGGGTAATCCATAGCGAATGTTGTTGTTAATGGTGGTGCTGAATAGGAAGCTATCCTGGGGTACGTAGGCGATCGCCTGGCGTAGGTCGTGGAGCCGAATCTGGGTAACATCGGTTCCATCTAGCCAGAGTTGCCCCCTATCCACCTCTAGCAAGCGGGGTAGGGCATTGGCCAGGGTTGACTTACCCGAACCAATGGGCCCCACAATGGCCACCCGTTCCCCTGGATTAATGGTGAAGCTCACCCCATCAAGGGCCGGGACCGGGTTTCCAGGGTAGGTATAGGTGAGATGGCGGGCTTCGATTTTACCCCTGACCCGCTCTAGGGGTAGGGCTAGGGCGGTGAGATCGTCCTTAATTTTAGGGTCGGCCTCCAGAATGGTCTGCACCCGGTCAATGCTGACCTCTCCCCGCTGATAGGCGGTAATGGTAAAGCCCAGCAGAGCGGTGGGAAACACCAGGCGCTCCACGTAAATGAGTAGGGCGACGAAGTCTCCCACGGTTAGGTGGCCATCGGCGATCGCTCCAGCGCCAGTGGCTAAGACCACCAGTAGACTAATACTGGCCAGCCCCCCCAGCAGGGGAAACAGGGTACTACGGGTGCGAGCCAGGGCTAGATTTGCCTTGAGCAGGTCCTGGTTGAGGTCCTCAAAGGCCCGAGTCTCGTTGGCCTCCTGTCCGTAGATTTTAATTAGGGCAATACCACTCATGTCTTCCTGAATTAGGTCCGAAAGGTCGGCTAACCGTTCCTGGACCTTGAGCTGTTCTCGTCGCAGGCGATCGCTAAACATTTGCACTAGAACGAGCATGAGCGGATAGACTATCAGAGCAATAAATGTCAACCGCAGGTTGATGCTAATCATCACCGGTACGGTGAGACTATAGGCAAACAGGGTATTGGCTAAGCTGAGGATGGCAAACCCCACCAGACGGCGAATATTATCCACATCACTGGTGGCCCGGCTAATCAGTTCCCCAGGGGTGTTACGGCTAAAGTAAGCCGGTTCCATCTGCAACAAATGGTCAAAGATGCGTTGCTTCAGATCAAACTCCACCTGGCGGCCTACCCCAAACAGGCTAATTCTGGAAACCATGCGAATTACCCACATGACTGAAGCCAGCAAGAGCACTAGGGCGGCGTAATAGATTACCCGGTGATAGCTAAAAGTGACCTGCAGTTCATCAATGCCATCCCGAATTAAGAGGGGGATTCCTACCCCCACCAGGTTAACCACCAGCAGAGATCCCACCCCCAGGGCCACGGTAGGCCAGTGGGGTCTGAGGTAGTTAGCCAGTTTTTGAAGCTGCGATCGCGCCATAGCCACTGCCCTGAATAAAAGAACTGATCATCTGTATTAGCCCCATCTTCCACTGGGGCGGTAGGGTCCCTTAGCGCAGGGTTTCTACCACCTGGTCCCACTGCACACTAAAGGATGGTAGCCAACCCCGCAGATAGTAGTAGATCGAGGTGAGCAGTTCGTCCCAATAGCGGGTAGTTAATCTCAAGGCCGAGACATTGGGGACTAGATCCACCAGTCGGGCCAGCTTACTACCCCGGCTAAGGCCAGGCGTACTATACAGTTCGGTTGGCCAGGCAACCACCTGCAGACCTTCGTTTTCGAAGGCCAAAGCGGCACGGCGCATGGTCATGGCCGGGGCCACTAAAATGATTCGATTGGCCTGGCGATTGTTGCGCTCTGACTGGCGGCGGGGGTTGCCCGTAGGCGGAGTAAATAGACCCTGATCCTTCAAGAAGGTTTTTTGATTTTGGACCACCTGCCGAATATCCATACCCGCATTGGTTACTTGAATGTTTTCCGCCGGAATACCCGATCCAATCAGCCGCTGCCGAATCAGATCGTTGAATTGTTTGCCACTATCACTAGTGCTGTCCAGGGCTCCAGCGGTGACGGTCACTAGAGCTCGGACCGAGCTGATGCGCCGGTAGACGTCAGCCGCACTATTTAGGCGCGAAACCAGCATCGGATCTAGCTTAACCTCAGCGTCGATCTGACTGGGCAAGGAACTGGCTGCCCCCACGTCGGCATTATCGCCCAGGATGACCATGGATCTGGCCAGATTGAGGGGCACTTGATCGACACTGCAAATGTCGCTGCAGAGAGCTTTCTGACTGTCGTAGGCCCGTTGTATGGCGCTTTCCGACTGATCAACGAGAATCCGAGCCACCAGGGGAGTGCTGCTTACCAGTAAAATTCCCAGGGCAATTAAGACCAGACGTCCCTCAGTTTTTTTAATGCCATTGGCCAGGGCTACGATTAAAAAGGTAATGGACCCTCCCAGGGGTTTGAGGGGAAAGGACGCCACCTGCCAGAAGGTGTTAACGGTTTTGTTGCCGGGAGCAATAAAGAAAGAAGCCACCAGGACCAGCATGATGGTTCCCCCCAGCCAGGTCAGAAAGACCGGGGGAATGAACTTTTTCAGCACCCACCAGATAAAGTAGCCAATCAGCAGCCACAACAAAAGGCGGGTGAGTAGGTTCAAGATATCCATGGCCAGCGCTCAAGGAGGGGATTGGGTGCGATCGCAGGTGCCCCCTTGATGATATAGAGGATCGGTAGTTTTGCCATCAGAAAAGTATCTTGAACCCTGCAACCACCCGCTTACAGCAGCTTTAATTCGGGATATTCGGCCACCATTTCATCTGCTGTCAGGGTTTCTCCTGGTTGCTGAGGTGTCCAGAGGACTTCAACCGCTAGCAACCGATCTCGAGAAATTGCTCCAATTTGGTTGAGCACCTGGCGCAGATCGCCAGGGTCAGCAATATTGGGTAAATCGAGCTTACCCTGCAATGCCACCACCAGGGTAGCCATAATATATTCCCCTGGAGCCTGATGATCATCGGTTGGCGTGATTAAGCCGGTAGGTTCTACCTGCACAAGTTGATGATTGACGTTAGAGAGGGTCTCCTGGGTAAAGCGGCTACGGGTGGATAGGGTAAATCGGTTAAATTCCTGCTCAGCGCTCAATAGACGGGTTTGTCTATTGTCCATGGCCCCATAGATCCAATAGTCGGGATGGCGTAGCAGGGCCAGGGTGGTTTCCTGGAGTAACTTTACCAGCCCTTCCGTATTACTGGTATTGGCCTCCAGGGCAATACGGTTTAAATCCTCCTGTAGACCCCGGGCATCCGCTAGTAGCCCCACCTGTACCTTAGCCACTGTCACCGGTGGATTGGTGGAGGAGTCGGAATCGTTATAGGAGCTTTCTCCGTTGGGCGATCGGAAACTACGTACCAGGAAATTGGCAATGGCAATAAACACCAATAGGGTAAACAGGCCACCAAAGCCTCCCCCAAAGCCAAATAGGGGAAATAGGAAGGGGAAACCCATCCCCCCACCCGGATAATAGCCACCGCCTCTGGGACTATAGGATCCGCCAGAGGGCATGGCTGGCCGACTGGGAGACCGGAAACTACCGCCCCCCATACGACCACCGGACCTGGCGGCCCAGGCGTTATCAGCGGTAGCAAACCACAACACCATAACCAACCCCAGGGCAATTAGGGGTTTGATCAGGAGTTGAAGCCGTTCACTAGGTTTTTTCCACATTGCTCTATGCTGCCTTTGATCCTAAAGGGGAGGGTAAATTTCAGTTGTCACCAACCATAGGAGATATAGCTGTAGCCATTTAAATCAAGACACCTAGCCAGGCTTTGGGTTTCAGCCGATAGCCAATGGCAGCGCAGTCTTGTCCTAGCCGGACTGGCGACTGTTATAACTTTAACGCGAACCTCCCTGACCCTGCGAGGGGCAATTTCCTAACAGAAAACCAAACCGGCGGGTCGGGAAATTTTAGTAGACTCTGTTTAGCCACCGCCGACAATGGTGACGATCTCCAGCTTGTCATGGGCATGGAGATGGGTCGTGGCCCATAGTTGGCGATGCAAAATCTCGCCGTTGTACTCTACGGCAATCAACCGGGGGTTTAAGCCCAAAGACTCTAAAAAGGCAGGTAATAGGGTGCCTGATGGACAGGTTTGACCCTGTCCATTTACCAGAACATGAATCGAATCGAAGCCGGAGTCAACCATAGTAATACTGGCAAGAGCATCAAGGGAAAGCTAAGTCATCGACCCAATCCTCAGGCGTCTAGTAGCCCAGGGGAACGGTGGAACCGATGGCAGTAGTCCGTTTGGGTCACAAAGTACTGGGCGATCAGGGTGGGGTTTTCTGCTGCCATCACAGCTCGCACCACGGCTACACGCTCAGCCCCCGCTGCCAGTACCTCGTCCAGGTTATCAACGTTAATACCCCCGATCGCGAACCAGGGCACTGGAGCATGATCCCTGGCATAGCGGACGTAATCTAAGCCGGCGGCAGCCTTACCGGGTTTAGTGGGAGTACTGTACACTGGCCCTACCCCAATATAATCAGCCCCTTCCCCTAGAGCCCGTTCCATTTCCTCCGGGTTGGTGGTAGAACGGCCAATAATGCGCTGGCTACCTAACAGTTGGCGGGCTACGGCAATGGGGAGATCGGTTTGGCCTAAATGGACTCCGTCCGCTTCCACCGCCAGGGCTAGATCGACCCGATCGTTAATGAGGAACAGAGCATTATAGCGATGGCAAAGGTGCTTCAGGTGTTGGGCTAAATCTAACCGAAAACAATCTTCGGTTTGTTTATCGCGGTATTGAACAATGGCAATTCCCGCCTGTAAAGCCGCCTCTACTACGGCAATCAGGTTTTCCTGGGGAGAGGTGACCAGGTAGGTAAGGGCTTGCTGCAAGCGTTGTTGGCGATAACTGCCCAGTAATTGACTCTCCAGGGTATAGACTTCATAGCGCATGGCTTTGCAGGCTAAGGCAAATTCTGTCCGATAGAGTTTGCCGTATTCCTCCAGAACCCGTAGGGACTCCTGGAGCCGACAAAAGTTAGCCTGAAGCACGTCCTGTAGGCTGGTGCGTTCTGCTTCCTGGGGATGGGTGAGATGGGTACCTGGGTCGTTGGGGGTATCTCGGGCCAGACGCAGGTCTGGGGTATGCCACTGTGCCAGGGTTTGCCGCAGGTGCTTGAGTTGATCCGTATAGGCCGAGTGATTCAGGCCAAAGCGGCACCACTCCTCAATAATGCGTAGTCCTTCCCGGCTCCGATCCAGGTTGGCATCTAAAATTCGGTAAACCGCTTGGTCGGTATGGGAGAGATTAGAATTGGGCACCGTGGGGCTATCCATAGGGATGGGTTAAAAGGTCTTGGCAATGGGGCGATAGCAATCTATAGCTTTGGTCAGAACGCCTCCGCCCCCTTGCGGGTGGCTAGGGCTATTGGGGCCAGGTTCTGGACCAAAAAAATGCTTGAATTAACTATAGCGCTGGGACAATCGGTTAGGACCCATGGAATGAATGGAGAGACAACCCACCTTGGGGGAAAGGGGTCCTGATTCCTGGCCACCAGGTCCTGATCACATCACCATTGGTCTATGGATTGCCAAGTACTGCCTGGCCAAAGCTATCCCCTGGGGGCGACGATCTATGCGGCTGGGGCCAACTTTTGCCTCTACTCTAAGCACGCTACCGGGGTCGATCTGCTTCTATTTGAGTCTGAAAATATTCGTCAGCCTAGTCGGGTCATTTGTCTCGATGCCCAGAAGCACCGCACCTCCTATTACTGGCATGGGTTTGTGCCAGGTATACGGGCTGGCCAGGTTTATGGCTTTCGCGTCCATGGCCCCTGGAATCCCGCCCAAGGCCACCGCTTTGATGCTACTAAGGTAGTTCTGGATCCCTATGCCCGGGCCATTGTCGGGCAAGAAGACTACGATCGCAGCGCTGCCATCGGCGCTGGGGATAACTGTGCCACCGCCCTCAAGGCGGTCGTCGTTGACCATCGCAGCTACGACTGGGAGGGCGATCGCCCCCTCCACATTCCCTATGCCGCCAGTGTGATCTACGAAATGCACGTGGGTGGGTTTACCCGCCATCCTTCCTCTGGCCTGTCTCCAGAAAAACGAGGTACCTTCGCTGGCATTATCGACAAGATTCCCTACCTCAAGTCCCTCGGCATAACCGCCGTAGAGCTATTGCCGGTACACCAGTTCGATCCCCAGGATAGTCGTCCTAGCCTGGAAAACTATTGGGGTTATAGCACCCTGGGCTTTTTCGCGCCCCATCGAGCCTACAGTTCCCGCAAAGATCCCCTGGGGCCCATGACCGAATTTCGTGACCTGGTGAAAATGCTGCACCGGGCAGGAATTGAGGTGATTTTGGATGTGGTGTTTAATCACTCGGCGGAGGGTAACCATGAAGGCCCCATCCTCAGCTTTAGGGGGATTGACAACGCCACCTACTATCTCCTGGAGGAGAATCCGATTTATTACTCCAACTACAGCGGCTGCGGCAATACCCTGAAGGCCAGCCATGCGGTGGTGGGTCGCCTGATTCTTGATAGTTTGCGCTACTGGGTCTCCCAGATGCATGTGGACGGCTTTCGCTTTGATCTCGCCTCCGTACTATCCCGGGATATGGCTGGTAATCCCCTGGAGGACCCCCCCATCCTCTGGAGTATTGAGTCTGACCCAATTCTAGCGGGTACCAAACTCATTGCTGAGGCCTGGGACGCGGCCGGTCTATACCAGGTGGGCAGCTTTATGGGCGATCGCTTCGCCGAGTGGAATGGCCCCTACCGCGATCACATCAGGCAATTCGTCAAAGGCGATGCGGGCATGGTACCCGCCCTATCTAACCGTTTACTGGGCAGTCCTGACATTTACCCCAAGCCTAACCGGGAGCCCAACCGCAGTATTCACTTTATTACCTGCCATGATGGCTTTACCCTCAACGACCTGGTTTCCTACAACTATAAAAACAATGCTGCCAACGGCAATTTTAACCGCGACGGTAGTGAGACAAACTATAGCTGGAACTGCGGCGTAGAGGGCCCCACCCATGATCCGGCTGTCAATCATCTACGCTGCCAGCAGATTAAGAACTTTCTCACCCTGCTACTGATTTCCCAGGGTACCCCCATGCTTTTGATGGGGGACGAAGTCCGGCGTTCTCAACAGGGCAATAACAACGCCTACTGTCAGAATAATGACCTTACCTGGTTTGATTGGACCGCCCTGGATCGGGAAAAGTACCTGTTACGATTTACCCGGGGGTTGATTCAGGTGATCCAGAATCTCAAGGTATTTCGTATTGAGCATCTGCTGCGGGTTACCCCTACCTGGCACCACGAACCTCATATTGTCTGGCATGGTTGCCGTCTGGGTCAGCCTGACTGGTCTCCCCAGTCCCATAGCCTGGCCTTTACCCTGCGCTATCCTGACGCTGGGGAGCAACTCCATGCCATGATTAATGCCTACTGGGAGGGGTTGGTTTTCGAAGTTCCCCATCTGGATAGCCACGAACGCTGGCGCCGGATTGTCGATACGGCCCTGTCTCCCCCTGTGGATTTTTACTATCCTGACCAGGCTCCTAGCTGGGAAGAGGCTGCCTATCCGGTGCAGGCCCGGTCAGTGGTGGTTTTAATCAGCCAGAATTGCTGCTTATAACCTAAGTAGTTACGAAATTTGCTGATGATAGCCGACGTCTAAACCGAGGCTAGAGCCTAAGGAAAACCTTTCCTTATCTTGATCTTATCTACTTCTTAGTTTGCGCTTAACCCGAAACCTTGCTGCCATTAGTATAATTAATTTCAATGAATTTACGTAAATTTACTTAAATTATCTTAAATTATTTCAACTTAGACACCTGTAGTTCCCTGGCGGTAGCTTTAACTGGTCGTCTCCGGTGTTGCCAACCACAGGCAGGGTGGACGATCGCCTAGCGGCCCCACCCTCTGGTTGGTGCATCCAATAGTCAAACTTTACTTCACAAGGAGGATTCATTATGGCGATTACTGCTGGCGATATAGCATTTGTTGGCATAAATGCTA
Organism: Nodosilinea sp.; assembly: GCA_049317845.1. Classification (GTDB taxonomy): domain Bacteria; phylum Cyanobacteriota; class Cyanobacteriia; order Phormidesmidales; family Phormidesmidaceae; genus Nodosilinea. The sequence goes on along the minus strand of JBMOHM010000036.1, from coordinate 5,248 downwards.
CCGATCCAGATCAATTTGCAATCCTCGCCTTGAACGCAATTGTTGCTGGTGACACTTTCATTGTCACCGATGGTGGTTATACAGGAGCTACATCAGGAGTCGCATCTGCTTATTTCCGACCCACTGAAGGTTTCCTCCAATATACTGCACCTGCGGGGGGGATCGCTGCTGGTAGCGTACTTCTAATCAACGCCGGTGGGGGTAGTGCGCCCTCCATTTCGCGTAATGGAGGTGGTAGTGCGGGTACGGTGACGCTTCTTGCTAACAGCAGTTCCAATACTACGAATTTCTCGTTTTCTACCTCTGGCGATTCCCTTACCGCCTATACCGTAAGTGGTGGCACACATCTCACGGGTACGCCCACTCTGATTGCGTTTATAGGCTTTGGTGCTTCCCCCTATAATAACAGTGCACAATCATCTAATACACCAACGATTTCTGGCGGTCAAGTTCTCGTCCTCGCCAATTTGGACAATGCTATTTTTACTAATGCCGCAAACGCCTATTCACAGACTATCAGCACTCTGAGTACCGCCAGTAACTTTACGGCTAGGGATACGACGGTTGTTGACCTGACTACGCTCTCTTCCGGCAGCATTTCGCCTGTACCAACTGTTAACCTATCTGTAAGTTCCAACGCTGGTACAGAGGCAGGTACAACTGTAATCACTGTCACAGCCACAGCGTCTAGTACCGTTTCGAGCGATCAAACAGTTAACTTAGCTGTAACCGGAACAGGTATCACCACAGGAGATTACACCCTCAACAATAGCACAATCACTATTCCCAGTGGTGCAACCGTTGGTAGTGTAACCTTCACCGTTGTTGATGACGCTCTTGTTGAAGGAATAGAGACCGCGATTCTCACGATCAGTAATCCCACATCTGGCATTACCCTCGGCAGTACCACAACACAAAATATCGCGATCGCCGATAATGATATTCCTAGCGTTATCATTACCGAGTCGGGTGGCAGCACTAACGTTACCGAAGGCGGAGCCACGGATGCCTATACTGTTGCACTCGCTACACAGCCTACGAGTAATGTAACTGTCACCATTAATGCTGGCACTCAAGTTACCACCAATTCTCCGACCCTAACGTTCACAAGCACTAACTGGAACCAAGCTCAAACCGTAACAGTTACAGCCGTCGATGACATTTTAGTAGAAGGAAACCATACAGGTACTATTACCCACAGTGTTTCTAGTGCTGACAGCAACTACAACGGTATTACTGTTGCTGGTATTACGGTCAACATCGTCGATAATGATATTGCTATCACCAAAATTAGTGCCATTCAAGGTAGTGGTTTGACAGCAGCCTTGACGGGTGTACAGACGATCGAAGGAATTGTTACACGAGTTTTTGCTGGGTCTACCAAACTTAATGGCTTCTACGTTCAAGAAGAAGACTCCGACTCCGATGGTAATGCCGCCACTTCCGAAGCAATCTTTGTTTACGACTCCACAGGATTATTCACTGGTAATGTGGGCGATAAAGTTCGTGTAACTGGAACTGCCAAGGAATTTACAACAACTTCCGGTGGCAACACTAGCAGTTTAACGGAACTAGATGCCATTACTTCAGTGGTTAATCTTGGTGCAAGCACCCTTCCCACAGTCGTCAATGTTCAACTTCCAGTCACCAGTGCTAGTGACCTAGAACCTTACGAAGGTATGTTGGTGAATATCAGCGCAGCCACCGGCAACCTTACTGTTACCGAAAACTATCAACTAGGACGCTATGGGCAAGTTGTACTTGCGGCTGATGGAGCCAGTAATCAAGCAGGAACTGATGCCCGACTCGATCAATACACTCAATTCAATGCTCCTAGTGTTAGCGGATATGCTGCCTATCAAGCCGAACTTGCTAAGCGCAAGATTTATCTAGACGACGGTAGCAGCATCCAAAACCTTGATCCTATTCTCTTTGGTCGTGGTGGTCAGCCCTTAAGTAGTACGAATACCCTGCGCAGTGGCGATAGTGTTGCTAATATTACTGGCATTCTAGATGAGCGATTTGAAGGCTATCGCATCCAGACCACAGCTCCTGTCAACTTTACTGCCAGCAATCCACGTCCTGAGACCCCACCTGTTGTCGGCGGCACTCTCAAGGTTGCCAGCTTTAACGTCCTGAATTACTTTAATGATCTCGATACCAATCCAGGCAGTAACAATGGTCCGAATATTACCACCCCCAATGGGTTAACCTTTGAGCCGCGTGGTGCTAACACTTCTACCGAGTTTACCCGTCAGCGCGACAAGATCATCCAAGTCATCATTACCTCTGGTGCAGATGTGATGGGCTTGATGGAGTTGGAAAACAATGGTTTTGGGACCAGCAGTGCAATTCAAGATCTCGTTAATGGATTGAATGCCCTAGCTGGGGCTGGAACTTATACTTTTATCGATCCAGGTACAAGCATTTCAACTGATGCCATCACCGTTGGCATAATTTACAAGCCAAGTAAAGTCACCCCTGTAGGGGCAGCCGCCACCATGCCCAACGGTTATGGCAGTGGGGCCTTTGATTTAGTAGGACGCAAACCCCTTGCTCAAACTTTTGCTCAGAGTTCCAACGGTGCAACCTTTACAGTTGTTGTCAATCACCTTAAGTCGAAAAGTTCCAGTGCAGGCACTACTGGAGATGCAGATGCTGGAGATGGTCAAGGATTATCCAATGGCACCCGCACCCGCCAAGCGCAGGATTTAGCCACCTGGTTAGCTACTAAACCTACAGGCACAAATGACGCTGACTATTTGTTATTAGGAGACTTCAACGCCTACTCCAAAGAAGATCCCATCACAACCTTAGCCAGCAATGGATATGCTAACTTACTACCCAATACCTCTTACTCCTATGTATTTGATGGTCAAGTAGGTTCCCTTGATCATGCCTTAGCGACCAGCACTCTATCATCACAAGTAATAGGTGCAGACAAATGGCATATCAACGCCGATGAACCCACTGTCCTTGATTACAATACTGATTTTAAGACTGCTAATCAAGTCACCAGCCTTTACAACAGCGATCCCTATCGTGCTTCAGACCATGATCCTGTCGTGGTGGGGTTAAACTTGGGTGTCAATCTCACCGGAGTAGATTTATCGAACTATGTTCGCATCGGTCGCTACAATCTGCCTGAGCCTTCACGAGATACTGCCCCAACGGGTAGCGTGCTTGCCCAAGAAACTTCCGCAGTTACCTACAACTGGGACACCGATACCTTATTTGTTGTGGGTGATGGCAACACGTCCATCGTGCAAGTCTCCAAAACAGGTCAGCTGATTGACTCAATGACCTTAACACCCGCCAGTGCCCAAGATAGCACCACTGGATTCTATGACACGGAAGGATTGACCTACATTGGTGGCGGTAAGTTTGTCTTAATCGAAGAGCGAGATCGCCGGGCCAATTTATTTACCTACGTTCCCAATACCACCCTCACTAGAAGTAACGTTCAAACCGTTAAACTCGGCACCACACTCACCACACCCGATAGCGGCAATGTGGGCATTGAAGGTATTTCCTACGATCCGCTCACTGGTGGTTACATTGCGGTTAAAGAAATCAGTCCTTCTGGTATCTTCCAAACCGGTATTGATTTTGCTGCTGGTACTGCTACCAAAGGTTCCGCCACTACGGTTAACTCCACCAACCTGTTTGATCCAGCCTTGGCAGGTCTTGGCGATTTCGCTGATGTTTATGCCTTGTCCAATCAGCCCACACTGAACGGTCAAAGCCAATACAATAACCTTTTGATTCTCAGCCAAGAGTCAGGCAAAATCATCAACAGCGATCGCGGCGGTAATATTTCCAGTTCACTCACCATCGTTTCTGACCCTAATAATCCCTTATCAGTCCCGAACCAACAGTTTGAAGGTCTGACAATGGATCGTAACGGATTACTCTATGTCACCAGCGAGAATGGTGGCGGTGATGTTAACCATCCCCAGGTTTGGATCTACGCACCCGCAAGCTACAACTACACCAACCAAGCGCCTCTCTCAGTTAGTTTTAATGTCATCACCTCCAGCCTGGTGGACAATGCCAACACTACCAACCGAGTCAAACTAGCAAACATTATTATTAGCGATGACGCCAAGGGAACCAATAACCTGACCTTGGCGGGAGCCGATGCCAATGCCTTTGAAATCAACTCTAGTACCTCAGTTCCCGAATTATTCCTGAAAGCTGGCACCAGTCTTAATTCTACAACTAAGAGTAGCTATAACGTTACTGTTAACGTAGACGATCCCACCGTTGGTAGTGCTGTTGATGCCACTAGAAACTTTTCTCTTTCTGTAACTCCAGCCCCTACCTTGGTCATCTCTGAAGTTGCACCTTGGTCTAGCGGTAGTAGCGCTGTGGCTGCTGACTGGTTTGAAGTCACCAATGTCAGTGCCAATGCCATTAATATCACTGGCTGGAAAATGGATGATAATTCCAATTCTTTTGCCGCCTCTGTTGCCTTGAATGGCATTACGAGTATTGCAGCGGGTGAATCTGTCATCTTTATCGAAACGGCAAACCTAGTAACGACAAGAACCGCCTTCCTCAATACCTGGTTTGGTGGCAACCAAACAGGTGGGCTGCAAATTGGTAGCTATTCAGGGAGCGGGGTTGGTTTAGGCTCTGGAGGTGATGCCGTCAACCTTTACGATGGCAGTGGCAACCTGAAAGCCAATGTTACCTTTGGTTCATCTCCAACCGTTTCACCGTTTGCGACATTTGACAACTCTGCAGGTGCTTCAAGTGTTTCTACCTTAAGTGCCCCTGGAATTAAGGGCGCTTATAGTGTTACCGATACAACATCAACGCAGATTGGCTCTCCTGGGAAAATTGCTAATGACCTGCCCGTTATTACCCTGGGGGTCAATCCGGCCAGTGTACTTGAGGATGGCACCCCTAACCTGGTCTACACCTTCACCCGCACTGGCCCCACCACCAGCCCCCTCACCGTCAATTACACCATTGGGGGTACTGCCAACGCCAGTGACTACACCGGCGCTACCCCTGGCACGGGTAAAACCATCACCTTCTTGGCGGGTTCTGACACCGCCACCGTCGTTATCGACCCCATTGTCGATACCACCGTTGAAGCCGATGAAACCGTTACCCTCACCTTGGTGAGCAGTAGTGATTACAGCGTCGGTACTACTGGAGCGGTGACTGGCACCATTACCAATGATGACCTGCCCGTTATTACCCTGGGGGTCAATCCGGCCAGTGTACTTGAGGATGG
>JBMOHM010000035.1:0-31900 GCA_049317845.1 Nodosilinea sp. | reverse complement strand
GGTACCGTGCCTATCTACGACACCGTCCTGGATGCTGACTACAAGCGTCAACGTTCCGATGCATGGCAGTATAACAATAACCTGAACCTTGCCAGTTCGGGTTCAACAGCCTTACTAACCCGAGAACTAGCCCAATCCCAATGGGCCGAATCCTACCACGCGATTCGCACTAACCTGGCTTTTGTGGGCCTGCGCAAACAGGATGGTATCAAGCTGTTGATCACCAGCGCCATGCCCAACGAAGGTAAGTCCACCGTATCCGTTAACCTGGCCACCATCTATGCCAGCATGGGTAAGCAGGTGCTAGTCATTGATTGTGATATTCGCCGCCCCAGTCAGCACAAACTTTGGGGCGTGGATAACTACACGGGGCTGACGGACATTTTAGCGGGAAATGCCACGGTTAGTGAAGCTTTAAAACAAGTTATACCCGGTGTCGATTTGCTGACGGCTGGCACCATTCCCCCTAACCCGGTTGTCCTTCTCGAGGACGAAAAACTTCCCCCGCTGTTGGATAATCTGGCCAATCAGTACAACATTGTTATTCTAGACACCTCTCCCATTAACGCGGTGATTGATCCCCTGATTATCAACCGCTATGTGGATGGGCTAATCATGGTTTCCAGACCTAAGGTGGTCACCTACGAAACGGCAACCCTGGCTAAGGAAAAACTCCAGCAGGCCCACTGTACTGTGAATGGGTTAATTATTAACGGTGTGCCGAAATCCGATTCCTACTACTATTACAACTACTACGATTATTACGGTGAGACCGATAAGTAGCTCTATGGCTACAGGGTTAGGGCTTAGGGCTACCCTGAGGTTTACTCAGTAGATCCTTATAGCTCCCCTAGCCCCCTTGAAGGGCTACCAACAACCTAAGGTTTTCTCCAACGGGGAAAAAACTTTTTCATAGCCCGGAATCTTGACACAGATTCCGGGCATGATCATGCTGCCTATAAATAACAACTATAAGGGGTGTCCGGATCGGGTTCTGGCCCAAACTCTATCCAACACCCTAGCCACTGCCTTAGCCGAGGCTAGGGCTATGCCACCACCGGCCGTTGGGTTAGCAGGTTCAACTGATTAACCAACAAACTCAAAAATAGCCCCACATCGGTGACAACGCCGATCGACTCCAGGGAGCCCCGATCCGCCAGCTTGGTGACCACCGCTGGATTAATGTCGACACAAACCATTTTCACCCCCGCCGGGGTCATATTACCGGCACCAATGGCATGGAGCATGGTCGATAGCATTAAGATGATGTCACTGCCCTGGATCAGGCGGGCGTAGTCGGCCTGGGCCATCAGTAGGTCCATCTGGGTATCGGGGAGGGGCCCGTCATCACGGATGGAACCGGCCAGGGCAAAGGGGACGTTATGGCGCACACATTCGTAGAAAATCCCTTTGGTGAGCACCCCCTGGTCCACAGCCTGGGCAATGCTGCCACAGCGACGAATGGTGTTGATGGCCCGCAGGTGGTGGCGATGTCCCCCCCGCACCGAGGTGCCCTGCTTCATGTCTACCCCCAGGGAGGTACCCAAGAGAGCCTGTTCAATATCGTGAACGGCGATCGCGTTACCCCCCAGCAGGGCCTGGACGTAACCTTCTCGAATCAGGCGGGCCAGGTGCGCGCCGCCGCCGGTATGGATGACGACGGGCCCTGCCACCACCGTCACCTTGCCCCCCTGGTCCCGTAGCCGCCTCAGTTCCCAGGCCACTTGCTCCACAATTAACTCGACCCGGCGCTCGCTAGACACCCCGGAACCCATAAAACTGAACTCTTCCTGGGGCGCCCGACTGCGATCGGTGGCACTGCGTACACTACGAATCCCGTCGTAGCCCACCACCACCCGATCGCCCACCTGCAGGTCCCGCAATAACTTACAGTCGGCCACCACTTCAGCTGCCGTAGCCGCAACCACAACCACCCCATCCATGCGCTGCTGCCCTACCCGCACCCACTGGCCCCCGACCCTGACTTCCGTAGGATAGATAGTAGAACTGTAAAAGTCGTCGGGGGCGACCCCAGCCTGGGTGATGGTAACCAGGCGGGCATCCTGCTCCTGATCGGGTAGGGCGACGGCTCCCAGGTTAATCAACTGGGCCATGATCTCATCCATCAGCTCCCGACTGGGGGCAGAAACTCGAATTTCTGCCGAGGAGGTACTCTGGCGTTGCTCACCCAGGTCAAACTTCAGTACCTGAAAGCTGCCCCCCCCTTCTACTACCAGATCGAGGGCGCGGTTAACCAAACCCGAGTCCAGTAAATGCCCTTTCATGGTGATGGTGCGGGTGACGATACCACTTTCCCCGGTCGGTTCTGGGTGCAGGGGCTCGGTGACCCGCAGGGTCAGACACTTGGCCGCGCCCCCGGCCTTGAGGAACTCGGTTAGGGGAGTTTCCACCACTTCAAAGCCTGCGGTCGCGAGGCGGTCCTTCAAACCGTCGCTAGCCTGGTTCATAATCACGGTGTGATTGACGTTGACGGCGTTACAGGCAAAGGTAATGGCATCCGGTTCATCGATGGCAATGCGCTTCTCCGCCGGTACCCGCAACTCAATCAATCGGTTCGAGTAGGCATCAAAGGCGGGCGGGTAGTAGAGCAGGTAACCATCGGTCAGGGGGCAAAAACAGGTATCCAGGTGGTAGAAACGTTCGTCCATCAGGTGTAGGGAAAGGACCTCTATCCCCAGCCATTGGGCCACCAGGGCGTGGCTATCGAGCTCGGTACGAAACCCGTAACCAGCCCAAAGCCAACGGCCCTCCCGATCGAGCAGGGCATCTCCAGCCCCTTCGAAGGGTAGATCGGCGGGCAGGGTGTGGACCGTGTGGCCCTGGGACTCAAACCACTCCTTAAAGAAGGGCTCTTCCCCCTGCCGTTCTGGATGCAGAAATCGACTCAGCACCACCTGATTCCCTAAAATTAATCCGGCGTTGGCGGTAAATACCATATCGGGCCAGCCGGGTTGGGGTTTAACCAGATCCACCTCCGCTCGACTGGCAATGGTTTCGTAGAGGCCCTGCCATTGTTCCTGGGCGCGCTCCAGGGATGACCGATGAATATTACCCTCCATCCAAGGATTAATCACATAGTCCACTTCGTAGTAGTGGGGCGAACACATGAGAAAACGAATGGAAGAGGTCATAGGATTGAGGCAGTCAATGGGTGGTTAAACAAAGATTAGCCTTTAATTCTAGCTCTCCGTGGCCCCCGATCCTATCCCCGGAATTGGGTGTCAACCAGGCGATCCAGACCTGAGGACAGGCTGAAAGCACTACCCTAAAGACCTCGTGCACAGGGTCAGCGATCAGACCCAGTCAGGGAGAGTCATGATTTCCTGACTCAGGCTTCGTTCCGGTCCCGACGGGGATCGTTTTCAGGGTAAATCCTAGGGGATCGGACATGACCCCGTTCCCTCGGTGACACCCTAGGGATTCTATAGCTTTAGAAAAACCGGCTGGGGCCACAGGATGGCCCCCAGCCCCAGCCCCAGCAGTAGGACCAGAAAGCTAACCAGTTGGCCCAGGAAGGGAGTTTTAATGGGTAGCAACGGCAGCGATTGAACGTAATTTCCCAGCAGCGTAAACAGGAGTACCCCACTCCCCCAGAAGAGTATTAAACTCAGGGGCCAATAACCATACCTGAAGTACTCTAGCCAATGGGGAGGAAAGATCTTAAGCGCAATAACCAGGCTGACTAACAGGGTCATCCAGACACTGGCCAGGAAAATACCGGCCCGGCCCACCCATAGGACGTAGCCAATCGTCAAGCCGGTGCCGACCCAAATAGACAGGGGCACCGCAAGGCTACCCAAACACCAACCTATAAAGCTAAAGCCCAAGGCCAGGGCACTTAACTGCAGGCACATCACCAGGAGTGTGGTCATTAATTTAGCCCATGGAAGGTTAACCCATGAATATCCTATCTTTTCGGCCTGGCTCCATGCCTATTTTCAGGGCTTAAGTTAGACTTTAGGGTAAAGGAAAATAAACCAGTTATTGGCAAATAGGGCCTTTACTCCGGATGGTGGGGCAGAGGCAAGTCAGAATGCTGGTCCAGCCTTGGTTTTCACCATCCACTCGGGCTCAGCCTTTTGGACAAAACTATATCTATTTTGTCTGGTTGGTTTGTCAATGGTTTTTTGCTGCTTTGGGTAAGCTATGGTTTCTGCTGGTAAATGGGTGGCTGCATCTTTTTCCCGTAAATTACAATCACCTGGGATGAAGGCAACCGGAATGTTGACCGTGGGCTGGTTTTTGCTGCAAAGCCTGTTGCCCCTGGCTCCAGTTTTAGCGCAAACCAAATCTGGGGAGAACCTTAGCTATGGCCAGTTTCTAGAGAAAATTGATCAGGGTCTGGTACAGAAAGTTGATCTTGATCCAGCCCGAGGGCTGGCCTACGTGCATTTGGGCAGCGATAAGAGCGATCAGCCTCCCCATCAGGTTGTTTTATTTGCTGGCGATCGCAATCCCGAATTGATTCGACGCCTGCGTAACAACCACGTGGACGTAGAAATTCGCGACTCCAGTAGTAACAGCGCCCTGGTCTGGTTAGCTACTAACGGCCTTTTGGGCCTGATCCTGGTGTTGGGATTATTAATGTTGCTGCGGCGATCGGCGGCCGGAGCCGGCAACGCCATGAACTTTGGCCGTTCGAGAGCGCGCTTTCAAATGGAAGCTAAAACCGGCGTGGTCTTTGATGATGTGGCGGGCATCGAAGAGGCTAAGGAAGAACTTCAGGAAGTTGTGGCTTTTTTGAAAAATCCTGAGAAGTTTACTGCGATCGGCGCTCGCATTCCCAGGGGGGTACTGCTGATTGGCCAACCCGGTACGGGGAAGACCCTGCTGGCTAAGGCGATCGCCGGTGAGGCTGCGGTGCCCTTCTTTAGCATTTCCGGTTCTGAGTTTGTGGAAATGTTTGTGGGCGTAGGGGCATCACGGGTGCGCGATTTATTCCGCAAAGCCAAGGAAAATGCTCCTTGCATTGTATTTATCGATGAAATTGATGCCGTAGGTCGGCAACGGGGGGCGGGCATCGGGGGTGGTAACGATGAGCGAGAACAAACTCTGAATCAGCTCCTCACCGAAATGGATGGGTTTGAGGGCAATAGTGGCGTAATCGTAATTGCCGCTACTAACCGGGTAGACGTGCTGGATGCCGCCCTGCTGCGACCAGGGCGGTTTGATCGCCAGGTGATTGTTGACCTACCCAGCTACAAAGGGCGACTATCCATTCTGGAAGTCCACGCCCGTAACAAAAAAATTGCTCCAGATGTTTCCCTCGAGGCTATCGCCCGTCGTACCCCGGGCTTTTCCGGGGCATCCCTGGCCAATCTACTGAATGAGTCCGCTATTCTCACGGCGCGGCGGCGCAAAGAAGCCGTAACCATGCAGGAAGTTGAAGATGCCATCGATCGCATCACCATTGGCCTTAGCCTAACTCCCTTGCTCGATAGCAGTCGCAAGCGTATGACCGCCTACCACGAGGTTGGCCATGCCCTGCTGACCACCCTGCTTAAGCACTCCGATGAACTCAATAAGGTGACCATCATTCCCCGTTCCGGGGGGGTTGAGGGTTTTACCCAGTTCCTACCGAATGAAGACATGATTGATAGTGGGCTCTATACCCGGAACTGGCTGCTCGATCGCATCACCGTAGCCCTGGGAGGCTTCGCCGCCGAGGCCGAGGTCTTTGGGGATGATGAAACCTCTACCGGAGCCACTGGAGACATTCAACAGGTGACCAACCTGGCCCGCCAGATGGTTACCCTCTATGGCATGTCCGATCTGGGACCCATGGCCTTAGAAAGCATGGATAACCAGGTCTTTCTAGGGCGCAATCTGATGCCACGCAACGAAGTATCGGAGGAAATGGCCCATAGCATCGATATTAAGGTGCGCGAAATAGCCCTCTCCTGCCTATCCCAGGCCCGTCAGGTATTACGGCAAAACCGTCCCCTAATGGATCATCTGGTGGATCTACTGCTCGAGCGGGAGACCATGGAGGGAGAAGAGTTTCGCCAGATTGTTAGGCAGTACGTCGATATTCCTGAAAAGATAGCCGTGGCATCGGTCAAGCTACCTAGTTTATAGCCAGCTACAGCCTGGTCTATGGCGGTAGCTACAAACAATGCAAGAAAGAAAGCTAGAAGGCCTATCCAGACCTGGCTTTCGCTGGACAGCGTTGGTTGACTGACAAGACACGCACTGTCCTCGGCGGGCCGGCTAAAGCCATCAATCAATAAAAAACCGACCAACCCTGATGAGTCCGTCGGTAAGTTTTGTGTTCCCTGTAGATAAATAACTCCGACAATAGGTGACTTGAAAATAAGTGGCAAGGAATAACTTCCGTAGACTGGAGAGGCAATGTCTTACATTTATCGCCCAAACCAGGCAGTCCTAAATATAGAATTTGGACTAACCCCTCACCCTTCAAACAATTCCTAAGTCCGAGTCTTCCTTACTATCCTATTTATCCGGGTAAAAATCTAGGGATAGGCTCACAGGCGCAGGTGATTCCGATCACATTTTGGCGGTTTCCCTGGCTTATCGGCACTTTTCCCCCTTAACTCGGTCCTTAGGGTTCTGGCCCAAGCCCCCATATCCCCAACCCCTTTTGATTCATATTTGCCATGACAACTCTGCGCTTAGTTATTCCCGATATGGCCTGTGGAGCCTGCGTCGAAACCATCACCAAGGTCCTCCACAGTCTTGACCCCGTGGCTGGAGTTTCCACCAACCTGCAGACCAAAGTAGTGGAAGTTAATACCAGCCTGGATCGATCCTTAATTATTGAGGGCATTACAAAAGCTGGCTATACCGTACAGCCCTAGCCCGGCTTCAAGGAACGTAAAGGATTCTAGCCAAGATGGATTTCCCTTATATCTTTACCTAATCAGGCTGGATAATCGGTAACCGGAGACTCTGGTGTATTGCTTCCTAGCCGGATCTTGCCCTAAGCTAGAAAGGTTGTCAAAAGCGCCGAGTTATCGCCATGGCCGTTCCTAAGAAGAAAACCTCTAAACAAAAGCGAGATCAACGTCGTGCCAGCTGGAAACGCACTGCTGCTCTACAGGCGAAGAAAGCCCTTTCCCTGGGTAAGTCAGTTCTAACGGGCCGATCCACCAGTTTTGTCTATCCTGCCAACGATGAGGGTGGAGACGAAGAGTAGGGACTTTCTAGAAGGCTTTGTTAGCCCCACCCCGTCAGCCTGGCAAGAGCGATGAGAAAGCCAGCAGCTTGCCAGGCTGACAACCAGTCTTCTGGCTAAGTCCATCGGCTTGGCGACTCAGAATCTGTGGGATTTCACCGGTGAGGATTGCCGGAGATCTTCTCCCCAGCCTGGCTAACTCCGATAGCGATCATTCCTCCAAGGCATCTTCATCAGCTAAGGGTTGGCTGGAAGTCGCATCTTGGGTTGGGGGTAAAGGCCACTCTTCCAGGGCGGCATCAGGTCCGGCAGTAGCGTCACTGAGGTTAGGGTCCTCTTTCAGGTTTGGGGGTTGGGAATGGGATGCTGACGACCCTTCTCCAGCATCCTCAGACCTAAGGGATTGATCAAGTGAACTCTGGCCTGGGGTCTCCTCTGGACTGGGAATGACCTCCTGGTTTGCTTCTATATCTGATTCCAAGCTCTCGTCCCCCGCAAATTCAGGAGATTCTGCAGGCTCAGCAGCCGGACTAGGCTGTGGCTGAGCCGAAGGATTTGTCTCCTCTGGAGACAGCGGGCTACCCTCCTCCAGGTCAACCTGTTCCGACTCAAATATCTGGGACTGATCCACAGCCTCTTCCTGGGCCTCGGTTGTCTGAGATCCATCTTCAGTCTTGACCGGTTCCTCTGGCCCTACCCCCCCAGAGGGTTGGGGCTCAGGAGTTGCATAGGTGGGGTCTATAATCCCCGCCACTTGCTCCAGGTCTAATTCCCCTCGTACCAGCCTGGAGAGGGTATCGTTACCACCGGGTTGGTAATCGATAGTACGCACAACATTGTTGAAGCGATTATCGATGGGTTCACCCGCATCATCAATTAGCTCTAGTTGAAGCCAATTACGACCAGGCTTAAATCCTTTCAGATAAACGGGTTGCCATTGGTCAAACACAAAGCTCTGGCCATTAATGGTGCAGCGGATGCGCCAATCCAGAATTTCTTTGTCCTTATCAGCCTGGGCATTGACGTGCAAAGGGGCGTTACTCAAGTAGAAGTCAAGCATTATTGGCTCTGCTCCATAGGTACCTTGAGGTTGACCGTAGGTTAGCAAGGGAGCCTTCCCATTGACTTCTGTTTGAGGGGTTTGGGCAAAAATATGGAAAGTACGTTGATCAAAGGCGCCCTGGTTCTTAAAACCTTCGTGCCAGGGACGGGAGGCAAAAACCCGCAGGGTATGGGTGCCAGGCGATAAATTCTCCAGTCGAATAGGCTCAGATAGGTCGTAAATGGCCTGGTAGGGTTGATCGTCCAGGAAGAGTTGGAGATGGGGTCCCAATTGCCAGGTAGGGTTTTTGAATAGGGGTAACCCTCTCACCTGAAGGCGCACAGCCACTGAGGTACTGTCCACAATCTCTCCAGGTCTGGGACTCAGAATTCTCACCTGGGGAGTGTAGGCATCAATAATTTGTTTTAGGACCACCAGGGTCTCGGGAGGCGACACCTCTGCCAACTCAGCCGTTAAGCGATTGGGGGCTAGGGCAGGTTCTGAAAGTAGGGTGGTTGGTTGGGTCGGCTTGGCACATCCCCAGGTTGTCCAGGAGATCAGTGCGATCGCTAGAATAACCATTAGTCGCCGCCCTACTCGGGCTAACTCCTGTCTGATTCCCATGGCCTTTGGCTTACCCTAAACATTGCATTATTACCATAGGGCACTTTCGTCGCTTTACGGTGCTTGAAGGGGCAAATCTACCCGTCTTCTTGGTTAAGAACGTCCTCGTCGTCCGTTGGGTAAAATCGTATACCAGTTAACCTCCGCCATGGCCAGTTGCCCGTCGGTAATTTGTGCGCCGGTAAGATTTGCTCCGCAGAGATTGGTGCCGTTTAATCGGGCATTGGATAAACTGGCGCCGGTTAAATTAGCTCCACGCAGATCAGCTTTTTCTAGATTAGCGCCATGGAAATAGGCTCCAGCCAATCTGGCATCACGCAAATTAGCAAAACTTAGGTCACACCAGCCAAAGTTAGCTCGGCTTAAGTCTGAATCTTGAAAATTAGCCTGGCATAGCTTGGACTGATGGAAGTTAATGTCAGGGATAGTAGCACGGGGGATATTTAAATTATTCAGCATTTGGGAAGAAAAGTCCTTTCGTCCCTTCAGATATCTTTGTTTAATCTCATCGCTGGATAGGGGCAGAGCAGCCTTGCCCACGGGCTGACTAATCGGGCTAGGGGTGACACCGTAACCATTCAGGTTAGAAGGGTGGGGGCGAGAGCTAGAGCTGCTGCGTTCCCGCCGAGCTCGAATGGCGGCTGCCATGCGGGAAGAGGGAGACCCCCCCCGACTATCCAGGGAACTGGTTGAAGGTGAACCCGAATTGCGGCTAGAGCCATTTAACCCAGAATGGGGTGGCGGAGAAATGGCCATATTTTTAGCCAGACTGTCTAGATAGGGTTCTAGATCTAAATCCCTCAGCACACTCTCGGTATTTTCGTAACGATGGCTAACGGAGATTTCTAGCATCTTATGGAGTACGGCGGCAAAGTGATCGCTCACCCGCACCTGATCACGCCAGAGTAAGTTGGCTGTGCCTGGGTGATAATTTAGGTCCTTCGGGGATTTAGCCGATAGCAAATAAATGCAGGTTGCCCCCAGGGCGTAAATATCACTGGCATAGACCGGGCGCATAGCCATCTGCTCAGGTGGTGCATAACCAGGGGTACCAACCGCGTAGGCCGTGAGGGCGGTTTGATCAGAAACAGCAACCTGATAGGGATTGACTTTCTCTTTGACGGCCCCGAAATCAATCAGTACTAGTTTTTTATCCTGAACCCTACGAATGATATTGGCTGGTTTGATATCCCGGTGGATAACCTTATGCTCGTGGAGGTACTGTACGATGGGCAAAATCTCGCTGAGGAATTGCTTGACGCCTTCTTCAGTAAAGGGACCACCCCGTTTAACCTCTTGTTGTAGGGTGGCTCCGTTGATAAACTCTTGGACCAGAAAAAATCCCTGGTCTGTCTCGAAGTAACCCAGTAGGCGAGGTAGCTGGGGATGATCACCGATTTCTCCCAGGATCTTTGCTTCTCGCTCAAATAAATTTCGCGCCATATCCAGCATCTGCCCCGCTTCCGCTGAGGGTCGCAGTTGCTTAATCACACAGGGAGGCTTGCCTGGCAAGGTGATATTGCGGGCTAGAAAAGTCGCCCCAAAGCCACCCTGGCCCAGGGAACGCAAGATGGTGTAGCGGTCCTGAAGCAATAAGGTACTACCACAGGACTGGCATTGATGTACTGTGGTGGAATTTTTAGGTTGGGAACAATCAGGATTGATACAGTAGCTCATTCGACCTGGCAGATGTGTATCAAAGCAAAGGAAAAGTAATCACTTTTAGCAAGAAGGTAAGGGCCCCTTGACAGAAGGACGTGAATTGCTTCAAGCGTAGGTGGATAACTGAATCATCTCTGGTCAACACGACTACGTCCATTTAATTATTCCCCCTTTTCGATAATAAATAAAGGAACCTATCCCTGACTTATAACAATGCCGATATGGGGAGGGGTAAATGTGAAAAAATCACGAATCCAGGGAATGGAAAATGCAAGTTATAGCCGGAGCTACCCTTAATGGGCGGTATGCTAGCCAGAACCAGGATTACCTTCGTGACAGTTAGAAGTCGGTGTTAGAGGTTGTTTAAACAGGGTTGTCCCAGGTATAGTTAGCCACCAAGGGGCCGCGAAAATGTTGATCTTGAGGATAGTATCCTATTAATAGGTATGGTTTGAGACTTTCTTTGGCTTTTCAAACAATCCCTTAGGGGTCAGCCTGGATCTGAAACGTGAGGGCTATCGGGAGATCGGGACGCCAGACGTTTTTCCCACTCCTGATTCAACTTTTCCTTGTTGGCAGCCTCTTGATCGATCAGGTCAGTTTCGGTTGTGTAGGCCAGGTCCTCTGTGGTCAGGATAGTCTGGGCTGTGAGGGTTTGGGCAAAGGCCAGTTTTTGTCGGAGCGTATCATCCCTTTGATCTAGGGTTCTGGCGCGCTGTTCTCGCTGCTGATTACGGACACCAATCTGGCGATTTTGCTGCTGCACCCAAAAATAACGCCCCAGGGGAATGGAAAGGAAGGCAGTGCCGTAACCCAATAGCAACCAGTAGATAGAGTTGGCCAAGGCTACTATGCCCCCTACCTCCGCCACCAGGCCTTGGTCCTGGAGCAGGTTGCCCAGCACCAAGGCTCCAATCAAATTCGCGCTACCCAGACCGATGGCGACCATGATCTGGCCGGAACTCGCCTGGCTAAACTGGCGTGGTAGCTCCTTCAGAAATGGGGGAGGCGACAGACGCTGTCGGGCGGCGGCCGTTACCTGTAGCTCAGGAAAGTGATAGACAATGCCCCCCTGGTCGGTAACCTGGGGTAGACCATTGAAGCGACTGAGGACTGGAATCATAAAATCCTCCAGCTCCCGGTCCCAGCCCTCACCTAAATGGTCCAGAAAGGGAGCAATCTGTTCAGCCACAACCACTCCACCCTGGTTCTGGACTACGGTGGCGATCGCTTGCCAGCGTCTGTCTTCTAGATCCTGATTAGGGTTACCATCACCAAATAAAAAGGAAAAGACCGCCTCGAGGAAGTTCATTTTTTCAGAACTAGCAGATGGGGAATGACTCTGACGGCGATCGTAGTTAAAGTCAAATAACCAGAAAATATCGGGGCCAAACCCAATTCTGGGTAAAAACACCATTCCGCCACTAAAGCCGCCGCCTTCCCGATCGTCCTCCCGACGGGAGGCGGAACTGGCCGCAATCACCAGAGCCACAATGGCCAGGGTAATCAGTAGCAGTGATAGGACTAAGAGCACCCCAAAGGAAATCCGAATCACATAGAATAGAACTTTCCAGACCCGCTGCCAGATAGCCTGCCAGCGTCGCCGCCAGGATTTACCTAGTAAAATACCCTGAATATTCTTAGGGAAAAGATAGGCAATCTCACCGCTTTCTGAGACCTGGAGGTGGGCCTGGACTTCGCTGGCTAAGGCGAGCATTTGGGCCTGGGTAGTCTGGAGAGAAAGGCCCGTTGCCGTCGCCAAATCCCCCGGGGTAACCCGGTAGCCGAGGTGCTCGATTGCCTTGATTAAGGTAGCTTCATGGGCCATAATGTCGCCTGGGTTCCCTGGTTTTCGCTGTTAGGACCTGTTAATCAGTATAAAAAGCCTTTCCCTGAGATGATAGGGGATGGTAACCGAACTTGCCGTGGTTATGGTACTAGCGATTATCCTGTTCCCCTAGGCTTCCCTTGGCCTGGGCCTAAGACTTCACCCTATAGATCCTTCCTCCTCTATGAACCGCTTCTGGCAACATAGGTCTATTCTGGGCTGGCTGCTCTACGATGTGGCCAGTTCGAGCTACGCTTTGCTGGTTCCGGGGGTAGCCTATGCGGTTTACTATCGGCAGGTGGTTTGCGGCGGAACTACCAGTTGTGATGCCCAGTGGGCGATGCTCACTTCCCTATCGTTGATCGGATCTGGTCTTCTAGCCCCCTTTCTAGGCGCGATCGCTGACACTGGCAACCTGCGCTACCCCATCTTTGCCCTTGCCACCGGGCTATGTTGCCTGGCCACCAGCCTGCTCTACTGGGTAGAACCTGGAGGCTTGATGCTGGGTGGCATAGCCTTTGTCGTAGCACAGGTGGGATATATCTGCGCCGCTAGCCTCTATGACTCCTATCTGCCCCTTCTGGCTCCTAGCCGGCGGCTGGGGCAGCTATCGGGGCTGGGGTGGGGTTTGGGTTATCTGGGGGGCTTAATCTGTTTTTTTATCGCCTATGGTTGGATGCAGGGTGGTCTGGTGGCGACCAATTTACCTATCTATCGCTTGACCTTTTTGCTGGTCAGTGGGTTCTACGGACTAATTGCGTTGCCGGCACTGGCCTGGTTGCCCCGCCAATCCCCTGAACCAGTCAACTATAGCTTCAGAGGTCTGATTAAAAGCGCCTATCACCAGGTGTTTAAAACCTTGAAAAACTGGCGAGAAACCCCCGTAATTTTTCAGTTTCTGATCGGGTACTACCTGATTTCTGACGGCATTGTCACCATTCACAGCTTTATTGCCATTTACCTGAAAACCCAATTTGCACTGGAAGTAGGGCAAATTTTACAGTTAACCTTACTGTTTAACGCCATCGCCATTCCAATGACTCTAACCGTCGGCTTACTCAGTCGTCGCTGGTCGGCCCTGACCTTACTGAAGGCAATTTTAACCCTTTGGGTAGGCTTGCTACTGCTGATCGTCTTCGGTACCCATCCCCTCACCCCGCTGTTGGTGGCGATCGGGTTGGGGGTAGTCAGCGGTTCTACCCAATCCCTCTGTCGAGGTTTGTTTGCCCAACTCATTCCCCACAACAAAACCTCTGAATTGTTTGGTTTCCATGCCCTGGTAGGGAAAATCTCCGCCACCTTTGGCCCCTTAATCTTCGGTTTTACCAGTGCCCTGAGTGGCAACCAGCGCCTGGCTATGTTTTTGCTCCTACCGTTTTTCCTGCTGGGGGGATGGGTGTTATTGCGCACCCCTGTGTCAAAACCACTGTCGCCCTGATGTCTAGCGAGGTTTCTTGATCCCTTCAATGCCATGAACCTCTAGCAGGTCCGCCAGGGTTCTACAGTAGGTAGCTAATCCAAAACTAGCGGGATTCACAGCCCCAGCATAAACAAAATGGGGGTTTCGCAAACAAAAGTAATCCCACGGAGCCATCTGAATCCTAAAGATATTGATCAAAACATCGGCTAACCATAGGGACAGGGGGATACGGAACCAGATCGGTTTACCCAGGTAGGCACAGGTTTGTTCCACCGCCTGGTTCGCAGAAATAGCCGGATTACCCACCACATACTCTCGATAGCCTGTGGTTGAAGGGTGATCGATTAAATAATTGACGACGGCAGCTATATCTTGGGCATGGGCGAAGTGAAATCCGGCCTCCGCTCGAAAGAAGCGAATTAACCCCATCCACCGGGTGACATCCCGTATTCCTGCTGAAATAAAGGAGTAGGGCTTCTGGGAGTCACCGCCAAATACCAGGGTAGGAAAGACGGTGGTGATTTTGTGATACAGCGCTAACCCAGATAACCGGCGATGACATTCATATTTACTGCGAATATAGTCAGTGCCGAATTCATAGGCCTCTGGCAGGGGTTGACTCTGGGGGCCTAAAATACTGGCGGTAGAAAAATAAATTACCTGCTGACAACGCTGGGGATCAAGCATTTTCATCAAGGACAGGTTGGCGTTGGTGTTGATGTCCATGACGTAGTCAGGATCGCCCCCCCAGGCGGCTGCCGTTAGAATAGCTATATCTATGGTGCTGAGCAGATCGGCGTACTGTTCGATTTCTCCCAAGCCTGCCTGCAAAATATGTACCCTGGAATCATCCTGTAGAGCCAAATGCAACTTATCGGGGTGACGCAGCAGTAAGAACACCTCGTAGCGATCGCTTCGCAGCAGCAACTCCAAAATATAGTGACCAATGCAGCCGCTGGCACCGGTCATAAATACGCGTAGGCAGCGGGCTGAGGGTGGGGTGGGGGTAATGGTTTCCAAGTCTTTTCGCTCAACGGTTATTCAGTGTATTGATGCCTACCCAAAGGATCAACACATTCATTTTCCCCTGAGTGGTCAGGGAAGCCAAGGTTTCTAGAAAAAAGCCGGGGAAATTGCCAAACTTGTTAAATGCATAAAATTCCGATAAAACCAGCTCGATCCTTTTGAACAAGAAGCCCAATTCTTTGTACAAAGGATCTAAGTGAGCAGTGTTATCTATGTTTCTCAGTAATAATCCTAATCTAAAGATGGAACCTATTGGTTGGGGTAGGCGACTCTCCAGGCAAGAACAGGGTTTTACCTTAATTGAACTACTGGTGACGATTTTAGTAATGGGCATTCTGGCCGCTATGGTCTGGCCAATGGTTTTCCATCAAATTGCCAAGGCCAAGCAGGCAAAGGCTTTAAATGCAGTAGGGGCGATGAACCGGGCTCAACATAGCTTTTTCTACGAACGAGGCAAATTTTCCAATGACATTACTGAATTAGGTTTCGCCTACTTAAACCATGAAGATAGGAATTATAGCTATGGGGTTGAGGCCGTAGATAAACAAAATAAAAAAATTAAGATTAAGGCTAAACCTATTGAACAGAACGCTCTCCGGGGTTATACCGGCGTTGTATACGTCAATCAGGATAGCCAGGGTAATTCGGTATTGTCTTCCCTGGTTTGTCAGGGAGATGAAAGCCAGGACGCCCCCGATCCTGAGTTTAAGGAACCCGCTAATGGTCCCATCGAAGTAACCGGGTGCGCTTCGCTCTAATGCCCTCCCCAGACATCGACCCCGGAACCAGGCCAGTTGAAAGATGTCAAGTTTGCCTTCTTCTCCAACCCCAGTCGGTTTTTGCTGAAGACTAAGGACGTTGATTTCGTCTTCAGGCTGAGGGACTGGACCTGGAAACTAGCAGAGGTAAAGTTAACCCCATCAGCGATCCAAAGTATGGAGGCGAAGGTCTCAAAAAATAGCCAAGAAGGATCCGACTACAGTGAACCCATCCGGCAGGCTTCATCTGCAGATCCCAGGGTTGGGACCGGTGAGGGTGTATCCGCTGTAGAAAATCAGTCCCCTACCCAGGAAGAGGCGGCCATATCTCTGGTGGAAAACTTGTATCATCTGCTTTCTGAAAAACAGTTTGATCAAGCCAGTTCCCTATATACCCCCCAGTTGGCTGATTTCTTTGTCCCTGGATTTTTCAATAAGTTTGAACGGGTAACGGTTGAAGACCTAAAAATAACCTCAAGGACCGATAGTAGCATCAACTTTCTGGGAGAAAATACCTATGTCTATCGGGATGGCTCAACCCAAAGAGAAGCTCGCTCCTATACCGTCAGGAGTCTAGACGGGGAACTCAAACTTACCGCCTCAGAGTTTATCAAAGTAACCAAGCCCAGATAGTCCCTGAAAGGATTTGGGTAGCTTTCAGGTACTGCTTTAGGCGGCATAATTGGATAAACTCGAGTGAAGGCGCGGAAAAAATCAAGGTATAGATTAAAAATTCCCGTGGACTTTGCCAACCCTTTCCAGGCTCAAACCTATGGCTGAAACCCCTAACTCTCCTCTAGCCCCAACGGCGGCCCCAACCGTGGATGTTCTTTTTGATCAGGCGATTGAGCAGTATAAGGCTGGCGCTGACCCGGCAGAGCTAGTGCCTGTTTTTAAGGAAATTTGCGATCGGGCGCCCCGCAGTAGTGCCGCCTGGGCCTGTCTAGCCTGGCTTTATTTGCTCACCGATAAACCAGATGGGGCGGTCAGGGCGGCCCAACGGGCCGTTAAATTAAATCCCCAGGATCCCCAAGGACGGATAAATCTGGCCTTAGCCCTGCTGGAGGCCGGTAAACCTGGGGTACGTCAGCATATTGAAGTGGCGGCTCAGGTGATCACGGCGGTCGCCGATCTGCGTACCGAGGTAATGGATAGCATTGAGGATGGCCTAGCCCGTAAACCCGGTTGGCCCAGCCTGGAAAGGGTAAAGCAGTGGTTAACCTGAAACAGGGGACTGGATCAAAGCTACACAGGCTTGGGCGATCGCCCATTCCTCCTGGGTATGGATAACCAATACCCGCACCTGAGAGTCAGCGGCGGCAATGTCTTGGTCCTCGGGTGATGGCGTTAACTTTCCCGTTCTTAACTTCAAACCCAGGTAACCGAAGGCATCGCAGGCCCGTCGCCAGATCAGGGGGCTATTTTCCCCCATACCGGCGGTAAACACCAGCACATCCAGCCCTTGCAAACTAGCCACCATGGCGCCCATCTCGCGACGTAGTCGGTGACTAAATACCTCCAACGCCAGTTGGGCGCGGAGGTCACCTTGATCCATCGCCTCTACGACCCGGCGCAGATCGTTGGAGATCCCAGAAATTCCCTTCAGCCCTGACTCCCGATTCAGCAGGTTATCCAATTGATCAGCGCTATAGCCAAACTGACGGATCAGATGGATTAAGATACCGGGATCGAGGCTGCCGCAACGACTCCCCATCATCAGCCCATCCAGGGGAGTAAAACCCATGGTGGTATCTACGCTGACCCCATGCCTGACCGCTGCCAGAGAACAGCCATTCCCCAAGTGGCAGCTCAGGATCTTTAAACGATCTATGGGTTTTCCCACCAGGGCGGCGGCCCGCTGGGCCACGTAATTGTGGCTGATACCATGGAAGCCATAGCGACGAATACCCTGCTCCAGCCAGTCGTAGGGACCAGGGTAAACCGCCGCCGCCGCCGGCAGGGTGGTGTGAAAGGCTGTATCAAACATGGCCACCTGGGGAACCCCATCGAGAAGCGCCTCCATCGCCTCAATTCCCTGTAAATTAGCTGGATTGTGGGACGGAGCTAGGGGTATCAAACGGCGAATAGTAGCCTTGACATTTTCATCAATGGGCACTTGATCGCAATAGTCTCTCCCCCCGTGCACCACCCGATGGCCCACGGCCACAATTTCCCTTAATTCCCCCAACACCTGGGTCGGTCCCTGCACCAGGGTATTCAACATGGCGGCCAGACCTTCGGTCTTGTCCGTTAGGGGCAGTACCTGCTGCACCAAGGCACCATCAGCCCTATAGGCAGTCAGTTCTACCCCGCCCTGGGAATGGGTCCAATCCAAACCCGCCCGCCACACTGGCGCGGGCGCCAGGCTCAAGGAACCCGGTTGGCTAAGGTCAAACAGACAGCTCTTATGGCTACTGGAACCAGCATTTAAAACCAGAATTTTCATAGAGTGTGGGCCCGCAACAACCGGTTAACAACATCTGGGCCGATCAAGTTGATCCTCAGTGGTCTGGGCCAAACCAGCATATCCAGCCCAGTACATCACCCACTGATTGAAGCGTTCCGGATCTTCATCGTAAATGCAATGTCCTGCCCCGTTTAAATACTCAAGGGTCAGGTTGGGGCTCAGGCCCTCCAGAGCTGGAGCCATGGTCACAGGTAACACCCGGTCCCGGTCACCCCATAGGAGGAGGGCTGGTAGAGCCAGATCGCGAAGCATGGCCTGAATGGATGGACTGAAGTTAGGCTGGCAGCGAGACCTCACCAGATAACAAAGCGCCCTGGCGGCCCCTCGCTGCCGGGGTGGCAAGGCAAATAAACTCAATAATTCACCATCTACCTTTTCTGGATGAAGATAAACGCTCCTCAAGGCCCAGCCTAAGAACGCTGTTTGCCGCACCAGCCTAAAAAGGGGACGGATTAATAGGGGAGTCGCCACTAAACTTTCTACCCAAAGGGCGAGGTTAACCACCCACCCCGCCACCAGATCCTGGCGGGCCGCGGGCAGGGGTACGGTTACCATGATTAATCTGCTCACCTGGGCTGGTCGCTGATGGGCCACCGTCAGAGCGACCAGGGCTCCCAGGGAATGACCGACCAGGACCACAGGCCGGTGAATTACGGCTGCTATAAAGTCCTGTACCTGGGCGGCCCAGAGTTCTGCGCTATAGAGAGTAGGGGCTTTTTCCGTATCGCCAAAACCCAAAAGATCAAGGGCGTAAACCGGGGCTACCTGGCTTAAGGCGGCCAGATTGTGACGCCATTGATTTAGGTTGGCTCCAAACCCATGGATCAACAGCAAGGCCGGTTGGTCAGTACCGCCAGGCCCTGGATGGAACCAATAGCGCACCCGCCATCCCCGCCAGTACCAGAAGCGCTGGTGTCCTAACTGACTAAGGGACAGCTTTAAACTGGCTAGACAAGGGTGGGCATCCATAGCGATCCGTTAGTCAATCAAGGTTCTTTGTAAAAAATTGCCAGTTTGGGGCGGTAACCGGTCTAGAATTTGCCCACCGGCAAGGGGGGAGGATCGGGATGCCAGGTGGTTTTAAGTTGGTTGAGATCTTGATTGAGTTCACGGATGCGGCGAGATAGGAGACGAATAATATTCAGGGCAATACCAGGGGTTTCGTCAATTGCCTCATAGAGTTGCTGCTGGCTGAGCACCAGACACCAGCAGCGTTCCAGGCTGGTGACCGAGGCTGAGCGGGGTTCGGCATCAAACACCGACATTTCTCCAAAGCAGTCACCAGCCTTAAACTGGGCGACCTGCTGCCCCTTCAGGTGCACCCTAACCTGACCCGAGACCAAAATATACATGGCCCGACCTTCTTGCCCCTCGGTCAAAATAGTCTGGCCAGGGTCAAAATAGACCTCCTCCATAATTGGAGCCAGGCGCATTAAAAAGTCATCCCGCAGTTCCCTGAAGATGGGAACCTGGCGAATAAATAACAGGCGATCGAGGCTACTCAGGAGCATGACATCAGGAACGATGGGAGGGGGCGTATAACCATTCCTATATCTTGAAATTATAGGTTTTCATGAGTTGATTGACCTGGGCCGCCACCAGGGGATTGGGATCTCTCTGCATCATGGGCAGAAGAGACTGGAGGGCTCGGGGGGACGCCGCCGCCACATAGCTGAGGACAGCCTCACGAATAAAACCAGTGGGATGGTTGAGCAGGGCCAGCGTCGGATCGGTAGCCAGGCTCCAGTGATTAGCCCGGGCCAGATGAAAACAACAGGCGATAGTCCAATCGGAGAGCAGGTGCCGTAAATCCAGCAGGCGACGCAGGCGATCGCTGGGGCTCAGGGGTTGGTACTGATAGAGGGTAGGACTGGCCAGGCTCAGATGTCTGAGTTTTTCCTCTGGAGATCGGCGATCTAGCATAATTAAAACCACCTTCTTACTGGCAATGGTCAGGGTATTGTCCAGAATTTCCAGGCCCCTGGCTAGTCGGGAGGCTGAACCAGTCAGGTAGGCCTGGGCCGCCTGAATAGTTTCTACAGGGGATATCAGGCGCAGGACCATGAATAAACGCCTGATCGCGTCACTTTCTAACCCCTCCACCGCCCTAGCCAGCAAATCCCCTTCCAACCCCGAGCTCAGAGACGGCCTCAAATCAACCTGGAGAGCTAGCAACTCAGCCAGCCAGGTAAGTTCGCTATTGATCAGCGTTTCTAGCCCACTGCGGCCCAGCAAGCGATCCAGGACATTGTCAATCAGAGGCGATCTCCTGACTCCGGTTTCCTGGTAAGTCTTCAGCACCACCGCCAAAATCTGCTGCCGGTGGGTTCCCCAGGATTGGATTAAATTTCCAACTAAGGTTTCCAGTGCCGCCAGGCTACCCATTTCTCCCATCACCTGCCAGGCCTGCTGGCGCAGGCTGTCAGGCTGGGAACTATCTAAGCCCAGATTTTGCAGCAGAGGGAGGACCTCATCCCCCAGATCGACGAGGGCCCGTCGGGCAGCATTGCGAGTCGATTTATAGCGCAGGGCTTTGAATAGGGCAGGGTAGTAGCGGCTGTACTGGGTAGCCGCGATCACCGCCAGCATCGCCCGCCGCACCCGCAGGGATGGATCTTGCAACAGATCGTCAATATAAATACTCAGGGACTCCATATAGTGGGCATCCGCCAGGGCTCGACAGCCCATCACCCGTTCCCGCTCCTGATCGTGAACCAGCATTTTACGCAGAGTTGCTATGGCTAGGACCCGATCCTGACGGTCTCCGGACCGCAGGATAAGGGAGGCTGCCGTACTCCGCACCATGGCATCTACCTCAGGTTGAAGATATCGGGTCAGTTCCTCCAGGTCTTGAGCCTCCTGCACCAGCCAGAGATAGCGCAAAGCCAGGGCAAAAACAGCCGGCTGCCGCCCTTGGGCCTGCTCCTTTAAAGCCCTGATGGAGGGAGCAAACCTGGGGTTGGGATAGGCCAGCATGGACTCCAGGGCCTGGCGCTGCAACCGGGGAGGAAAGTTGGTCAGGAAGGGAGCCAGAACTTCCCCCACCTCCGCTGGGGTAATGTGGGAAAGCAGCTCAATACAGTATTGCTGGTTGGTGACCGTCTTCGCACGGGCCAGTGCCTCCATCAGGTTTTGTCCCATGGCTCGTAGATCGGCATCGGAGAAACTCCCTAGCCCCCGCCCCTCCCCCTGTACCAGCAGGTCAAGGTAGCGCGATCGCAAGAGCCGGGTGACCCCAACCCAGACTAGAGCCAGCAGGATCGTACCTAGCAAAAACCACCGGGCTTGGTGCAGGGGCACCGTCATACCCAGATCGTGGGTGAGTTGCAATACCCCCAAAATCACCGCCCCCGTAGCCCCCAGGGATAGGGGTTCGGCAATTCCCCCCACCAGGGCTTGAAGGGTGGGGCGGACTTGGCTGGGAATCGGTTGAAACAATACGGGACGGATGGTGGTTACCAGGGTGTACCGCAACCATTCATCGACAAACTTGAGGAGGATTAACCCCATAAACAGGGCGGTACCACCCAGAAAGAAGGGGGAACTAGCCACCAGGGTGAGCAGCCCCAGGGTTACCGTCACCAGGGGCAGCAGCAGGGCAGCGGTAAAAACCCCCTGTTGCTCAATCAGACGACTGGCGCTAAACCACTGGGTAAAGAGCTCAATCAACCCCAGCAGACCACTGAAAATGCCCAGGAAAGCGGCGATCTGGTTAACCTCCATAGAAAGTTCCAGCTGGTTAAAAAACTGAAATTCCGTGGAGAAGAGTAAAATTTGGGCCAGTACAAAAAAGCTGAAGAGCAGCACCACATAGGACCCTATGGACCCTTGCAGACGAGGCCGGAGATGGTGATTATCGGTTTCTTCGGCCTGGTGCTTGGGAGAATCTGGAAAGGCGTGCTCGTAGCTATGGGTAAGGGAATAGAGCAGGGCTGCGCCCACCAGCATTACCCCCAGGGCCAACAACATAACATTGGCTAAACCAATCACCCTGAGTAAAAGGTAAACAGAAAACCCGCTGATCATATCGGCAATTTGGGCCCCGCTACTGATGATGGGAAAGGCCCGTTTGATCTCCCGAATATTAAACAACTGGTTGGCGGTGACCGACAGGTTGAGATCGTTGAAGCTATAGATGGCTTCGATCCATAGGCGCATGCCAAAAATTGTGATGGCGATTAATTCAGGCTGACTCAGGCCCCAACGGAAGGGAATAATTGGCAGGGCCATCAACAGGGCAATTAACACCAGCACCCGCCGTAGGGACAACAGTCGCTGCAACCACGAATAAATTCCACTTAAACCTAGACCCACTAGCCCACTCAGGATATAAATCCAGGGCAGATTAGCAGCGCCGTACCGCTCCAGGAAAAGGGCGGCGGAACTCACATCCAGCCATAAAATCCCCATGGTAGTGGCAGTATAGGCACTAAACATGAGTAGGGTGCGTTCCTGCTCCTCAGGGCGCAGATTAATTAAATCCAGAATCCGTTGCTGGATTCCCTGTTGTTTTTGAGCCGGGCTAATTACCGACATGGCACCACTATCTGTTCCTAAGGATCACTGAGGGTTTCAATCAAAAGATCGACCTGTTGTTGTTTTTCCTGGAGAAAGGTCTCACACTGCTGCAGGGCCCCTACGGCCTGTTCAAACTGACTTAAAACCTCCGTCAGCGGTAATTGGCCAGATTCTAAATTGGCAATCATGGCTTCCAGCAGGGCTACCGTATCTTCGTAGCTCCAGGCAGGGGGTGGGGATGATCGGCGGGGCATGGGAATCTCCTGAACTAGCGAGCATGGTCGGGTTCCAGGGCGATTACCTGGGCCCTAATCTGGCCCTGGGCCAGCTGGATTTGCAGAATTTGCTGGGGGCTCAGGGTAGCCCCATCGGTAACTACCTGACCAGTTTCCGTTTTGACCAGAGCGTAGCCGCGCTGGAGCACCCGGTTGGGATCAAGGCTGCGTAAACGATTCTCCAGGCTGGCCTGGCGATCGCTGGCCTGGCGCCACTCGACCTGCAAACTCTGGCGCAACCTTGCCTTCATCTGCCCCACATAGGCCAGCCGTTGCTGCAATTGCTGGTCTAGCCGCTGCCGTAACAGCCGTTGCCGCAGTCCTTCCAGATCCAGGCAGCGGTCCTGCAACTGATGCTGTACCAGTGTGTGGAGACGATGGCGGCGCTCAGCCTGGGCCGCCACCAGAGCGGCCAGGGCCGGTACGGCGGCGATCGCGGCGGCGGTGGGAGTATGGGCACAGACATCGGCAGCCAGATCCGCCAGAGATTCGTCCCGCTCGTGACCAATACCCGTGACCACGGGAATGGGGCAACTGGCCACAGCCCGTACTACCCGTTCATCGTCAAAGCATTCCAAATCCTCGCTGGCACCGCCGCCCCGGGCTAGAATTAACACCTCCGCCCGGCCATCGGCAACTACCCGAGCAATGGCCTGGACAATGGTCAGGGGGGCGGCTTCTCCCTGCACGGTGGCGGGGGAGAACAGCACCTGTAAACCGGGATGATGGTGGCGCAGCGATCGCTGAATATCTCCCCAGGCAGCGGCTTGGGGAGAGGAAACCACCGCAATAGTCCGGGGCAGGGGAGGCAGGGGCCGCTTAAATTCGGGATCAAACACCCCCTCTGCCTGTAGTCGTTGCTTCAGCTGGCGATAGCGCCAGGCCTTCAGCCCATCCCCACTCGGTAAGACCTGCCAAACCGTGAGCTGGTAGTTACTCCGCTGGGGATAGACCTTTACCGTACCCAGTAAAGTTACCTGATCTCCCACGCTGGGCAAGGTGGTTAGACGGTTCCACTGACTGCGCCAGGCCACACAGCCAATGGTGGCTCTGGTGTCCGTATCGGTGAGGTTAAAGAACAGCCCCTTGGGGTGCTGAGTTACACTAGACACCTCCCCCACCACCCATACCTGCTGCAGGACGGGATCATGTTCCAGCAAGGCCTGAATATAATCCACCAGTCCCCCCACACTCAGGGGAGGAGAGGTCAGAGTTGGCTGCAAAAACGACATAGGAAAGGGTAGAGGCATACTGAAGGGTGGCTTAATCCTACCGCAGTTCTCCCAACCGTACCCGAATAGGGCCAGGAGGGAGTTTCTAAACAGGACATTAAGATTAGGATGACCAGGAGAAGGTTGTAGGTATGGTATTAGGAGCAGATCGGGTCAGGGAACCCATTCCATTTCAGATTTTGCCCTGAACTGTTCTAGTTTTTGAGTTTATCCAAAAGCCTTTATGACAAATTTATCCAGTCCTTCCCCAGGACGGGCAACGGCGGTTACTCAGACCGCTGTTGAGGGGGCAATGCCAGCCGTGAGTACAGGGGTGTTTGTCTGTATTCACGGCCATTTTTATCAGCCCCCTCGGGAAAACCCCTACCTGGATGCGGTGGAGCGCCAGCCCAGTGCGGCTCCCTTCCATGACTGGAATCAGCGAATTCACCACGAATGCTACCGGCCCAATGCCTACGCTCGCATCCTCAACCAGCAGGGAGAGGTGGTTCGCATTGTCAATACCTTTGAGTACATCAGCTTCAATTTGGGACCCACCCTGCTGAGCTGGATGGAGCGCTACGATCTGGAAACCTATCAACGCATCCTGGCCGCCGATCGCCATAGTTGCGATCGCCTCAATGGCCATGGCAACGCCATAGCCCAGGTCTACAACCATATGATTTTGCCCCTGGCCAACCCCCAGGACAAGATTACCCAGGTACGCTGGGGCATCGCTGATTTTCGCCGTCGCTTTGGCCGTGATCCCGAAGGCATATGGCTGGCGGAAACAGCCATAGACTACCCTACCCTGGCGGTGTTAGTAGAGGAGGGTATCCGCTTTACGGTGCTGGCTCCGTCCCAGGTGCAGCGCTGTCGGCCCCTGCCTACCCAGGGAGAGGAGAACGCCTGGCAGGAGGTCGGCGGTGGGCAGATCGATCCCACCCGGCCCTACCGGTGTTTTCTACCCCAGGCCGATGGTCGCCCCGATCCAGAACGATTTATTGATGTCTTTTTCTACGATGGTCCGATCTCCCGCGACATGGGCTTTAGCGATGTGCTCAGCGCCTCTGCCCACCTCACCAGTCGCATTGGCCAGGCCATTCACGGCGACCATCGCCCCTTTCAGTTGATCTCTGTAGCCACCGACGGGGAAACCTTTGGTCATCACCGCGGTGGGGCTGAAAAGACCCTGGCCTATGCCCTCACCGAAGAGTTTCCCCGACAGGGCTGGACGGTCACCAACTACGCCCACTACCTGGCCACCCATCCCCCCACCTGGGAAGCTGAACTGAAACCAGTCACGGCCTGGAGTTGTAGCCACGGAGTAGGTCGCTGGCAGGCCGACTGTGGCTGTGGCGGCGGAGGGGTTTGGCATCAAGGCTGGCGGCAACCCCTCCGGCAGGCCCTGGACTGGCTGCGGGATCAACTGACCCTACTATTTGATCACCAGGGACGGAATCTGCTGCGCGATCCCTGGGCCGCCCGCAATGCCTATATCGAGGTTATTGGCGATCGCAGTGAGGATACCCTGAATCGTTTCTTCGCCGAGCACCAGAGGCGGCCGCTGTCGGCCAGCGATCGGGTAATTACGCTGCAACTCCTGGAAATACAGCGCCATGCCCTGCTCATGTATACCAGTTGTGGCTGGTTCTTTGAGGAAATCTCCCGACCGGAGGGTACCCAGATTCTGCGTTACGCAGCCCGCGCCATAGAACTGGCCGGAGAAGTAGCTGGTTTGGACCTGGAGGCAGAGTTCATCCAGCGCCTGGCCCTGGCCCCCAGTAATATTCCAACCTTTAAAGACGGATCCGGAGTTTACCGCACCCTGGTCAAGCCCGCCCGCATCTCCCTAGAACAGGTGGCCGCCCACTATGCCATTGCTTCCCTGTTTAGTGATCATCGTCGCCAACAGGCGGTGTACTGCTATACCGTTGACCAGCAGGACTATCGCCGCCAGCGTCTGGGGCCTATGTCTCTGGCGGTGGGCTTGGTGGAGATCACCTCCACCATTACCCGAGAAAGCCTCAGCCTGGCCTTTACCGTAGTTCACCTGGGGGGATGGGACTTCCACTGTTGTATCCGCAGTTTCCACTCCCGGCTAGACTATACCCAAGCTCGCCAGGAACTGTTTGACTGTCTCGAGCAGGCCAGTGCAGCCCAGACCATTCTGGCCATGAACCGCACCTTTGGCACCCAAAGCTATAATTTGCAAGATTTATTTGCAGAGGAACGCCACCGCATGATGCAGTTGCTGTCTCAAGACACCCTGTTGCGGCTAGATCAACTCTATTCCCAGGTATACCGGGACAACTACGGAGTCTTAAAGGCCTTTCATCGCGATGGCCTAGCCGTTCCCCAAGAATTACAGGTGGCGGCTGATATTGCCCTCAGCCAGCGCACCCTGGAGGTACTCCAGGCCCTGGAACGGGAGACCAACCCTAGCGATGGCGGTCCCCTGCGCCAGGGGGAAGATTACCTGAATGAACTGGAGGCCATTGCTACGGAAGTCGGTTACTTTAACGCCCGGCTGTCTCTGCCCAAGGCTAAGCCTATGCTGGAAGGACTGATTGGGCGATCGGTGGGACAACTGCTCAGTCAGTCAACCCCAGATCCGCTTGCCGCTGATGTTACCTGGTTAGGGCGGTTGATTCGCCTGGGCCATCAACTAGGCCTAGGTCTATCCCTAGAACGCTCCCAGGAACTGTATTACCAGTATTTGCACCACCAGGTTTTTGATCAGCTCCAGCAAGCGGTACGCAGTAGTACCCCCCTCAACCCAGACCAGCATAGCCGTCTCCAGGAGATTCTGCGATTGGGCCATTATCTCTCAATGGATGTGGCTAAAGCCCGAGCCATCCTGGAACGGGTTTAGGCCAAGTCACAGAAACAGGTCTCTAGCTGGCCTCAGGGGCAGCGGGGGAAAACCGGTCTCCCGTGAATTGTTGGTGGGGCAGGGGCAGGGCCGCCACTAAGGCAGCCAAATTATCCGCCAAAATTGAACGGGGTTGTTCGCCAATGGCATAACTCAGGGTTTCACCATCGGCGTTGAGGTAGACAAAATGGGGAATACCGTCGACATTGTACTGGAGCATTTCTGGCAACCATTTGTGGTTGTCAACATTGAGCATGACGAAATTCACCTGGTTACCGTAGGTGGCCCTGAGTTTAGCCATGTCACCCGCCATGGCCTGACAGGTGGTGCACCAGTCGGCATAGAATTCCAGCAAGGAGGGCTTACCACTGGTTTGGGCCACCTCGTAGGGAACAGCCTCAGCCGCCAGGCGTTTGAGGGAGGGAAGGGTAGACTGGCTGCCTATGCCTAGAAAAATCGCCACGGTCAATGCGATCGCAACCCCCGCAATAATTAAATTACGAATAGTGCCCGGTAAGGTACCTACATCATTAGCCATAGCATTAGAAACTTAAAAGGGTCCTTTAATAAGGGTATCCCTTCTGGGCAAGGAGAGGAGTATGGCTGAGTATTATAGTGGTCACCATTGGGCACAGGACTAGCGATCGCTCAGGTTAGCCCTGAGGATTCGGCGCTTTGTGCCAATGATCTGGGCTAGGCTAGAGAGGTAAACAGGACAGGATAAGGTTCGGTGGATAAGGGTACACTCGTCGAATTTAAGTACCAGGGACAGCCCCGTCTGGCTGTGGTAGAGCGCCCTGAGGGTAAGAAAAACTGGGTTGTGGTTGACCAGCGCGGCCAGAGCCACATTCTTCATCCCAGGGAAATTACCTATCAGGTGTCCGGTGCCAACTTTAGCTCCGGTGATATCTTGAGCTTTTTGCATGCCGCCGAAGCCCATATCGATCCCTCTAGTCTGGAGGTTGCCTGGGAACTGTTTCGGGAAACCGGCGAGTCGGCAGAACCCACATCCCTGGCCCTATTGCTCTTCTCTGACCAGAGCCCACCCCTATGCTACGCAGCCCACCGGCTACTGATCGAGGACCGGATTTTCTTTAAGCAGAAGGGCGATCGCTTCGAACCCCGTACCCCCGCCCAGGTTGAAGACCTGTTACGCCAGATCGAACGCGAAACCCAGCGCCAGCAAGAATGGACCTCCTTTATGGACAAGGCCCAGCAAGCCCTAGCGGGGGGAACGGTCAGCTGGGACAAGGGCGATCGCCCCAAGCTAGAATGTTTAGAACGCTTTGCCCTATTAGGTGATGAGTGTAGCCAGCGGAATCAAGCGGTAGAAGTACTGGCCGCTCTGGATTACCCACCTACCGCCGCCGCCGCCTTCGATGCCCTGGTGGCCCTGAATGTATGGGATATCCATGAAAATTTGGCCTTGCGACGGAGCCAGATCCCTCACCAATTTCCTAAGGAAGTCCTAGCTATGGTCCAACATCGGATTCAATCTCCCCCCCCCGATCTCGATGTTGAACGGTACGATCTAACCCACCTGAAGGTCTATACCGTTGACGATGCCAGCACCCAGGAAATTGACGATGGGCTTAGCCTGGAAATTCTGGCCAACCATCGCCATCGCCTCTGGGTACACATCGCTGACCCCACCCGTTGGCTCCTACCGGGTGACGACCTCGATCTGGAGGCGCGGCGGCGCTGCACCACGGTCTATCTACCCACGGGCATGATTCCCATGTTTCCAGCTGAGCTCGCCACTGGACCGATGAGTTTAAAGCAGGGAGAGGTTTGCTGTTCCCTCAGCTTTGGCATTACCCTCACCGCCGCTGGAGAAATCCAGGACTACACCATTCATCCTGGTCTGATTAAGCCCACCTACCGGCTTACCTACGAAGATGTAGATGAGATGTTGGAGTTAGGTATCACCGCTGAGTCTGAGTTGCAGGGGCTATCCCACTGGGCCCAGGTACGGAGCCAGTGGCGTCTAAACCAGGGGGCCATCAGCATCAATATGCCAGAGGCCAATATTAAGGTGATGGCCGATCAAAACAATGACATTGTGATCGAGGTGTTGGAGGATTCTCCAGCCCGACAGATGGTGGCAGAAATGATGATTCTGGCTGGGGAGGTAGCAGCCCGTTACGGGCAAGATCATGAATTGGCCATTCCCTTTCGTAGCCAGCCCCAGCCCGAACTCCCCTCCGATCAAGAGTTAATGCAACTGCCTACGGGCTGGGTGCGGGACTCTGCCATTCGTCGCTGCATGCCCCGCAGCGAAGTGGGAGTCACCCCCAGCCGTCATGCCACCCTAGGGCTTGACAGCTATAGTCGGGTAACCTCGCCGATTCGCCGCTATCTCGATCTGCTGGTGCACTTTCAGCTCAAAGCCCACCTGCGGGGTGATCCCCTACCGTTTTCACCGGATCAGGTTACCGAACTAGCCCAGGGAATTAGCTCAGCCGCCTACGAAGCCACCCTGGTGGAGCGCCAAACCAAGCGGTACTGGGCACTAGAATACCTGCGTCGACACCAGAGTGAAATTTGGGATGTGATGCTGCTGCGGTGGCTACGGGAAGAGGAAGGTCTGGGACTGATTATGGTGGAGGACCTGGGTCTGGAACTGGGGATGCGATTTAATCGGACCGTTTCCCTGGGAGAGCGGCTACAGGTTCGGGTTAGCCATGCTAGCCCTCGCCAGGATATTATTCGCTTCCAGGAGGTAACGCCAGAAAAAGCCGAAGCGGAACCCTCCGCAACTTGACCAAAAAGGATAGGCTTCAGGCTGGTGAAAAGCTATTGACATTAGGTCTGCTTTCTGAGAAGCTTGAAAAGCTAAAGGCAGCTGGTGCTCACATTCCTACTATCAGATGGATTCCAGCTTGTTTTTGCGGGTATAGCTCAGCGGTAGAGCGTCACCTTGCCAAGGTGAATGTCGCGCGTTCGAATCGCGTTACCCGCTTACTGGTCAGTATGGTACTGCACCGTCACTCGGTTTTTTTCCATGACCACAATTTTGCCTCCCAGGGCTTCAATGCGTTCGACGGCAATCCTACGCACCTGGGGGTCTATTGCCATATTAATTACCTGAACCCAGGCGCTAATCTGGGCCGCCCGGCTAACCGAATTAGTCGCCAGAAAATTAGCTGTTTGTCGAGAAGCTTGAGCCGCGGAAACCGCATCTGGCTCGGTAGAGACAGCCGCCCAGGTAGCGGCCATCTGAAAGGACTGGCGGGCAGCCTGGCCGTCTCCTAAGAACAGAAGTTGATCAATGCCAAGGTAGCGCCAGAGGCGGTAACCCCCTACAGGTACCGTCGGCGTCATGGCTTTACTACCTTTGGTCATCAGGGCCACAGACCGATCTGGTGCGCCGGCAAAGATCGAGGTACTGGCAGAAAGAAAGAGGTAGGGAGTCAGAAAACGGGGATCCTTCTCCACAATCACCTCGAAAAACTCGGGGCTCACCCCATACCCTATTCTGTTACGGACCTCAGCGTCACCGAAGTACTGAAGAAAGTTGAGAAAGGTCCAATCTGCTACCAGGTTGGCATAGCCCAGGTCAGGGGCTTGCTTCAACAGAATCAGGCGCAGGCGATCGCGCTGTTGCTGCCGTTCTAACTCTGATAGACTTTGGCGACCCTGGGTTTGAGCCTTTAAGGTCTGCAATTGCTGCCATTGCAAGGTCAGGGCTGAAAATCCTAGCGCCAAACAGACTACCAGGTTAACAGGTCGAAACCATGCCCAGGGTGCCATAATCAACCGCAACCAACCCGTCACCGGGATCTAACCAGCCTGACTATCTTCATCCTCAGAGGTAACGGTGGGAACGAAGTCGGGTTTTTCCTTATCTTCCCAACCGGGAGGGCGTTTGGAGTTGTACCAGGCAATCGAACCAATCGTAATCGCGGCAATAAACCCCACGGCATAGACCAGAAGAAATGGCAGGGGTAGACCAGTGCTGGTCGTTATACCAAGGGGAAAGGACATAGGCCGCACCAGGTTGGGGTAAAAGGAATGGGAAAAGTTTGAGTAAGGTTCTAACCTTAGCCCTGAGGTAGGTTGAAACCCTCAAGGCTAAGGTACTTAGACCGGCTTGAGGAGAATAACCACTATCGGAAGTTACTATAATCGCCGGTACATACCGACCTTAAGCAGCGCCCAGGGATAAAACAGGTAAATTTATTATAGGAGATGGGGGCTATGGTCAGCTATCAGCCAGGCTAGTTCCTTCCCCTATTCAGGGTTATTGCCAGGCAGCTAAGAATTCGCTAAGAATTCACAGACTCTCTAGGTCACCTAACAGGCCCGCTGGTGGGTCAACCGTCAGATAGCCCTCTTCCAGATGTACCTGGGGGACGATGGCAGGCACAAAGGGAACTAAAACCTGACGGGGGCGATCGCCCAAGGCTGGATACAGCCTCACCTCTAGCAAGTCATTGCCGGCCGTATAGACATCGGTAACCTCACCAATCTCTGCTCCGCTGGACTGTAGCAGCACCCGCAAGCCGACCAAATCAGCCACGTAAAATTCGTCCTCGGCCAAAACTGGACGATCTTGACTGGGTACCAACAGGGTACAACCCCGCAGGGCTTCGGCTTGGGTGCGATCGCCAATACCCTGGAGACGTAAAACGTAGATTTCTTTGCCTTCCAGCAACCGTCCCTGGAGTAGTTGGATGGGCTCGGGCGTAGGGCTTTGGGGTCGTCGCAGCCAGCGAGGACCCGGTTCTAAAAAACGCTCTGGAAAATCGCTACTGGGGTAAACCCGCACCTCTCCCCTGAGCCCCTGGGGAGCCACAATTCGACCGATTTCAAGCCAGTTTGAAGCCGACATAAAGGACTTGCACCCCTGAGAGGGCGTTTGAAAAATTGGATAGTCCGTAAGCAAGCTGCCATGCTATGAACTAGTGGTACTAATCAACTAGCATGGGGAGCTATGAGTAAAGCTTACACCAGTGCTTTGATTGGTGATCTGTAATGGATCGGTTTGATCCGATGGAGCCGATGCTGACCAGGGGGTATCTATGGATAGTCTCGG
>JBMOHM010000034.1:0-32037 GCA_049317845.1 Nodosilinea sp. | reverse complement strand
AACTGCTATAGGGCTTTTACCGAAGCTAGCCAACCCCCTCTGAGACGAGGTAGAACCCCTACCCCCCATCCACTTTGCTCCTCTTGCCTCCGCCTTAGGAGACCTGCTCAATCCGATAGTTGACTCGAAAGGTGACCCATTGATCGTGGCTCAGTTCGTAGTTAGTTGGCACTGATGGCCCACTGTGGAGGTCCTGAAGTAGGGCCTGAGCCAACTTTAAAGGCTGGTTGACAATTTGGGGACGGCCCCGCCGGGGTGGTAGGCCACTCTCCGGGGCGATCGCCGCCAGGCAATTTTTGAAGGGCCGACGGCTGAGTATTAGGTAGGTGGTCAGGCGCCCATCTCCCCCCGGCAGCGCCCACCCGTTGCCATTCACCGGCAGATCCCAGGTTTGCTGTGGAGGTAACCCTGGCTCAGCCGCCGCTGGTGCCTGACCCTCTGCCCCGCCTAAATCGGATGGTAATCCCACCAGGGCAAAGCATTGGCCCTGACTATTAAAATTAACTAACGCCAGATAGAGGCTGTGCTGGGACCGATTCACCAGTCGATACAACAGCGGTGTATGGGCTGGAATCACCGCCACCTCAGGGCGAGGTCCCGGCTGTTCGGTTGGTGGCCAGATTAACCCTTGAGGTCCACCCCGATCGCTCTGCTGGCGCATCAGTACCTGTCCCTTGGGGGATAGGGTCTCCAGGGTAAAGGCTGCGGGTAACCAGGACGCCCTGGCATTTTCAGTCAACTGCACCAGCTTGAGGGCCAGCAGGTTCTCAAAATAGGGAGTAAGGCGGCCAATGGCGCTTTTAATGGCCTCTTCCCGACTCAGCCAGGTGCCTGGCAAGAGGCTATGGTGGGGAGAAAACAAACCATAGCGACCTTCCTGCCCCCCGGGGCGGGGCTGGGATAACCCACTGTTAGCCCCTTCCTGACCAGGCAGGGAAGCGGTCAAGGTGACTTGGGAAGCTTCGGGCAGGCGACCAAACAGGCAATCTGCCCCCCTATCTCCGGCGGTGATGGCGGCTACAAAGGGAATGGTGGCCAGGGCACTGGTGGCATCGACACGCTCAAAACGCTTCAACTGGTGATCGAGGGCTACCACCAGATCAATGGTTTGGGGCAACAGGCGAACCTTTTCGTAGAGGGGCTGACCGGCAATGGGGACCGTAGAGTTGGGGCTGAGAGGTTGGGCCGTAGCCTTTAGACCACTCCGAGTCTCTAACCGCAGTTCTACCCAGACCCCATTTCCCCCAGCTGTCACCAGGCAAGCTCCTGGTTGCAGGTAACGGAGAACAGTTGGATCCAGACCTCCCAGCCATAGGGATAGGGGTCGATCCTGACTGGAGGCGATCACCACTCCATCACTACAGGCCATGGCGGGGGCGAGAAAGTAGGCCGTTGACTGGGGTTTTTGCAGAGACCGACCCCCGACCACGGGCTCTAGGTTGGGCCTGATGGGTAGTTCCAGAGGATTGCCCAGTCCCCCGACCCAAATTTTAGGGTTAGGATCGGGCTGGGTCAGCCAGAGTTGTTGGGTCAAGCCATAGGTCAGCAGTCCGGCACTGAAACCATCCCACTGACCCTCTAGTACCGGATTTCCGGGGGCTGCGGCCCGCAGCAGTAAACCCGGCCAGGTGGAGTCTGGCAGCTCTGTGGGGGCCTTTTCCCAGGTATGGGGTAGGGTACCCATTGGGGTAGGGGGGCGCGATCGCACCTTAAAGTTGCCCCAGCGCCCATAGCCCCCATCCTGACTACCCGCGTCAATCACCGTGGTCAGGTGGGGACTGGAGACCTGCTGTAAGTGGGCCCGTACCTCTGCCTCTAAGAGATCCCCCAGGGCAGGGCTATTTTCATTGGGTAAATGGCTATCGACGGTAACCCAAGCCTGGCGAAGCAAACCGGGATCGGTTTCTAACCGCACCTGGCTACCATAGCCACTGAAGTGGAAGACCGCCACATCCTCTGGTTGCATTTGCTGCACCAGGTGATGGTCAATGGCGTCTAGAATAGCCGCCCGGGTTGCCTGTCGATCGGTGAGGGTGACAATGTCGCCGGGTTGAAACCCAAATCGGTACACCAGCAGTTCTCGCTGCATCTCAACATCGGTGAGACAACCCCGCAGCAGCAAATCCTGGCCCCCAATGGAATCAATAGCCGTTTCAGGATACTGATTAATGCCAACCAGCAGAGCTAGCTTACGGCGACCAGGCTTGGCCAGGGCTTGAACGTAGGAACCCGGAGCAAGCCCCAGCCCTAGAGCGGCTAGGGCGACTCCCCCCTGCTGTAGAAAGGCCCGTCGTGTTAATCCCACCGCCTTAGTTTCCTGTGCTTAGCTAACCGCTTCCGTAACCCGCATCACCCGCGCTAATTCCGCCGCCACCTCTGGCCGGGAGAACTCTGGGGGAGGCAGTTCTCCCCGCCGTAGCATTTCCCTGACCTTGGTACCCGATAGATGAATTCGCTCCTCCTTACGGCTGGGGCTGGTTTTAGAGGTGGCCATTCCCCCCGTACGGGTACAGTAAAAGGCGTGTTCAAACTTCATGGGAATAATGCCCAGATCCCCTGGTTCAAACTCATCGAAAATATACTGGGCGTCGTAGGTGCCGTAGTAATCCCCTACTCCAGCATGGTCACGGCCCACAATGAAATGGGTGCAACCATAGTTTTTGCGAATCAGGGCGTGGAAAATTGCCTCCCTGGGTCCAGCGTAGCGCATGGCGGAAGGATTAATCGCTAGCATTACCCGTTCCGATGGAAAGTAATGTTCCAGCATAATTTCGTAACAGCGCATACGGACATCCGCCGGGATATCGTCGGATTTAGTTGCCCCTACCAGGGGATGGAGAAAGAGTCCGTCAACGGTTTCCAGGGCACACTTTTGAATATACTCGTGGGCCCGGTGAATGGGGTTACGGGTTTGAAAGCCCACAACGGTTTGCCAGCCCCGCTCCTGAAATAGTTGTCGGGATAGAGCTGGGTCAATTTGGTAGCGGGGAAATTGGGGATGGGGATCGCGCTGCAATAGCCAGATCGGCCCTGCTAGATTAACCGCGCCCTGGTCATAGACCACCTGTACCCCAGGATGGTTGGCGTCTTCGGTACGATACACCTGCAGCGCCTCCCGTACCCTATCGTAGCCGTACTTTTCCCTGAGTTCCAGGACCCCTACAAACCGTCCGCTGGGGTCATCTAAGCGGATGAATTCCCCCTCCTGGAGGGGAGCGGCCACAGCTTCGCTGACGGATAGGGTAATGGGAATAGCCCAGGCCAGCCCGTTAGCTAACCGCATATGGGCAACTACCCCATCGTAATCGGCCTTGCCCATGAACCCATCCAGAGGGCTAAAGCCACCAATGGCAATCATCACCAGGTCAGAGAAGGCCCTTTCATCCAGCCCTACCCGGGGCATAGCGGCTGCTTTGTCTAAAAATAGGGCGACCTGTTCAGCACTGGCAAGGCGGTTAATTAGAGTACCGCCATGGGGGGCAATACCATTCTTATGGAGAGTCATTCAGATACCTTTTCCCCTTAGGGCGGCGATGTCATGCAGTCAGGTTGGGCTCGGGTCGACAGGCCTGTAGTCTGGGCTGGACAACCCTGGTAGCGATCCATAGTTCCTTACTTAATGAAATTACATATTGGGATCAATGTCATCCTCTTCCATTTCTAAAAATTGGACCTATCCTTAATTAGTTTTACGGCTAGGGCCCCGTCAGTCCTTGCCGTTAGATCACCCGGGAGAATATCGTCCATGACCTACCTGACCGCGCCATCCCTCCATCAACCGGCCTGGCTCCAGCCTGGGATTTGGGTCGCCCTAGCCGGCAGTAGCGCTATGGTGAGTTGTCTGACTTGGATAGCTCCTGCTCTGAGTGCAGAGGTACTCTCTGCCTGGCAGTTTGATCCGATCGCCCAACAGCTTACCCTCACCCTGCCCAAACAGATTACTCCCACCTATCAGATCAGCGCCGACGGTAGGGCTATCCTGCTCGATCTACCCCAAATTCGGTTGGGGGAGGTTCCTACCCAAGCGCAATACGAAGGACCCATTCGCCAGGTACGCCTAACCCAAATCGATGATAACCGGGTGCAAGTGCGGTTAGAACTGGCTAAAACCTCAGCGATCGGGGCCGATCAAATCCAACTACTGGCGGTGGTGGCCGGAGACCAAGCTCGCTGGACCTTAACCGCTACATCGGGTCAAAGTACCCCCAAATCAGACCGGGGAATGGTGGTCAGCCTGCCGAATCTGCCGGCCGATCCTAACCTCAAGTGGCCCTACGAGGGGGTGGGTCGCCTCAGTATTGCAGCGGCTAATCTGATGCTGCCGGGTAATCTGGATAGTTTTAATCAACTCCCCCAGACCCTGGCCCTTGATCCCCTTCACCTGGAGCAGCCCGAAAGTTCTCAGGTCAGCGTTCCTAGCCTGGAGGAATTGGATAGGGCCGTTGGGGTAGCCCTGATGCCCTCCGACCAGAATCGCCCTTCTGGGAATCCCGGCCTGTCCTTGAGGGAGCCCAATTCCACCGCTGACCCTGGTCAGGTTGGGGCGGTAACCCCAGTCAGATCCATAGATCGGGACAATAATGGCGCGACGATCGCCCTAAACCCTGCCTCCGAGTCGCCAACGGTGCTGGTTCCCGATTCCCGACCCCAGGCTGTTGCCGCCACTCCAGCCCTACCTGCCCTGGCCCCTATCACCCAGGAACCTGTCCTCCCAACGCCTACCGTTCAGCCACCCAAGGTACAGGCCCCTATTGCCCAGGAACCCCCCCGCCCCCATCAATCGCCATCCCGTTCCGCTCCTGGAGCCCAGGTGACACCGGTACCCATCACCTTTGGTACCCCTCTGCCGAATCCTGGATCTGTCCCCTCCCCGGAAAACCGCGATCGCCCCATGCCTCCCGATGTCTTAATCGCCGCAGGTACGGTTCTGGAGTTGCGCTACCCCGGCCCTACTCCCCTGACCCTCAGCCGCGATCTGCCCCGGAATGAGGTGCTGACACTGGCTAAGGAAATTCGCGATCCAGTTACCAACGGGGTGATCGCTCCGGCTGGTAGTCAACTAATTGGCCAGTTTGAAACCCAACCCGACAATACCCAGCAATGGGTGAGTCGGATGCTAATTGTTCCCGGCGGTGAGCGAGTCCCCTTTACCAGTAACTCCGGTTACCTGGTGGGGACCCCCCAGGT
Source organism: Nodosilinea sp. (assembly GCA_049317845.1). GTDB lineage: Bacteria > Cyanobacteriota > Cyanobacteriia > Phormidesmidales > Phormidesmidaceae > Nodosilinea. The sequence continues at coordinate 26,850 of JBMOHM010000034.1, read as the reverse complement.
GAGTGGTAATAACCTCGCTATGGGAGCAGGGGTAGGGGCTCTGGCGGTAACCGTACTGGGTGGCCTGAGCGGTATGGGGCTGCTGGGTGGGGCGCTGCTGGGGGCAACCACCAGCCTGGGCACCTCTCCCCAGACACTGGTGATTCAGCCGGATCAGGTTATCTACGCCCAGGTGATGGAAGATATTCCCCGTTCCCTTCCCATTGCCCTGTCCCCCCCTGATGTTCGGCCCTGGGGAACCCAGCCCAATTGGTAAAACCTGGGGCATGGCCTAGGGCTATCGCTTACTGGTTAGAGACTGGGGCCGAACCTCTCGCCTCCAGGTTTTCCAGGCGGCTTTTCAGCTCCTGGTTGGTCTGTTTCAGTGCTTCGATCGCCTGCTGGAGTTTTTCCACCCCTTTGTCCTGACCGATCGCCGCCTGCACCTTCTGCATCGCCTCCTCAGCCTGACGGCGGACACGACCATCACTGGTTTGATCCGCCAGGGCTTGGAGTAGGGGAAGGGCCCGGGGAGTTACCATCGCCCCCAGGGCAGTGACGACGGATACCTGGGTGAGGAAAAAGGACTCCCGGGCGATCGCCCTCAGCCGGTCTAACACCCGCTCCTGATCGACCTGGCTTTGTCCGGTGGAGATCGGCCCCAGGGCTTTAATGGCCTCCAGCCTTAGGGGCTGGGGGGTACCGGCAACGGTGTAGGGCAACAGCAAATCCAGGGCCTGGGGGGAAGACTTAAAGCTCTTCAGGGCGGCGATCGCCCCACAGCGCACCACCTCGTTCCACCCTGGTGGTCCTGCCAAAATCGCCTCCAGACGCTGGAGGGTTTTGCCTTGTCTGGTCTGACCAGCCCCCTCTGCCGCCCCCACCTGGCCCAGGGCGGTGATGGCGGCGGCCTCCACGTAGTAACTGGGGTCTCCCTGCTTGACCAGGGCTTTGAGGGCTTTGTAACTGGCCCTGGTTTTCAGTTGTCCCAGGGATTTGGCCACCGCCCTTCGTACCCGCGCCTCTGGGTCCGCTAGCGCCTGGATCAGAACCGGTTCCACCTGATCCAGTTGGATAGTAGCCATCTGCTCCGCCACCTCTGCCCGTACCCCCCAGAAGGGATCCTGCTGCAGGGCCGTGGCCAGGGCTTGAACCACCTCCAGTCCCCCCTTTTTTGCCAGGGCGATGGCGGCCTCAATCCGCGACAGGGGGTCAGGATCGTAGCGCAGTTGGGCCTTTAGTTCCGGTAGGGGATACTCCAGGACGACGGTTTTGAGGTAGTGGTTGCCCTGGTCAAAGCTGACAAAGTCAGGTTTTTTCTCCAGAGGGAAGAAGAGGGTTTGTTGATATTCGTGCAGACGTAGGGTGAGAGATTGTAAGCGCACCTCGGGTTCCCCATGGTCTAACGTTTCCAGGTAACCAAAGGCAATGGGTAGGCGCAGGTCAAACAAACTGGAGGGGTGATCGGGCTTAGCCTGGGTCTGGGTGACGGTCAGCTTTGCCAGGTGACTATCCCCATCCCAACTATAGGCGACCCGATAGTCGGGGTGGCCGCCCCGCAGTACGTACTGGTCAAACAGGGGCCGCAGATTGTGGCCCGTAGCCTGGTCGATGGCCCGCAGCAGGTCAATGGTTTCTATGGTTTTGTGGGCGTAGGTTTGGACAAAATGCTGGATAGCCCGCCAGAATAGCTCTTCCCCCAGTATTGCCCGGATCATGTGGTAGACCCCGGCTCCCTTTTCGTAGATGTGGCGGTCGTAGAGCTCGATCGCCTCCCGGTATACATGGGTCACCATGGGCCGACGATAGCGGCTTCTATCCTCCTCCAGGTAGGAACGGATGTCTCCTAAGCGGTAGTAGGCCGCCTCGTCGGCACCGTACTCCGCTTCCATCCAGAGGGTTTCTGAGTAGGTGGCCATGCCCTCCTTCACCCAGGCATGGCTCCAGTGGTTAATTACCACCAGGTCGCCAAACCACTGATGGGCCAGTTCATGCACCACCAGGGCCTCGGCCAAGCGATTATCGATCGCGGCCCGGTCATCCAGTAGGCAGCGATCGGTGAGAATAGTCATGGAGGTGTTTTCCATACCGCCAAAGATAAAGTCGGCGGCACAGACCTGGGCGTACTTAGAGAAGGGGTAGGGGTAGCCGTAGCGATCGCTGAGCAACTCTACCATACGCGGTGTTTTGCCCATGGTTAACTGGGCCTGGTGGGTACGGCCCTTTTCCACGTAGTAGGTGAGGGCAACATCCCGCCAGCGATCTCCAAGGCATTCAAAGTCTCCTACCGCCAGGGCCAACAGGTAGGGGGGATGGACCTGGCGCTGGTACCAGTGGTAGATCGTTCCATCCTCTATTGTTTCCTGGCTAACCAGATCGCCATTGGCGATCGCCTGGTAGGGCTGGGGCACCCGTACCCGAATTTCCGAGGTAATCAGTTGACCAGGAGAGTCTAAACCGGGGAACCAGTAACGGGAGTCTTCGTCTTCTCCCTGGGTCCACACCTGCACGGGTTTCGTGGGGTAATCTGGGTCGGGAGCAATGAAATAAATACCCCGTTGGGGTTGCTCCAGTCGGTAGCGAAGGGTGATCTGAAGGGGTTTCCCCGCTACCATCGGTTGGGCCAGACGCACCTGAATCTGTTCGCCGTCGTAGTCAAAGGACTGGGGCTGATCCGCCACCGTTACCGCTTCGATCTGCTGGCCCACGGCGTTCAGGCTGATCCGATCGATGCCATCCCGAATTGGCTTGAGGCTGAGGGTACAGGTGCCCTGGCAGGTACGTCGTTCCAGATCCAGGGCTAAATCCAGGGCGATGTGTTGCAACTGGGCGGGCCGATCGGGGTTGTAGTGGGGTTTGGCCCCCGGCAGGTCAAAAGCTTTATAGCCATTGTCTGGGTCAAAACGATGGGCGTTGGCCATAGGATAAAACTATTCAGAAACAGTGCACAACTCAGCCTATCCGCCTGGGGAAATCGCCCTCAGCGTTCCCCCCAGGTGGACTGCATTAATCGCTAAAGTGGCGAATAATGGCTTCAGCAAACTCCGAACACTTCAGTGGCGGTTTAACCGGCGGTTCCATCAAACGAGCCAGGTCGTAGGTCACCTCCCGATTGGCGATCGCACCACTAATACCATTTTTAATTAAATCTGCCGCCTCCTGCCAGCCCATGTACTCCAGCATCATAACTCCAGATAAAATCACCGATCCAGGGTTGATACGATCCAGACCAGCATGTTTAGGGGCGGTACCGTGGGTGGCCTCGAAGATGGCGCAGGTATCTCCTATGTTGGCTCCGGGGCCCATGCCTAGGCCGCCGACGATGGCAGCGGCGGCGTCGGAAAGATAGTCCCCATTCAGGTTCATGGTAGCCAGAATGGAGTACTCATCGGGACGGGTCTGAATTTGCTGAAAGATGCTGTCGGCGATGCGATCGTTCACCATCACCTTGGTTTTCCACTGACCATTGCCGTGGCTGGCCCAGATAGTCTCTAAGATGGCCCCAACCTCGGCACAGATAGAGGCCTTTTTCTCCGCTGTCAGGGCATCGTAGCCCGGTTCAATCAGGCGGGCATTATCCTCCACCGACAGATCGGGGTTAGCCTCTTTGTTAGCCAGCACCCAGGATTCGCGCTCCGTTATACAGTCCTGGCGAAACTCGGTAGTAGCTAGTTCGTAGCCCCAGTCCCGAAAGGCCCCCTCGGTGTATTTCATAATATTGCCCTTATGCACCAGGGTCACCTGCTGCTTCTCAGGGGGGAGCCGGAGGGCATGCTTGATGGCCCGCCGCACCAGTCGTTGGCTACCGCGCTTACTGATGGGTTTAATGCCAATACCCGAGTCCAGGGGAATTTGTTTTTTGCCGTGCTCTGGCGTGGCCGGAATCAGATCGGTGTTGAGGAGGTTAATCAGGCGATCGCCGATGGGATCCCCCTGTTTCCACTCAATTCCCAGGTAGATGTCTTCAGTGTTTTCTCGATAGATAATTACATCTAACTTTTCTGGACTGCGATGGGGGGAGGGCGTTCCCGCATAGTACTTACAAGGCCGCACGCAGGCGTAGAGGTCGTGAATCTGGCGCAGAGCCACATTCAGGGAACGAATGCCACCCCCAATCGGAGTCGTGAGGGGCCCCTTAATGGCCACACCATACTCCTGAATTGCCTTCAGGGTGTCTTCCGGGAGATACTGATAGGTCCCATACTGCTCGCAGGCCTCGTCACCGGCATAGACTTTAAACCAAACAATTTTCCGCTGACCACCGTAGGCCGCTGCTACCGCTGCATCAAACACCCGTTGAGCCGCTGGCCAAATATCCACCCCCGTTCCATCTCCACGAATATAGGGAACTATAGGAATGTCTGGCACCACAGGTTCGCCATCCTTAAAGGTGATGCGTTCGCCCACAGAGGGGGGAGTAATCCGTTGGTACATCGCAAATTGCCCAGAATACGACAAAACAACCCACAGTCTAGTCTGGTTTAGTTCCTAAATCCGCTTGTTTAACAACGATTTAGGGGGGAGCGAAAAGATTTTTTCGCCCCTTGGTCTGCTAAAGCCTATCTGGCTGGGGTCTTAATAGCTGAGGATACTAATTTTAGAGGGTTATATATGAAAACCGTATTGATCGTCGATGATGATGAAGTTCTACAACTGGCCTTGAGTCGGCGCCTTGAAGCCCAGGGTTTTGAAGTCATGCGGGCGGGCTCTGGGCAAGAGGCCCTGGACATGCTCACTACCCGATCAGCGGATGCAGTGGTCTCCGATATTCTGATGCCGGGTATGGATGGCTTTGAATTTTGTCGTCAACTCCGGTCGAGCCCCATGGGGCAAATTGTTCCCTTTATCTTTCTGTCTAGCTTGGCAGAGGTGCGCGATCGGGTACAGGGCCACCTGATTGGTGCCGATGATTACCTAGTCAAACCCTTTCACGCCCAAGAGTTGATTGCCAAGGTAAAGGGGGGTATCGCCCGGTCAGAACGGGTCAACGGTAGCCTCGAGCATCGGCTTCAGCAGGCTCAGGATGTCACCGCTGCTCCCCTCCCCGACTCCCTGTCAACGGCAGAAGCTAAGGTATTCTGGCAGGTCATTCAGGGATGGACCAATAAGGAAATTGCCCAATACCTGTTTCTCAGCCCCCGTACCGTGCAGACCCATCTCAGCAACATACTGGCTAAGTTAAAGCTGAAGAACCGTTCCCAACTGGTCCGGTACGCCTTTGAACATGGCTATAGACCCGCCCAGAACAGCCAGAACGCCTAAGCCCCAAAATGTTTGAGCTAGGAGGCATCAAGGGGGGATTGGGGATTAGCCCAACATTTTGAGTAAACCCTGTTGCCCCACCAGCAGTTCCCGCAGCAGGGTAATTAGCCCCACCCAGATAATCGGCGCAATATCAACCCCCCCAATCGGGGGCACTACCTTACGGACCGGAGATAATAGGGGCTCGGTAGGCCAGACTACCAGCACTAAGGGAAAGCGGGTTAGGTCTGCCTGGGGGTACCAGGTGAGTACAATACGAAAAATAAATAGCAGGGTCATCAACCCCAATCCCAACCCCAGGATTACATTGACAATATCGGTTGTCCCCATACCTACCTCGTTGAAATCAAAACTACCCTGGGACCTGTCAAACAGCTTCCCCCTTCAGCATGCCTGGAGAGGGGTATCCTGGTAGACCTACGGGAATATTTTAACCCTGATTAGAGGGCTGGGGGAGGGGCCTCGGCGAATAGTATAATTCCTACACCGGTCTTCCCCAACAACCTACAATCGTGTTTCTTTACAATACCCTGACTCGCCAGAAAGAGCCCTTAGAAACCCTGGAGCCAGGCAAGGTAAAAATTTACTGCTGTGGAGTTACGGTATACGACTACTGCCACCTGGGCCATGCCCGCTGTTACGTCGTCTGGGATACGGTGCGCCGTTATCTCCAGTGGCGGGGTTATGGGGTTTATTACGTACAAAACTTCACCGATATCGATGACAAAATTTTGAATCGGGCTCGAGCTGAAAACAGTTCCATGGCAACCGTAGCCGATCGCTACACCAGGGCCTATTTCGAAGATATGGCCCGGCTGAATATTCTGGAGGCAGACGCCTATACCTACGCCACCCAAACCCTGGACGGCATTCAATGTCTGATTCGAGAACTGGAACAAAAGGGTTACGCCTATCCGGCTGACGGCGATGTGTACTACGCTGTCCGTAAGTTTGCGGGGTATGGCAAGCTTTCCGGTCGTCGCTTGGAAGATCTACAGGCGGGGGCCAGTGGTCGCGTCAACCCTACTGAAACGTTGAAGCGCGACCCCTTTGACTTTGCCCTTTGGAAGGCCGCCAAGCCCGGCGAACCCTCCTGGTCCTCCCCCTGGGGGCCAGGGCGACCCGGCTGGCACATTGAATGTTCGGCCATGATTCGAGAGCATCTGGCCGATACCATCGATATCCATATGGGAGGCAGTGATCTGATCTTTCCCCACCACGAAAATGAAATCGCCCAGTCAGAGGCTGCTACGGGTAAACCCCTGGCTCGTTACTGGATGCACAACGGCATGGTGAATGTGGGAGGAGAGAAGATGTCCAAATCCCTGGGCAACTTTACCACCATTCGCCAGTTGTTTGAGACCAACCCAGGCCTCAGTCCCATGGCGTTGCGGTTGTTTCTGTTACAGGGCCAGTACCGTAAACCAGTGGATTTTACGGCGGTGGCCCTGACTGCGGCTCAAAATAGCTGGCACACCCTGCGGGAAGGGTTGGACTTTGGCCCTCAATTTGGCCCCAACCTGGGTTGGCAACCCCAGGATTTAGCTATAGAAACCTTTGTCCTGGATAGGCAAACAGTCTCTGTACAAACCTTTCAGGCCGCTATGGATGATGACTTTAACACCGCTGGCGGACTGGCGGTGTTGTTCGATCTGGCTAAGGATCTGCGGCGGGCGGGCAATTTGATCACCCATACCGGCGGGGCGGACACCGACAGTGAGACCCTGAAAAACCAATGGCAAAGCCTAGTCACTCTGGCTGAGGTGCTGGGGTTGCAAGCAGTCCCTGAGCATCGACCGGAGTCTCTCCCTGGCCTATCGGTGGCGGCGATAGAAGAGCTGCTGCGCCAACGGCAGCAGGCCCGGGCCGCTAAGGATTTTGCTGCTAGCGATCGGATTCGCGATCAGCTCCAGGCTGAGGGTATTGCTCTGATCGATAAACCTGGTGGGGTCACTGAATGGCATCGCCAGAGTTAAAGCGATCAATTTCCTGGAGCCAACCTAACAGCAGGGGATTCACTACTTCGGGCCGTTCATCGTGGGGGCAGTGCCCGGTCTCGGCAATACTGTGGAAGGTAACTGGAGCACAGCGATCTGGATCTTGGGCTAGTTTACGGTAGATTTCAGCTCCCTGAATGGGTGTCCAGGGATCCTTTTCACCCCACAGAACCAGCAGGGGATGGGCGATCGTGGGTAAAAGTTCACCGGGGCGGGGACCGGCGGGGGCGGTGATGATTGAGGCAAACACCTGTTGAGCGGTTGGCCTGGAGGCTGGGGTGTAGATCATATCCACCAACTCTGGGGTAATGGCAGCCTGGTTGCAGTACACCTGGCGGAGGGAATTGTGGATATTGCCCTTGCGTCGTACCTGGCTAAACAGCATCGGACCGACCCAGTTGGAACTCACCAATTGGGTGAAGGCCGCCATTACCCAACTAAGCGGGGCCTGCAGTTCATCGGGACGATGGTTCAAACCCCCGGCGCAATTTAGGACGGCTCCGGCCCGGGCGGTGCCAGGGTGATCCGCTAACATCATCAGGGTGAGGAGGCCACCAATGGAATTACCTATGTAGACCGTCGGTGTTTGAATAAACTGGCTCCAGAAGTCGTACAACAGGGTCTGCCAGAGTTCTAAGCTGTAGGCGATCGCCGGTTGATCGGAGTCTCCAAAGCCCAACAAATCAAGGGCATAAACTCGATACCCGGCTTGGGCTAGGGGAGCGATATTCTTGCGCCAGTGCCCCAGGGATGCGCCAAAACCGTGGATTAATACCAGGGGCTGCCCAGTTCCCTGGACGGTGTAGGCAATCTGGTGCCCCCGCCAGGTCCAGAGCTGTTTATCAAGGGTGGTAGGGGGGAGATGGACAACCATGGGGCAAGTGTAACCTTTTATGAAGCTGGTCCTATCATAGCTAATTTTCCACCCAGGGGTCGAGCCAGTCCTCTGTCAAGACAGTGAGCCTACCCGCCTGTGTCCAACCCCCCATCCTAATCTATTGGGGATTACAGCCTGGCATGGGCACCATCACAGAAGGGCGGATTTTGACTGTGCTTGCAGGCGCAGAGGGCCACCTGCTTTTCAGCCTCCAGGGTAAATTTCCTGGGAGTGAAGTCTGTTCCCTTGTGGCCGCCATCACAGAAGGGTTGGTTGGCGGATCGGCCACAGGTACACCAGTAGTAATCGCCTGCCCCTAGGGTGGTAACAACGGGCTTGGTATCGGCAATAACGGGTTCAGCCATGGTGTGGTTTTCCTCGACTAGGTGGGGGGGTAACGGTCAAAAACGTGACAGAAAGGAAATGAATTTATCCTGCTTCCACCCTAGACCGAATCTTCTGAAAAGACAATAATGGATTTAATAAACACATTGTCTCCCTAAAAAAGACAGTCTTGGTCTACCCTCCTTGCTATGGACAAATTCGAGAGCATTCGCGCCTTTACCCAAGTGGTAGAATCCGGTGGCTTTGCCGCTGCAGCCCGAAAAATAGGCCTATCCCGTTCGGCGGTGAACAAACTGGTGATCAACCTGGAAGACGACCTGCAAACCCAACTGTTGCACCGCACCACACGGCAGGTATCGACCACGGCGGCCGGTCGGGCCTTCTATCAACGGTGTATCAGTATCCTGGCGGATTTGGAGGAGGCCGAACTGGCCCTATCCCGCTTACAGCAGGAACCGAGGGGAACCCTGCGGGTCAATGCACCGATGACCTTTGGTGTGCTGCACCTGGGCCCTTTATTGGTGGACTTTATGGCCCAATACCCGGATTTACAGATCGAACTGAGCCTAAACGACCGCTTTATCGATCCCATCGACGAGGGCTTTGATGTCACGGTACGCATCGCCCCAACCCCCGGTGCCGCTGGCCTGATCGCCCATCCCTTAGCCCCCTGCCCAATGGTAATCTGTGCCGCCCCCAGCTACCTTCAGCAACGGGGTACCCCCACCCAGCCCAGCCATCTTACGGATCATGCCTGTCTGCACTACGGCCACCATGCCCAGGACAATACCTGGACCCTCACCGATAGTGGCCAGGGGCAAACGGTGGTGCCTGTCCAGGGTCCGATCTGCTGCAACAACGGCGAGGTACTAACCCAAGCGGCCTTGGCGGGGTTGGGTATTGTGCTGATGCCCCGGTTCATTGTGGAGGATGCCCTTCAGCGAGGACAATTACAGCCAATTTTGACGGATTTTTGCCCTCCCGGCAGCCAAACTTATGCCCTCTATCCGGTCAATCGGCATCTTTCGGTGAAGGTGAAGGTACTGATTGAGTTTTTGCAGCAACGGTTGGCCCTGGGTCGCCTCTCCAGCCCAACCTGAATCCCTTGACCGACAAGATCCCTTGACCAGCGGTAAGGAGCCAACTGATAGGGTCAGAGCAGGGCACCCAGGAGCCTGTAGCAGGGTGGACTCAGCGGCTTATTTGGCTTAACTGATGCCCCGAGGATGGATCTATTGGTCAAGCCCTAGTGTCCTCCCGGTAGTACCCGCGCCAAGAGTTCCCCCGGTAAGCGGGAGAGGCTATCCTGTTGGGCTCCCATGCCCAGGCAATTAAAGGTGAGATGGATGTGGTGTGCTACCGCTTCCCCTAAAACATCCAGATGTTCAGGCCGATCGCGCCAACCCTGGTAAGCCATCAGGTAATTGGCCAGGGCGGCCTGCAAATGCCCCTGGCGTTCTGTAGACCGATCGGGGGGCAACAACTGCGCCAGTTGATCGTGAACCACACCAGTACTATGGCAGGTGGCGAATCGATCAAATCCCAGGGGAGCCTGGGGATCTTGCTGTAAAACCAGATGGGCCGTTTCCAGGGCGGCTGCGTAGGCAGCTAGCGCCCGCTGCAAACTTTCCAGACGTTGATCGGGGTGCTGCACCTGGTACTGAGCTAAGTCCCAGTAGGCTGTGCCCAGGTTATTTTGGGTGGCGGCATAACCCAGGGGCGATCTATCCAGGGTGCGGTATTGCAAAGCCCTTTGATAGGCGGCAATGGCTGGGAACAGAGCTGTAGAGGATTGCTGATGCTGGGCTAAACTCCAGTAGGCAATACCCAGATTATTTTGAATCATGGCGTACTCCTGGGGTTCCTGCTCAGGTGATTGACCATTCAGGGCCTGGGTATAGGCCTGAATGGCCTGGTGCAGATAGTGTTCTGGCTGATCAATTTGGGCTAAGCGCCAGTAGATAGCCCCCAGGCTATTTTGCAGATTGTTGTAGTCGATCCCATCAGTAGTGGCTGTGGTGTATTGCAGAGCCTGGCTATAGGCGCGGGCTGCCTGTTCCAGGTTGGTTTGCCGATCGTCAACGGAGGTCAGCAGACTATACACCGCCCCCAGGTTAGTGCAGAGGCGCCGTAGAATGGCTGGAGCCAGATCGGCATCAGCCCCGGTCAGGGCTTGCTGGTAGGTCTGGATGCTGCGATTTAACCAGTGCATCTGGGTTGCTGGTGGTTGGTCTAACTGCGATCGCAGCCAGTAGAGACTGGCCAGGTCGTTGAGGGCGTCGCACCAGTGGGCTTGGCCCGTCGGTAGATCTGGGATAGCCTGTTCATAAATCCCAATGGCAAAGGCGAGGATCGGTTGGCTGAGGGCTCCGGCTTCGATGCGATCGCGGCTGAGTTGACCCAGCACCAGACGGGCCCGAGCCAGGGTGAGGGGACCGGCCTCCCGATCCTCTAGTTCTTGCAGGTAGGCCCAGTGATCGGCAATCACCGCATCAGCCGCCAACTCCGTGGGCAGGCCCAGAAAGATGGCATCATCGGTTAGGGGGGCTGGGGTGGCCAGGTGGGGCCCATCCCTGGGGGGAGTTAGGGGGCTGGATTGAGCCTCAGGTAAGCAGGATCCAGGATCACCGGCAAAATCAAAGAGGCCGCTGCGCGATCTCCAGAATCCAGGTGCAGACTGACGAATTTTACCTAACCAGGGGCGTGGTATCCAGACTACTAAGCGACAGTCAACCCGGGTGAGCAAGGTATCAACCTGGGCCAGGGAAGCTAGAAAGCGATTTTGTACCGTTGCCGATTGGCGCGTCAGGCTTTCCACCCCAAGGATTTGAAAGGCCGGAATTACCGGTAAGCTGCCCTGCAGAAAACGTTGTCGCTTTAACCACACCAGCACCTGCCGGACCAGATCGGGCTGGTGGAGATCGAGGCGCAGGGTCACCAGGGGCGATTGGTTCGCCCGTAATTTTTGCCCCAACACCCCCTCTGGGTCAGAGGAAGAGGGTCTCAGATCTGCCTCCAGACGTTGGGCCAGTTGTTCTTGCAGATCCGTATCGTCACAAACGGCAATTAGGAGCTGCCGCCGTAGACTCAGCTGCAGGGTCTGGCGCAGGTCTTGATAGCTTTCCTGGTTATGGCCCAGAAAGGTTTGAGTGGTGAGGGGAATAGCGGTGGCCAAGGTGGTGAGCAGAAAGTCCGATGAGAGGTGGCTTAGGTCAGCAGGTTGAGGACAGAGTTGATGGATGAAAACCAGGGGGATGGCGTTGGGACTCGCCTATGCCTATTAGCCATGGCTATAACAGATGAAGGAGCTACTAAGGGCGATGCTACCTGTTTCCAGCATAGATCGAATGGAAGGGCTGTGGATAGGTAGTTTTCTAACCCAGGCGTAACCCTGCTGCCTGATCCTTAAACATAGACAGTCTCAATAGGTAATTTGTTCCGATTCGTAGGCGTAGGGCTCAATATGAATAATGACCCTGGCTGGCCCATAGACATGGTCCAGTTGAGCTTCGATTTGCTCTGTAATTTGATGGGCGGTTTCGATATCACTGGGCTCAACCACCAGATGCATATCAATGAAAATCTGCCGACCCAAGAGTCCCCGGGAGGCAATACTGTGGCAGTTGATCACGCCAGGTATCTGCATCACCTGGCCATGGATGACCTCAGGGGCGATCGCCATCTCATCCACTAACCAGGGCAAATTTTCCCGCAACACCGTCCAACCACTCTTAAACACCAGCAGGGCTACGGGCAGAGCTAAAACCACATCCAGCCATTGCAAACCCCGCCAGACCCCAATCAACCCCCCAATTACAACCATAGTGGCCCAGATATCGCTCATGGTGTGGCGGGCATCGGCAATTAGGATCTTACTGTTAAGACGCTGGCCCACCCGTCGTTCGTAGACGACCACAAAAATATTAATAGCCACTACGATCAGCAGTAGTCCCAGGGCTTTAGGACCCATGGTAACCGGCTTACCTCCGACCAAAACCCGGTTAAGGGCAGCGGTCAAAATTTCAAAACAGGCAATGCCTAGAAAGGCAGCGATGCCCAGGGCTCCAATTGCTTCAAACTTATGATGCCCGTAGGGATGGTCCCGATCGGGGCGGGGGTTGGCGAGACGATTGGTGACCAACCCTAAAACATTGTTAGCGCTGTCTGTAACACTATGGAGAGCATCGGCCATCAGGCTCAGGGATCCAGTTAACCAGCCTACCGATGCCTTTAGGATCACCACTGAGATATTCAGAGCCAGGGTAATCAACAACACCCGTTGTACGGTACCTCGATAGTCCAGGTCTCTAGAAAAGACGTTGTGATGGTGATGATGGTGATCCATAACCAGACCCTAGGGTGAACTTTCCCCAATGTACGTTGTTTAGAGAAATTGGAAGGTGGCCTCAGCCTGGATCTAGGAGGAAGTCCATTAACGACTCAAGATTTCCATTTTGACTTGAGAGGTAACGGTCATACCAATGGCCTGGGCCGCACCGCTGGAAAGATCGATGGCGATGGCCGGATCACCCAGGCGATCGTTAACGCGAACAACTACCGATCGCCCATTTTTCAGATTGGTGACGCGCACCTGGGTACCAAAGGGTAGGGTGCGATGGGCCGCCGTTAAGGCATTGGGATTAAAAATCTCTCCACTAGCCGTGCGGTTGCCACTAAAGCCAGGGCCGTACCAGGTCGCCAGACCATGCACTACTTGATCGGCCATAGCCGGAATACCGGTGAGGGTGCCAGTGGCGGTCATCAGGAAAAATAAACCGCCGAAGAGGTGTTTTTTGACAGGGCTCATAGGGTTTTAAAGAGGGAACAGGGGAGTCCTATAGAACAACTAAGGACAGCAAAATTCTAGGTAAGTATACATGCTTAGCGAATGTTTGCAAAGACTGAAGTCCAGGCTGGGTTTTGGTGAAAGGCGACCTATAGCCCTAGCAACAGACAATCCGGAGACGAGCCAGCCAGCCTACCCAGTATTGGCTTTAACCGATCAACCCTGTCCTCACCGTTTTGGCTAACGCTATATTTGGGACTTTAAGGAACCTCTCAGACCGACTGGGGAGTTTCTTGCCAGAGTTGGGTGTTCTGTCGCAGGCTACGGTAGTCGCCGTTACCAATAATTAAATGATCTAGAACCGGAATACCCAAAATCTGAGCACCCTGGAGTAGTTGCCGGGTTAGGGCCAGGTCCTCTGGGCTGGCCTCCAAATTACCACTGGGATGATTATGGGCAACGATACAACGCACACCGCCGTGGCGAATTACCTCTTTAAAGATTTCCCGGGGGTGGGCCAGGGTTTCGGTGGCGGTGCCAATGGTCACCACTTTGGTCCCCAGCAAACGATGGCGAATATCCAATAGGACGATGGCAAAACGCTCCTGGGCCTGCCACATCAGGTCATGGCTAAGGGCCGCCGCCGCGATCGCCGGATCATCAACGATGGTTTTCTCGGGTGGAATGGCTTGTAACACCCGTTTACCCAGTTCAATGGCCGCTAGAATACTGGTCGCCTTAGCGGGACCGACCCCAGTAATCTGGATCAGATCATGGGCCGATACATCCCGTAGGGAGCTCAGGGGATCCCGCTGGTTTGCTCCCATGGTTTGAAGAATCAGTTGACCCAGGCCTACTGCAGAGAGCTTGCCGTGTCCCTGTCCCGTGCCCACGAGGATGGCCAGCAGCTCCGCAGTAGAGAGGCTCTTGGCACCCTGGACAAGGAGTCGTTCGCGGGGGCGATCGCTAGATGGCATATCTATCACCCGCACGTGATAGGTCATAATTTTAGAGTCTATAGGAGGGTATGCTCAGTCTATAAAGCCCTACCACAGCCAGAATTAAGCCCGGAGGTAAGGTTATTCGGTCATTTGATTGAATTTTAAGGATGGGGTTTTGGACCGGTTTACCCTGTCCTTAGCCTTCTGACCCAAGCTATTTACCCCTGTACTGGTAACCATGACATCCAACCTATCGCCTACGGATATTATTGCTATCCGCAACCATCTGGCCCAATTTAGCCATCTGACGACCCCACCCGATTTGAGTCCAGAGCAAGCACTGCAGATGGGTAGCCACCTGCAACTTTTTAACGATTTATCGGATTACCAGACCATTGGCGTCTGTGCCTCTACCCTGGGGGAAGCCAAAGCTGCCATGGAAAGCTTTCTAGCCGCCTTGGGCATTCCCCTGGAGTTATCTCTCCCCGATCGCCAGGGGGCCATCTACCTAAAATTCAACACCCTGAACCGGGCCTGGTACCTGGATAGCTACCATGGCCCATCGCGGGGTGTACTGATTACCTTTCACAGTTCAGAGCCAGAAGCCGCCGAGGCGGGGACCTACGGCCCCTTTCCCTTCGATCTATTTGCTTCTTCCTAAGTCCTGGCTCTAGCGGCCAATACCAAAGTACTGGAAACCAGACTGGATAAGGACCTCAGGGTTTAAAAAGTTACGACCATCGATCAGAATCGGGCTGTGCATTTTTTCGGCCATCAGCTTGTAGTCAAGGGTCTGGAACTGGTTCCACTCCGTCACCAACACCAGGGCGTCACAGCCATCCGCTAGGTGATGCGGGTCGGTTTCCACGATCACACCGCTGAGGCCATGGCGCAGGCCACTCTGGGAGACGATGGGGTCGTAGGCTTTCACTTTTGCCCCCAGGCGATTCAGTTGTTCAATCAAAATCAAGGCGGGGGCATCCCGCAGGTCGTCGGTGTCGGGCTTAAAGGTTAACCCCAGCAGGCCAACGGTTTTACCCTTGAGAATCTTTAACACCTGCTGAAGTTTTTCCAGGGGAACCTGACGCTGGCGATCGTTCACCTCCACTGCGGCCTTCAGCAATTGAGCCTCGTAGCCATAGTCATCGGCGGTATGGATCAGGGCCGCCACATCCTTGGGAAAGCAGGACCCCCCCCAGCCTATACCTGCCTGGAGAAACTTTTTGCCAATCCGAGAGTCTAACCCAATGCCTGCCGCTACCTGGGTAATATCGGCGCCGACGCGATCGCAAATATTGGCGATTTCGTTGATAAAGCTAATCTTGGTAGCTAAAAAGGAATTAGCGGCGTACTTAACCATTTCCGCTGAGCTCAGATCGGTGACCAGGACTGGTACTGGCTCGCCTCCAGGTTGCTCGCGATAGCGCCCCTCGATAATGGGGCTGTAGAGCTGCTGCATGAGGGCGATGGCCCGGGAGCTGTTGCTACCTAAAACGATGCGATCGGGATTAAAGGTGTCGTAGATCGCCGATCCTTCCCGGAGAAACTCTGGGTTACTGACTACATCAAAGTCTCCCACCACCTCTGGATGGGCCAAAACCGGTAAACTACCCGCTGCTACCGGTGCTTTTTGGCGTTCGGTTACTCCATCCATAACAATCATCCGCACCCAGTCCCCAGAACCAATGGGAACGGTGGACTTGTTGACAATCACCTTATAACCGCCCTGCAAGTGGGTGCCAATACCCCTGGCCACATCTTCTACGTAGCGGGTATCACTTTCCCCATTGGGTAGGGCGGGGGTCCCCACGGCAATAAAGAGGATCTCGCCGTGGTCAACTCCCTGTTGCAGATTAGTGGAAAATTGCAGATGCCCCGAGGCCATAGCAGACTGCATCAGTTCAGAGAGGCCCGGCTCAAAAATCGGCGATTGCCCCGACTGCATCAGCTTGACCTTTTCTTCGTTGATGTCAATACAGATAACCTCATGGCCAATATGGGCCAGACAGACTCCGGTTACCAAACCGACGTAACCCGTACCGATAACACATACTCGCAACATATAGCTATCCTTATTTTTTTAGAAATAACTGGATGGGTGGGTATAACCCAATGGATTGAGGACAGACCTTGAAGTCCCCTGAAGAAACTCTAAAGACCAGGGCTGGAGCGCTATGTAGCCCGGGTTCCCTAACTCCGCGATGGTGTTACCCTTTCCACCAAGGCTTCCGGACTCTGTTTCTGACTAGTTTGCTCTAACCGCTGACGAAAGTCGTCGATGGTGAGGGCCAATCCCTCCTGGAGGGGAATGGTAGGACTCCATTGTAAAAAGGTTTTGGCGCGAGTAATGTCTGGCTTACGGCGCTGGGGGTCATCCTGGGGTAAGGGTTTATAGATCAAATCCACATCGGGGTTGATCATAGTCTGCACGGTTTGGGCCAACTGCAGAATCGTGTACTCATCCGGATTACCCAGGTTAACCGGACCAATGTAGTCCCCATTCATCAATCGCATTAAGCCTTCCACCAGGTCCGACACGTAGCAAAAACTACGGGTTTGGGATCCGTCACCGTATATGGTTAGAGGAATACCCTGGAGGGACTGGACCACAAAATTACTCACTACCCGACCATCGTTTTCTAGCATGCGGGGACCGTAGGTGTTGAAAATCCGGGCTACCCGAATTTCTACATTATTTTGCCGATGGTAATCAAAGGCTAGGGTTTCGGCCACCCGCTTACCCTCGTCGTAACAGCTGCGAATGCCAATGGTATTGACGTTTCCCCAGTAGTCTTCCGATTGGGGATGGACCTGGGGGTCACCGTACACTTCGGAGGTGGAGGCGAGCAGAAACCGAGCCTTGACTCGCTTGGCTAAGCCCAACATATTGAGGGTGCCCATCACGTTGGTTTTAATGGTCTTTACCGGGTTGTACTGGTAGTGCACCGGTGAGGCCGGGCAGGCCAGATGGTAGATCTGGTCAACTTCTAGGCGAATCGGCTCGGTAATATCGTGACGGATTAATTCAAAGTCAGGATGGTGCAACCATTTCAGAACATTTTGTTTGCGACCGGTGTAGAAATTATCCAGACAGATGACCTCATGACCAGCGGTCATCAGTCGATCAATCAGGTGCGAGCCGATAAAGCCGGCTCCGCCAGTGACCAAAATTCTCATACAGGAGTTTCCTTTAGGAATTAGTATTTTGTATATTCCTTAAACCATACAGTTGTAGCTAAGGTTAACGGATTGGAGGCGAGACAATAGGTTTGCTCCACCACGCCCTTTACCGATCCATTCGGTTTCCAGGGTTTTTAGCCAAAGCTATATTAATATTTTTAACATGATTACTGAGGTGTAGCGGTTCTGTTGGGGTTTTCCTGCTCCTGATAGAGCCCTGGCCAGAGATAGCGGAGGGGTTCTGTCCAGGGCTTTTAACTCTGTTTCAAGGAGAATTCGGTCGCCCCATGGTGAGCAAAAAACTCTCCGATCAGGTATAGGGAACCGCAAAGAACCTTGAGAGGACTGGAGTCCTGAGCGATCGCCCTCAGCCCTGCGGCCAGATCGGAGTAACTCTGGCAATGGCTGAGGTCTGGACAACCCTGGCGAGCGATCGCCACTAAGGCAGAGGGGTCAGCCGATTGATTGCCAGCCACGGGTACTAGATAAAGGGAATCCCCAGGGCGCAGCAGGGCCGTTAAGATATCCTCGTGATCCTTGGTGGCTAGCATCCCGATCAGCCATTGGGTGGGTTGGGTTCGCCCAGATCGCTGGGCCCACCACTGATCGACGTAGCGGCGCAACTCCAGAGCTGCGGCTGGATTGTGGGCACCGTCCAGCAGCAGAGAGTGGGGCTGGTGATTGACATCTAGGTACTCTACCCACTGCAGCCGTCCTGGCCAGCGGGCCAGGGCCATACCCCGCTGGATGGCCTGATCGGTAATTTGCCAGCCCTGCTGCCGTAGCAGTTGCAGAGCCGCGATCGCCAGGGCGGAATTAACCAACTGGTGATCCCCCAGTAGGGGGAGGGGATAGGTGATGGCGTCATCCTCCAGGGTAAAACAGGCCAGGCCATCCCCCCGTCGCACCGCTGGAGCGGGCCACCACACCGGGCACCCCAGGTGCTGGAGTTGCGTCTTCACCACCGCCTCGGCCTCCGGGGGCAGGGGGCCAATGATGGCGGGGCAACCGGACTTGAGAATACCGGCCTTTTCCCGGGCAATGTCCCCCAGGGTCGGCCCTAACCGCTGCCAGTGTTCCCGGCTTAGGGAGGTAAGGATCGTGACCAGGGGATCGGCCACCACGTTGGTGGCATCCAGTCGGCCCCCCAGTCCCACCTCCATTACCGCCAGATCTACGCCACTGTTGGCAAAGTACTGCCAGGCCACAGCGGTAAACACCTCAAACTGGGTGGGGCTGGGCTGGTTGGGGTCTATGGCGGCGATCACCCGTTCCAGGCCTCTGAGTAGGTCTGGGGCGGCGATCGCCCTGCCGTTCACCTCAATCCGCTCCCGCCAGCTGACCAGGTGGGGGGAGGTATAGCGCCCCACCTGGTAACCGGCCTGGGTCAGCACCGAGGCCAGGTAGGCACAGACCGATCCCTTTCCGTTGCTGCCCGCCACGTGGATAATCGGCACCCGACTCTGGGGATTACCCAGGGCCCCCAGCAATCGCTGGATGCGATCGAGGCTGAGGTCTACCCCGAAATGACCCAAGCCCTCCAGCAGGGCGTTGATTTGAGCTTCTTCGGCAGACAGGGGCAGGGGGGCCATGGTGAAAGGCTCGGGAAAAACTCGGGTTTTAGTTATAGCACAGTCGGGTCAGTCCTCTGGCCGCTTAACGGGCCGGGCGGCCCAGCCCCTGTGGTTTCTGCCAGGATGAATGGGGTAAACTGAAATTAATGTTAAGAAATGTAAACCCTATGGTCTTTGTCCAGGCTCCAGCTCGTCCTCCGGTGGTGGTGATTGGGGCCGGCATGGGGGGTCTGACCGCCGCCGCTCTCCTGGCCCGCCACGGTTACCCGGTGCGGGTGTTTGATCAGGCCCTGGTGGCAGGGGGCTGTGCCTCCACCTTCAGACGCCGGGGGTTTACCTTTGATGTGGGGGCTACCCAGGTGGCGGGGCTGGAGCCAGGCGGTATCCACCACCAGATCTTTCAGGAATTGGGTCTGGATCTCCCCGCCGCCACCGACTGTGACCCCGCCTGCGCCGTCTTTTTGCCGGGGGAAACCGCCCCGATCTCGGTCTGGCGGGACCCCGCCGCCTGGCGATTGGAACGGCAGCGGCAATTTCCTGGCAGTGAGCCCTTCTGGCAACTGCTGGAGCAACTATTTGAACCCAGTTGGCGGTTTCAGGGCCGGGGGCCGGTGCTGCCCCCCCGTCACCTCTGGGACCTGGGGCAATTGCTCCAGGCGTTACGCCCCGATACCCTGGTCACCCTACCCCACACCTTCCGCACCGTGGGCCAGGCCCTACGATCCCTGGGGCTGGCGGGCGATCGCCGCCTGAAAACCTTTCTGGACCTGCAGCTCAAACTCTACTCCCAGGTGGATGCGGAGGAAACCGCCCTGCTCTACGCCGCCACCGCCCTCAGGGTATCCCAGGCCCCCTACGGTCTGTTCCATTTGCAGGGAAGTATGCAGGTGCTCAGCGATCGCCTGGAAAAAGCCCTGGTCACCCACGGGGGGCTACTGCAGCTGCGCCACACCGTAGACCATATTCACAGCCACCAGGGACGGGTACGGGGGGTATCGGTGCGGGACCAAAAAACCGGGCAGACCTGGGTGGAGCCGGCCCACCACGTGGTGACCAATGTTACGGTGCAGAACCTGGTGACCTTGCTCGGGGATCAGACGCCCCGGGGTTATCGCCTTCGGGTGGAAAGTTTACCCCCCGCCAGTGGGGCCTTTGTAGTCTACCTGGGGGTGGCGGCGGCGGCCATTCCCCCCCAATGCCCGCCCCATTTGCAGTTTTTCTATGACTACGGCGGCCCGATGGGGGAAAACAACTCCCTGTTTGTCTCCGTCAGTCGCCCCGGGGATGGCCGCGCCCCCCAAGGTCAGGCCACCATTGTGGCCTCCTCCTTTACGGCGGTGGACCCCTGGTGGCAAACCGAGGATTACCCGGCCCTCAAAGAGCACTATACCCAGGTGGCCCTGGAGCGCCTGGGCCGGTACTTTGACCTTTCCCCAGACCATATTATTCACCTGGAGTCCGCCACCCCCCGCAGCTTTGCCCGCTTCACCGGTCGCCACCAGGGCATGGTGGGCGGGCTGGGCATGCGGGTGAATAGTTACGGCCCCTTTGGCTTTGCCAACCGCACCCCCATCCAGGGGCTGTGGCTGACGGGGGATTGCACCCACCCCGGCGAGGGCACCGCCGGGGTGAGTTACTCCGCCCAAACCGTAGTTAGGCAGATCCTGGCGGAGGACCGCTAAACCAGCACCGGAGCCTTGGTCCACTCGGTGTGGAAGACCCCCTCCCGGTCGATACGTTCGTAGGTGTGGGCCCCGAAGTAGTCCCGCTGGGCCTGGGTCAGGTTTTGGGGCAGGCGATCGCGGCGGTAGCTGTCAAAGTAATCGAGGGAGGCACTAAAGGCCGGCACCGGAATACCGGAGTGGGCCGCCAGGGCAATTACCTCCCGCCAGGCCGCCTGGCGGTCCAGAATGGTTTGTTTGAATTCGGGAGCCAACAGCAGGTTAGCCAGGCCGGGGTTCTCATCGTAGGCGTGTTTGATCTTGTTCAAAAATCCGGCCCGAATAATACAGCCTCCCTTCCAGATGCGGGCGGTTTCCCCCAGGTTGATGTCGTAGTCAAAGGCTTTAGACGCCGCACCAATCAGGGCCATGCCCTGGGCGTAGGAACAAATCTTAGAGCAGTAGAGGGCATCCCGGATCTTGTCCACCATGGCCTTGGGGTCGCCGTTAAAGCTGGTGCTGGGCCCAATTAACTGCTGGGCCGCCGCTGTCCGCTCCGCCTTGATGGAAGACATAATGCGGGCGTTCACCGCCGCCGTAATGGTGGGAATCCCTACCCCCAGATCCAGGGCGCTCATCACCGTCCAACGGCCCGTACCCTTCTGGCCTGCCGCATCCAGAATCAGTTCCACCAGGGGCTGGCCGGTTTCGCTATCAATGTTGGTAAAGATATCGGTGGTGATCTCAATCAAAAAGGAATTGAGTTCGTCGGTTTGGTTCCAGTTGGCAAAAACTTCGTAGAGCTGGCGGTGATCCAGTCCCAGCACGTTTTTCATCAGGTCATAGGCTTCGGCAATCAGTTGCATGTCGCCGTACTCAATGCCGTTGTGTACCATCTTGACGTAGTGACCGGCTCCACGGGGGCCAATGTAGGTGACACAGGGGCCATCATCCACCTGGGCGGCAATTTTCTTGACGATGGGCTCGATCGAGTCGTAGGCGGCGCGGGTGCCACCGGGCATCAGGCTAGGACCGTTCAGGGCGCCTTCTTCGCCGCCGCTCACCCCCATACCAATGAATCGTAAGCCCGTGGACTCCAGTTCCTTAGTGCGGCGTTCCGTATCTTCATAGAGGGAATTGCCCCCGTCCATAATCATGTCGCCCTCCTGCAGGAGGGGTCGGAGTTGGGCAATCACCGCATCCACCGGGGCGCCTGCCTTGACCATCACCAAAATGCGGCGAGGTCGTTCTAGGGACTCAACGAATTCCTCCAAACTATAGGTAGGTTTAACGTTTTTACCCTGGGCTCGCTTTGCCATAAATCGCTGGGTCACCTCGGGGGTACGGTTATATACCGCTACCGGAAACCCGTTGCGTTCCACATTCAGGGCTAAATTCTCACCCATGACGGCAAGACCGATTACACCAAAACTCTGGGTCATAGCACTCTCTCGGTAACTGTTGGCTGGAAAACGGTTGACTGGAACAGGGGGGCTTGGGGTTATGGGGGAGGTTTGGCAAGGGAAAACCGCTGCCTCTAACCCTCAACCCGGTTGATAACTTTGGCCAGAACGCCGAGAACAGAGTTGATCGGTCAATGTGATATCTCGGTGATGTCTCGTCCCTGACTCAGGAGTCTTGGGTTGCAAGACATCCAAAAGCAAGCCTGGGTTAGCATTCTGACTCGCCTCAAAGGGGGTTTGAAAACGTTGATAAAAGCCTTTAAATTAAAAGACCGAACAGCCTTTTCAAACCCCCTTTCCGCCCCCTTACCCGTGGCTACGGCTATACGCGATCGGCTGGGAAGGAGAAGTTAAGCTAGAGCCGATAACAGTGAACCTGTCAACAGGGTAAACAACTTTCCTGAAAAGGGGCTGCTCCCAAAGATTTTCTTTAGGCGAAGGCCCTTAAAGTCAGGGTTTCCTGGTTTTCTACTCCTTTGAACAGAGCCCTGAGGACCGGGTAAATCGGTAAAAGCGCGCATTGGGTAGGCGTTCGGGCTCGCCTCTACCCCCTAGCGATGGCTAGGGCGATCGCTGCAGTCGATTAATTTGGGCCTGAAAATAGTCCTGGCGCAGTGCCAGGACGTTGGCCAGTGCCAGTCCCTGGCGATAGGACTGTAAGGCCAGGCGCGGATCACCGGTGTGTTCATAGACCTGACCCAGGCGATCAAAGCTCTCCATCTGGCCATAGGTGCTATTGGCGCTACGGGCTACCTGCAGCAATTGTTGTTCCAAATAGAGCACGTCGGACCAGCGTTCGAGTCTTTGGTAGAGGGCGGCCAGATCTCGCAAAATGGTGGCGGCCAGATCCAATTGCTGGGCGGTAATGGCATTGGTGTAGGCGATCTGGTACTGGCGTGAGGCGAGGCTGAGGGAACCTAGCCGCTCATAGTTTTTAGCCATGGCGGTCTGGACTGCGGTGATCAGGGGCCAGCTTGCCTCTTGCTGGCGGTAAAGGGTGATGAGTTGTTGCTGGGCCGCGATCGCAGCGGTCAGGTCCTGGGCCTGCTCGAGATT
This sequence comes from Nodosilinea sp., assembly GCA_049317845.1. Lineage (GTDB taxonomy): Bacteria > Cyanobacteriota > Cyanobacteriia > Phormidesmidales > Phormidesmidaceae > Nodosilinea. The sequence continues at coordinate 3,729 of JBMOHM010000034.1, read as the reverse complement.
GTCAATGCGACGCTGCAAAAAACGGGTTTGGTCGGCCCAGTTCGGATTGGTTGCAACCAACCGCAACAATTCTGCGTAGAGGTCTGCCGCCTTCTGAAAGTCGAACCACTCTCCATAGAGGTCAGCCATGGTTTCGAGCTGAGCCTGATAGCCAGGGCGATCGCCCCGCTTTAGGGCTAAGGCCGCCAGGGTCTGCCGCAGATCGATAGCCGCCTCTAGATTACCCATCAGGATAGCGGTGCGAGCCAGGTTTTCAACTCGACCTGGATAGCCGCGATCGCGGCTATCCAGGTCGGCTACTATCACGGCCAAGCGAGCCGAGATCACCTGCAGGGGTTGGGTGGCATACCAATCTCGCATTTGCCTGGCAGCCTGTTCCATCGCCCCAATTTCCCTGTCCGTTCCCAGTAAACGACTCAGGCGCAGCCAGCGCAACCACAGTTGAACGGTGGCTTCGGTTCTGCCCCCAGCACTCAGACCAACCAACTGATCCGCCAACCGATCCAGTGCCTGTCCGAGGGCTCGCTGTTCCAGAGGACTCAGGGGCCGGGATAGGAGTAGATCGGGTAACAGCGGATCCCGGGGAGTATCCCTGAGGGGATCGGCCAGGAAACTATCCTTGAGCCCTGGGGAAAGGGCCTGGGCGGGAGTTGTGGGGGCCTGCAACAGCCATAGGAACCCGGGTAGGATCAGTGCCATAGCCGTGACTAGGGACACCAGCCTGGCTTCCGATCCTGGTGGATAGGGACGGCGATACCGCAAGCGCTTCACCTCATGTTGAACCTTTTGATCATAGCTCCAGTGCCATAGCCCGGTGATCGGATGAGCTAGGGTTCGCGTAACAACCCCTTAACATCTGGCCAGGGCCTACCCTAGGGAGGCACCCCTTACTGTAATCTAAAGATCCTGTCATTGTTGCCAATCATCGGTCTCTGCTCCAGACTATGCAAACCAGTCCACCACCCCCCCTATCATCCCCAGCCCGTACTATTCGCATAGTTTCCCGTAAAAGCCAGCTGGCCTTAATTCAAACCCACTGGGTGCGGGATGAGCTACAACGTCACTTTCCCCACCTGGGGTTTGAGGTGGTGACGATGGAAACCCAGGGGGACAAGGTGTTAGATGTTTCCCTCTCGAAAATTGGCGACAAGGGCCTTTTCACCCAGGAATTGGAAGATTCCATGCTCAGGGGAGATAGTGATTTTGCCGTGCACTCCCTCAAGGATTTACCCACCCGCCTGCCCACCGGGCTGATGCTGGGCTGCATTACCGAACGGGAGGACCCCGCCGATGCCCTGGTTGTCCATGCCCGCCATCGCCAGAGTACCCTGGTCACCCTGCCTGAGGGAGCGGTGATTGGCACCTCTTCCCTCAGGCGTTTAGCCCAGTTACGCCACCATTATCCCCAGCTTGTCTTTAAAGATATTCGGGGTAATCTCAATACCCGCCTGCAAAAACTCGATGAGGGCGGCTACGATGCCATTATTCTGGCGGCCGCCGGTCTTCTGCGGATGGGTATGGGCGATCGCATCCATGCCATCCTGCCCCCCTCCATTTCTCTCCATGCGGTGGGGCAGGGGGCCTTGGGCATTGAATGTCGCGAGGGAGACGCAGAAATTCTAGACCTATTAAAGGTGCTCTCCCACTCAGCCACTACTGTGCGCTGTCTGGCCGAGCGTGCCTTTCTCCGGGAGTTGGAGGGGGGGTGCCAGGTCCCCATTGGAGTTAACACCAGCCTGGTAGACAATACCCTCACCCTCACCGGTCTCATCGCCAGTCTGGATGGTCAACAGCTCATTCAAGACACCATTGTGGGCGCTCCTGAGACGGCTGAAGCCATGGGTACGGAGCTAGCCCAGCGTTTGCGTGGCCAGGGAGCCCAAGCCATTCTAGAGGAAATTCTGGCGGCTAATCGTCACTGACAGAAGGGTTGAAAAGTTTAATAAGGTATAAGGTAGTTTCCACGGCCGAAATCTTCGATCTCAACTAGGGAAGGGGCTAGAACCGCTAAAATTGAATATTTCCTGGAAGCCGATACCTTATCGATCGAACCCAAGGATCAACCAGGTACAGAGTCGCAGGCAAGTCTCCCTCATGGGGCAATTGCCTGCATCGACCATAAATGGAGGGATTGGGTCCATTGCATAACCAGCTAGTGATGCAACTCACACTTTTACAATGTTTTCTTGTGGTTTTGCGACGGGACCATAACCGTTAGGCTATGGAGCTCAATGGTTAGTCGTAAACCTTTAAAGGTTGGTCGCCGATCATCAAAGGTTTGTAACGAATGCTTAAAGATTAGCCCCTTATCCTTAAAGGTGTGTAACAAATGCTTAAAGGTTAGGGGCTGATCCTCAAAGGTTTATTGCTAACCCTTAAAGATTGGTCGGGGGTCATCTTGCTCTCAGCTTGTAGGCCTTGGCTGCTGGAGGAGAAACTTTCTGTAGGTGAGAGAGCCGGTAGAGCAGACTCCTGATTACTGACCCCTCAATTACTATTTCTCTTACCGGGGGAATGGCGATTGCCCTCCGGCTTACTCCACATCGAGGGGACTGCGTACCCCCCGCCCACCCCGATTGAGAACGTGAGTGTAGATCATGGTTGTTTTGACATCTTTGTGACCCAATAACTCCTGTACTGTGCGAATGTCATAACCATTCTGGAGCAGATGGGTGGCAAAACTATGGCGAAAGGTATGACAACTGACTCGCTTCTCAATCCCCGCCGCCCGTGTTGCCTGTTTGACAGCCTTTTGCAACCCACTGGAATCTAAATGATGTCGCCGGATAATGCCACTACGCGGATCACAGGAGCGCCGCTCGGATGGAAAAACATACTGCCAGATCCACTGGCGATCCGCATTGGGATATTTGCGTTCCAACGCAAACGGGAGATAAACTGAACCGTATCCTTGCTCCAAGTCCTGTTGATGCAATCGTTTCACCGCCTGCAAGTGTTCTTCGAGGGACTCAACAGCGGAATCTGGCAACATCGTGATCCGACTTTCACCGCCTTTTGCATCTCTGACAACCAGTTGGTGGTGTCCAAAATCAACATCCTTGACTCGCAGTTGCAAACACTCTGTTTGCCTCAAACCACTGCCATACAATAGTTGCACCACTAGCCGGTAAACCCCAAGCAACTGACCAATCACCGCCCGTGCTTCTGATTGCGTCAATACCGTTGGCAAGTATCGAGACGGTTTCGCCCGAACCGCATCCACCCGAAGATCCAGTTCCAGCCTCAACACCTCTCGATACAGAAACAACAACGCGCTAAGTGCCTGATTCTGAGTGGATGCGGCAACCTGCTGATCCACCGCGAGATAGCTCAAAAACGCCTCAATCTCAGTACTGCCCATCTCCCTGGGATGCCGCCGACCGTGAAAGTCAAGATAACGCTTGATCCAATTGATGTAGCTAACTTCAGTCCGGTAAGAATAATGCTTGAGTCGAATTGTCTCCCGCACAACATCAAGTAACATTCTGGGACGAGATTCCATAGAGCGCTCCATCCGTAGTACATCCTACTCCAAGTATCAATTATCACGAATTGACCCGCCTAAGTCAGGGGAGAATATACGGAAAAAGTCCTGATAATTATCCATTTTGGGGGATATCCGGACTGATTCCTGATAATCTCCTAAAATCCTGAAGATATACGGAAAAAGTCCTGATAATCCCCTGAAGAAGAGTATTATACGGAAACTTTCCAATGAATTAAGAGTTA
>JBMOHM010000033.1:0-32577 GCA_049317845.1 Nodosilinea sp. | reverse complement strand
TTAACAGCCCAGTTTATTCATTTCAGGTGGGCCTGCTTTAAGCGGCTGTTGTACAGAGTTATCTAGGTTCAACTCTTGGTATAGCCCTGGTAACAGGGAGCAGGTATTCTAACTTACCTGCCCCGCACTGGCTGCGATCGATTAGCCGGGGCCTCGGGGTTCTGGACCAAAACTATGAAATTCGCCGTAGGGCCCTATGGCAAGATACTCTTTTTTAGAGTGGTAGAATTCATTTAAATCTTCTGTGTCTTTTATCTGACTTTCAAGGCAAAATGGAATCGATTCTAAATCCAGGACTTTAAACCCATGAGTCGGCGTAGTGGACAGAGCGCTCTTTCCGATCCTATTACTGTTCTATGTCAACAGAGCTTTCTGTTTGGGTCCATTGCAGTTGAAGATCTGCGATCCTTACTTGATCCCGATCTCCTGATCACAGAGAAGCTCTATTCTAACCGACCTATCTATACCGCTTTTCGGCCAGGCACCTGGCTGGAATACCTGTACGTCATCATTGATGGGGGACCGGTGATCATGCGTAGTACTCCCCTGGATCGGGTCATGGGCATCACCTACCCAGGAGGCTGTTTTGGGGAACGGAGTCTACCGGTAGGTTTTGGATTGGCGGCACGAGCCTTTCCCAGCCTGGTAGAAGCCTATAAGACCACAGACGTCATCAAGGTGCCACTAGCCACCATTCAAACCCTCTATAACCAGAACTCTGACTTTCAGGAACGGTACAACCTTCTATTTGAACTGCAAGAGAAATTTCAATATCATCTGCTCAACTGTAGTACCTATCCGCCCCAGGCTGTGGCAGCTCTGCTGCGGGCGTTGATTTTCCAGGAACGTAGCCTGGGTAGTCAGCCTAAGGGGAATAAAACCGACTATACCTTTGACCTGCCCATTGACTTGATTGCCCGAGCCTGCCAACTCAATCATCGTACCGTCGAACAGGTGCTCAAGGGGCTGACTAGGGCCGCCTATTTAAAGGCCAATAAAAGTGCTGATAATGCTACTGCCGATCAGGTTCAGGTGATTGATCCAGAAGGGTTGAAGGAAGTCTATGGCGCCACCCGGGATAAGGTGACCTGGTGGCCTTTGAAGTAAAGCACAGGCTTATAGCGAGCTCTGACTATGGGTAACATAAAACCATTGAGCTAAAGCTTCGGCTAGAACGCTTAAGATCCGATTGATAGGTCAAAACCTAGTACCAGGGGTCATTCTGGCTCGCCGCCTTGAAGGTGGCTAGGGCTATACTCTGCCCGGTATGTCATCCCTTGAGATGGGACCAATTTTAAGAATCATCTTCACGCAGTTCGTCGTAGAGTAAATCCAACCCAATTAATACCCGTTCGCGATCGGACAGATCACCAATAATTTTGCGCACGGGCGGCGGCAATATTTTGGAAAGCGTAGGAGTTGCCAGAATCTTATCTTCTTCAGCCAGTTGGGGATTTTTGAGTACGTCAATCACCTTGAGGGCATAAACACCCTGAAACTCCTCTTCTAGGATGTTATTTAAGGTCTTCAGGGCGCGGATTGAGTTGGGGGTATTGCCGGCTACGTAAAGTTTGAGAATATAGGTCTTTTTAACGGCACTCATGGGAAAGACGCTCTGGAGTAAAGGGACACCGAGTTGATTGTAGCGTTAGGATTCTCTAGGAATCGATCGCCGATACATCTCACATAGGTGAGCAATAACATCAATCAGGGTAAGCCGATAGTCAAGCAAAATTTCTTCACTGCGACTCTCCAACTTGAGTTGCTTAGAAAACTCATCCATGAGTTCCATGTGAATTTCCACAATATGAGAGACAGAAATATCCGCCATAAAGGCTTGAGTGACAAAGGCGTCAATGTTCTGATTGAGTTTAGAATCGTTAGAAAAATAACCCAGAATGATTTTCCGATAGTCAGCCTTAAGCTGGCACAAAAGCGTTTCCCGATCAGGCTGACTCATATGACGTAAAAAGTGGTCGGGGTTGCGCTTGTAATAAACACCCAGGTAACCAAGTCGGGCTTTGAGCTTATCGGTCAGACGGGTCTGTTGGGTCCTGAGCAGGTCGGGGATGGGCAGTTGATCAATTGGGAGGGGACAGGACTCAACTGATAAACCCAGGAATTGCTCGATCGCTTGTTGAATAGCAACTTCTACCTGGTTAATCTGATTGACTGGTAGGGTAACTACAGCACCGTGGTAGGTACTCTTTAAACTCTCGATAGTGGGTTTAGGGTCGTCCCCTGACCCTGAAGAGTTTTCAGAGCTTGCTATGACAAGCACAACAGGAACCAAGACCCCATTAGCGGTTAACCGTTTCTGGAGGTTTTCAGTTACCATGGCAGCTTCCAGGATTAAGCAGTCCACCTGATGGTGGCGATCGCTCAACCATAGCAAGCCATCCGCTACAGTCGTAGCCCGGTGAAGGACGTATCGATCTGGAGGTAAAACCAGTCCGGGGTGGTCTATTATCTCCTGCGCCTGAGCTAGGAGGTATATCTGTAAGGGAGTCACCAAGGTAGGAGTTCAGCACAAACAGCAAGGGCAAATAGCCCGTAACTAGAAACTGGAGGCAAAAGCTCCAAAGGTAGATAGATATATGTTCACATATATGTTCACATTTTTTAATTGTAAGGGTTGACCGTCAGAATGCTTCCTCCAGAATTGTTAAGCTCTCCTCCCAGTGTCTCCCTTTCTTCTGACTTAGTTAGCCTGGCTCAGCAATTGGCCCAGCATCCTCCCTGGAGAGGGGAATACATTATTGTGGTGGACGACCAGGATTGTCCCGTCGGGGCGATCGCCCTGGCCCATCTGTGGGCTTTGTACCATCACCACTCCCTAGCGCCTCTCAAGCCCTTGGCAGGGGCCTCTCCCCTGCGGCTGGTTGACTGTAAACCCTGGCTAGACAAGGTCGTGGTGGTTCCGGATGAATCCAATCTTACCGACCTGAGGGAAATTCTGGAGAACAATCCTCAGGGTCCCTGGGTCCTGATAGACCGGGCTGGGTGCTATCAGGGGGCAATCCAGGCGACCGAACTGTTGACCTGGCTGATGGCTCGGATGCCTTTGGCAGACGGTCTGGGGGATAGGAGCCCGTCCTCCGCCCTGGGCTCCAGGTTACCTGAGTCGGTATCGGCGCAGGCCCACCATTGGCTAATGCTACTCAACCATAGTATTAAAACTCCGCTCACCTCTCTGTTAGGACTATCTACCCTCCTCCTTGATCCCCGGATTGGTAGTCTAAGCGATCGCCAGACCCGCTATGGGTATCTGATGCGACGGGCCATTCGCCAAATAATTCGTCTAGTTAATCAATGGGTCGATTGGATAGGTCTGGAATCTGACCAATTTCCTCTTACCGTGGATAGGGTTGATTTATCCGCTCTGATTACCACCTTCTTACCCCAATTCCATAGCGGCTGGCTAGCCGATCACAGCACACCACCCACCTGGATGGCAGAGTTTACCTGCCACCTGAATTCAGAGGTACCGCCCCTAACCGGCGATCGCCGGTGTTTACAGCAAAGTCTCTACTGTGTCTTAGATTATCTGTTACAAGAGCGATCCCAACCCCAGGCTTTGACCATAGAGTCCTGGGGAGACTGGCTAGGATTCACCCTTAGCGGTAGCTATCCAACCCCAGATCGCCCTGATCCAATCAGGGGTAGTTTACCGATTCCAGCCATGGGTCCCCTGGATAGCTTGGGTTTGGCCCTGGCCCGTCGTCTCTGCCAGCGCCAGGGAGGCGATCTGGTAGGATTTTGCTCAAGCTCCTACGGGTATCGCCTTACCCTACTACTACCTCCGGTCCAACCCCCACTCACCAAAGGCGATACCCAGCCCCTCCCCAGTTCCACAGTCCTGGTTCTGTTGATTAGTAGGGCCGGTAACGTCATCAATCAGGTGTACGACATCCTTCTATGCAGCCCCTATCGTGTGGCGGTGATAGGGGGCGGAAAGGATGAGATGGCTGGGATACGACGATTATCTCCCACCGCCATCATCTACCATGAAGAGTCCCTAGATTCCCCTGATCGCCTCATCTACGCCGATCTCTCCTGGCCAGCGCTAAAGCCCCCTGCCCTGATCTGGGTTGGATCTATACCCGGGGATCTTGCCCCTGAACAGACTGAGGTAATTCCCATTGCCTACTTAAGCCAGCAACTGATCCCGGCCCTTGATCGAATTTGTCAGTTAGCCCCTGTCCCCCTGGCTCCCACAGAGGATAGGCTGGTCCTATTGCTACTAAGACTCCAGCCTGATAACAGCCCGGCCAGGGTCACCCCGCCAGAACTCTGGCAACAAGAATTGCAGCGCTACAACTGTCGTCTACTTCAGGCAGAAGACCTGACCCAGGCGAGTCTATTGTGTCGGGTCTGGCAACCCGATGGCATTCTGGTGGATCAGTCCTTCACCGCAGAAGACTGGCAGCGTCTGGCCCGCGTTCCAGAGTTGGGCGAACTTCCCCTGATTACCCTTAGTCCCTCCCTGGAACCCTGGCCAGGACAGTTGTCGGTGATTGACCTCTGCCAAACCATGGCCCAATCCCCTGAACAGATTGCCACCACCCTACTACACCGTATTCGTAGTCTGAGTAGGAAACCAGTCTAATCGCTGTCCTCTGCCTGAACTCCCTGTACAATCCTGGACAGTTCAGTCTTCTCATCCACCGCAATCCGGGTAGGCGATCCACTGATAATGCGCTCCAGATTACGGAAGGAGTCCTTAATTTCGGGGCCGTGACTACTGATGGTATATTCCCGAATTCCCTTATCGTGCCAGGAACCTCGCATTTTAAAGACGTTAATAGCCCGGGACATTTCTCCCCGTACCTCAACGTATTGCAACATCAAAATAGTATCGGTGATGGTAGAAATATGGGACTCTGTAATCGAGTGTAGTCCCATAAACTGCTCAGTAGTGTTGGTGAAGAAGCCGGTGATTTCCTCCTGCTTAGCAAAGCCGGTCACCCCAATCACGAACTGTCGGAAGGAATTATTACTCACCCCCCGATCCAGCGCTGACAAAGAATCGATAGCCATGCGGGAAGGCTTAAATTGAGAAATTTCGGTCTTAATGATTTGCAGGTGATCCTCTAAACCGGCTGACTCAGGATAGGCGCAGATAATTTTTAACAGGCCCTGCTGTTCCATCTCCTCGAAGTCAATCCCCCAGGAGTAGGCATTACGGGAAAGTTGGGCCCGAGACTCTTCGTAGGCAAACAAAATTGCCCGCTCCCCGCTTTTGCAGCCATCCACCAGGAACTTGCTGACCAGGAGGGTTTTTCCAGTTCCAGTAGCCCCCGTCGCTAGAATAATAGAGTCCTTAAAGAACCCACCACCACACATTTCGTCCAGGGTGGGTACTCCTGACGAGACCCGAGCATTGGAGGAGCGCTGGGTTAACCGCATAGCCCCCAGCGGGAAAATATTAATGCCTTCGTTGGTAATGGTAAAGGGATACTCCCCTTTCATGTGAGTTGTACCCCGTAATTTGAGAATTTCAATGGTACGACGGCGACGCTCCCCCTCCAGAGCGTTACGGACAATCACCACATTGTCAGAAACAAATTCCTCCACCCCAAAACGAGCCACCGGTCCGTATTCATCCAGGCGTTCAGTGGTCATGACCGTAGTCACACCCATTTGTTTAAGCCGTGCCACCAGACGAAAGATCTCCCGTCGCACCACCGAGGCGGCGTCGTACTGCTGGAATACGGCGGTGACCGAGTCGATGGAAACCCGACGGGCTTTGTATTTACGAATGGCGTACTGAATCCGCTCAATTAGGGCGGACAGATCAAAGTTGCCCACCACATCCTGCCCCTCAGGATCGGGAGAGGCGTCGAGAATAAATAATTTACTCTCGCTGACTAGTTTTTGGAGATCCCAGCCAAAACTATAGGCGTTCTGGATAATGTCTTCGGGAGATTCTTCAAAGGTAACGAACACTCCAGGCTCGTCAAAATAGGTGATACCGTTGTAGATAAATTGGACCGCAAAAAGAGTTTTACCGGTGCCGGATGTACCGCTTACCAGAGTTGATCTTCCGGCAGGAATACCCCCATGACTGATGTCGTCAAAACCTTCAATCATGGTGCGGATTTTGCGAACACCCAGAGGCTGGGTAGGGGGTTGGTGATCGATAGGGGCAGTATCAGTCATCGGTTATGAATTACATCAGGCGTAGCGCTGCGCCATTTACCGTAGGGAACAAGGTACTAAGCATTTAGCATACCCTGAACTGATGAAGCAAGCGCCGAGATTAAGCCAGCTGAGATGAATCTCTTTTCATCTGCTCACCCCCAGTTCATTGTTTCAACTAGTTTAATGGCTAGGACTCACGGCAGAGTACCTGGCGCATCTGACCCATATTTCCAGGCAAATCAAGTTTCATCGCCTGTTCTATTAAGAAACCAGGCACGGGTATGGTAGGAGCGGCCTCTACGGAGTAGCTTAGCAGGGTACCCTGGTGCAGATCCTGGAGAAACAGGTGGGCGGTAAAGTGGGAGAAGGCCCCCTTTTCAAGATGGAATTGAATGCGATCGCAGGTGGTCTCGAATACCCTCAAATAAACCTCAACCTGGGCGCTCAGGGCTAAAAATCCCTTACGTCCTACTTGATAGAGACGGCGGTAGCGATGGGATGAGGTCTTAACCGTCTCTAATACCTCGCTATGGATAATATTCGGGAAAAACTGCGGCCAACGGTGATAGCTGGTCACCTGGGGCCAAATTTGGGCCCGAGTTAGGGGCACGTACATATGGGCAATAACCGCTGCTCTGCCGTCAGAGTTGGCCTCAGGCACCACCAAAATATCACCCTTTAGTAGGGCCACCTGTTGAATCGGAGAAAATTGAATGGCCTCTGGCTGCCGGTCTATAGACTGAACCCTATCCTGTCTTACCCTGATCATACTCGCATCCTTGCTCCTGGAGGGATATGCTTCTTTGTACCCAAATGCCTGAATTAAATGACAGGCTTGGGACCACCATTACCATGTCTTCACAAACTACCTTACCAACAGCGAACTGCTGCTTTGCAGGCTATAGCATGCTTACACCTACCCAGCCTTGGCATTGTGTCCTCAGAGTTCTGGCTAAAGCTATAACTAAGTGGGTTAACTTTACACTGTTAGCAGTCGTTCTTCTGAATCAGGGGCCACCTTATCTATGCCAACCCGACGCTACCCCCTTCAGCCAATTACCAAATTATTTCTGATGGTCTTAGCGCTTACCCTGGTGGTCTGGGTGTTACGGGCCATGACTTGGCTAGCTTTTTTGCCGGGCCTGGTGTTGTGGGTGTTAATCCTGGCTTGCTTCAGCCTTGGCATTATCAGCAGCCTACAGCGCATGCGCTAACCCTGACCACTCGAGGAAGGGGCTGGAAATCGGTAAATCCATAACTAAACTTCAGCTTCCCTAGCTGGGGTGATTCCAGGCGGCCCCAAAGAAGTTTAGCTCACAGGCCATGGCATAGCGGTAGGTCTGGTACAGCATCGGGGTGTCGATGGCGAAATTGTCAATGAACGCCTCAAGGTGCTGAACCAGCGGTTCAAACTGATCACTGCTGTAGGTTTCAATCCAGGCCCTATAGGGATGTTGAGCTGGAGTGGGACTGGCCAGCGATCGCCCCAGAAAGGCGTAGAGCCGCATACAGGGAGCCATGGCCACCGCTATGGTGGGGGCATCCTGACTCCAGGCGGTATGGAGTAAAAAATCGGTATACTGGCGGGTGGCACTACCGGGTTCCACTGTTTCCAGATCTACGCCCCAGGTTTGGGCGTAGGAGCCGTGCATCCGCAACTCTTCCAGCACGCCATCGGCCATCTGATGAAAGAGTTGGAATGCCTCCCATGTCGATGCTTTTGCTGCCGCTATGCTGTAGGCCCTGGCAAAGGATTCCAGGAAAAAGCTATCTTGACCAATGTAGTAAGCAAATTTGGCTGGATCCAGGGAACCATCACCAATACCAACCACAAAGGGATGGTGCAGACAGGCGATCGCTAGCGCCTGATGGGTTTGCCAGAGGGTCTGGGAAAGGGACATGGTTAAAAACCTCAAGCCACAGAACTAGACAACAACATCTGGGCCAGCTCTAAGGAGAAATAATAGGCCTGACCGGCATTGCCCCATAGGACTTCAAAAGGTCGATGGGGTTCCCCCAAATGATTAATCACTAGCCTGGCCTGGGGCAGGGATTGATGCCGGGTATAGTCGTTCACCGTAACAACGGTAGGTAACCCGGCTGCCACCGCTGCCCTTAGCCCCTGCTGACTATCTTCAATTACCAGACAAAGGTCTGGGGAGAGTCCCAGGGTTTGTAAAACCAGATGATAAACATCGGGTGCTGGTTTTTTATCGGCTACATCATCCCCTGTCGCAATCACCTCAAACCAGGAGGGAGCCTCTGGTCCCAGGAGCCTTTGCAGCAAAGGAATTACCGTTTCCCTGGCGCTGGTGGTGGCGATCGCTAGGCGCACCTGCTGACGTTGAGCATCGGCGATCAGCCGTTGTATTCCCGGTCGCAGGGGCATAATACGGGACTGCAAGAGTTCTCTGAAGTAACGCCCCTTAGATCGGTGCAGCTGGGTTACTAAATCGGCCAGGGGTTGGTTGGCTACAAAGCCAGGTTGGTAGCGATCGACATAGTGCAGGATTCGCTCCTTACCACCAGTCACCTTAAGTAGATCGGCATAAAGACCGACGGACCAGTCCCAAGGCAAGCCAAATTCCTGAAAAGCCAGGTTAAAGGCAACCCGGTGGCCATCCCGCTCAGTCTCTGCCAGGGTACCATCAACGTCAAAAATTAAAGCGTTAAGCAAAGGTGGAGGCAAACCTAAACTCTGAGTAAACCTACTCAACCATCATATCGCGCTGGCCGGGTCCCTGAGGACGGCAGCAAAAACCTGTAGGCCGACCCCATTTCACCGTAGGATAAAAAAGCAAACCGACCAGATCAGACCTAAGGCTGGTAGCAAAGGTGATGTTCAACATGGATATCAAACAGGGTTTCGTAGATACGATCGGCAATACCCCCTTAATTCGCATTAATAGTCTCAGCCAAGCCACAGGCTGTGAGATTCTAGGCAAGGCCGAATTCCTCAACCCCGGAGGTTCAGTTAAGGACCGGGCAGCCCTCTATATTATTCAAGATGCTGAAGCCAGGGGTCTACTCAAACCTGGAGGAACGGTGGTAGAAGGCACCGCCGGTAATACGGGGATTGGTCTGGCCCATATCTGTAACGCCAGGGGATATCGTTGCTTAATTGTAATTCCGGATACCCAATCCCAGGAAAAAATTGATCTGTTGCGTACCCTGGGGGCTGAGGTCAAGACCGTACCGGCCGTACCCTATCGGGACCCAAACAACTATGTGAAATTATCAGGCCGAATCGCCGCCGAGATGGACAATGCCATTTGGGCTAACCAGTTTGATAATCTGGCCAATCGCCAAGCCCATTACCAAACTACCGGCCCAGAGATCTGGCAACAAACCGGCGGTACCGTAGACGGATGGGTGGCCGCTACAGGAACTGGAGGTACCTACGCCGGCGTGGCCCTGTTTCTAAAGCAACAGAACCCGGCGATTCAGTGTATAGTGGCCGATCCCCTGGGTAGTGGATTGTACAGCTATGTTAAAACCGGTGAAATTAAGATTGAGGGTAGCTCTATCACCGAGGGCATTGGCAACAGTCGGGTAACGGCCAACATGGAAGGCGTACCCATTGATGATGCGATGCAGATTAGCGATCCAGAGGCTTTAGAAACCCTTTATCAATTGCTCTATGAAGATGGGCTATTTATGGGGGGATCGGTGGGGATTAATCTGGCTGCTGCTGTGGAATTGGGCCGGCGTCTGGGACCAGGTCATAGAATTGTTACCGTACTCTGCGATGGAGGCTCCCGGTACCAGTCTCGCATTTACAATCGCAACTGGCTTGAGCAAAAAGGGTTATGGAGCGATCGCCTCCAGTCTCTCCAGCCTTGCTAAAGGCCTTTATAACCGGTCTCCGGGACGGGCCAGAGGGCTTTAGGGTCAATATTAAATATATGGCTTTAACCGATCAACCTTGTCCTAAGGGTTCTAGTCAAAGCTATAATTCAGTTTTATTTAGAGTTAAAACTTGTCATCATCTTCTCCTCAGCCACCATCGCGTCGGCCCAATCCCTGGGTTGAACTCTTACAAACCGTTTCCCTGAGTGTCATTCTGGCCTTAGGAATTCGCCACTTTGTGGCCGAAGCTCGCTATATTCCCTCCGGCTCTATGGAGCCAACCCTGCAGATTAACGACCGGTTGGTGATAGAAAAGGTAACCTATCACTTTAACCCCCCCAAACGGGGAGATATTGTGGTTTTCTGGCCCCCCGCCCGCCTTACCCCTCCCGGTCAGCATCGCGATGCCTTTATTAAGCGAGTCATTGGCATCCCCGGAGACGTGGTAGAAGTTCGCAATGGCCAGGTTTATGTTAACGGATCTGCCTTAGAAGAAGGCTATATCAAGGAAGCTCCTAACTACCAGTGGGGACCTGAACAAGTACCGGAGTCATCCTATTTAGTTTTAGGAGACAACCGCAACAGTAGCTACGATGGTCACGCCTGGGGCTTTGTTCCTTCGGAAAATATTATCGGCAAGGCTATGGTAAGATTCTGGCCTCCTCAACGCTTGGGATGGCTAGAAAATTAGCGTGTATAGTAGCCTCTACAACGAGTTGATGATCAACACCCCTTTTTATCTATAGCCTCCTCGCAGGTGACGGAGGCTAGCACTTGCCGGCATAAACTCAGCACCGTCTAAGGAGCAGGCAGGAGACAGGAGAGGTAGGTAGATTGCTGCCAGAGTCTACTGGATCTAAATATTTAAATTTTCAAAGACTTTCAGCTATAGGACTGAGATAACCCTAAGTTTCTGGAAAATCCCCTGATTAGGATTTAATCCACCAAGGTCAAACTCTGTTCAAAGGTTGGTGGTTCTACCTTGAATTTAGCCAGGTTAGCAAGTTCCTGAAGTTGACTGATAGCTTCAGCCCCTTCTAACTTCATCAACTCCCGATCGTCGCGCATTTCTGTCCAGGTGATGCCGTAGTCAGACACCAAAAAACGGATCAAATGATTACTTCCCAGACTAACCATAAAAGAGGCGCTATTCATCTGACCGCCGCAAGTATAGCAGGACGCCAGATACCCCTGGCGTTCCAGGACCGTAGCGAGGGCCTGAAGGTTAGTCACCAGATCCTTTACAAATTGTCGATGCTGATCAGCCAATCTGACAAACATACAAGTCTCCTCGATATGTTGCTCAATTGTAGCTCAGAAATTAATTCATTGTTAAAAATAGCCCAGTAGAGTAGGAAATCTGTATTGTCCGTCTTGCGATCACCGCTAGGTGCAACGACCCAGAGGCAAGCTAGAACGCCCCCATGACATTAGCTTTAACCGATCAATCGTGTCCTAAGCGTTCTGGCTAAAGCTCCATATTGAATGGATGGATTTCTTGTTATGGAGACAGGCTCGAGCCGTTTCTAACAGGCAAAGCTGAAAACCTTGGGAAGTTTCCAGCCCAAGGGAAAGGATAATCAAAAAAACTCGACTAATTAATAAGAAATCCTTTGAGCTAACAAAATAAGCACAAAGTTTTTCCTATGGAAGCGATCTATCCGCTCAGGTAACTCTCGGGGTTTATTCCTGACCTGTCTAGAGCGGACAGCGATCGCTAACATAATGCTAAAAGGTAGATAGGATCCGCACCATGGTTTTTGGCAACTGTGGCAACAGCCTTGAGCTTCCGTAGCCTTTTTAACCATCTTCAGGGCAAGCTATGGTTTCTTTGTAGTTCTGGCTTCTTGCACCTGGGCTTCCAGTGCAGTTAAAGCTCGAGCATACTGGGGATCGGCGCTGGTGCCAATGCGCTCTCGATCCGCCGATAAAAATTCTCGCTGTTGCTCGGTTAGCTCAGATTGAATATCAGGATCAATACCGTGCTTATTAATATCCCGACCACTGGGGGTGAGATACTTGGCAACGGTAACCGCTAATCCAGAGCCATCGGCCAGGCTTCGTACGGACTGCACCAACCCCTTACCAAAGGTGCGAGTACCCACCAACACGGCACGGTGGTTATCCTGCAAGGCACCCGAGAGAATTTCACTAGCACTGGCTGAACCGCCATCAACCAGAACAACTAAGGGTTTTTTAGTTAAAGCTCGATGATTAGCGGTCTC
This sequence comes from Nodosilinea sp., assembly GCA_049317845.1. Lineage (GTDB taxonomy): Bacteria > Cyanobacteriota > Cyanobacteriia > Phormidesmidales > Phormidesmidaceae > Nodosilinea. The sequence goes on along the minus strand of JBMOHM010000033.1, from coordinate 20,359 downwards.
TGCATCAACCACCCCTTGGCGGTTGACGGTGGAAACAATCGTGCCATCACTCAGCCACATACGGGCTATATCAATACTGGAGTATAGCAAACCACCAGGATTGGACCGCAGGTCAAGAATATACCCCGTAACGTTTTGAGCTTCTAATGCCTTAATCGCCTGACCCATTTCAGAGGCAGAGTTGGCACTGAACTGGTTCAGGCGAATGTAGCCTACTGGCCCATCCGGCCCGGTCTGACGGCTATAGCGCACAGGATGAATTTCGATGCGAGAACGGGTCAGGGGGACTTCTAGTTGCTGATCACCCCGACGCACCGACAGAGTAACTTGAGAACCAACCTTACCCCGAATCCTATTGACGGCGTCGTTTAATTCCATCCCAGTGGTGGATTGCCCATCGATTTTAAGGATTACATCCTTAGGACGAATACCGGCATCAAAAGCAGGGGTACCTTCGATGGGAGCAACCACCACGATCTCTTTGGTTTTCTCGTCTTGAGTAATCTGAATACCCACCCCAGTTAGCTCACCGGAGGTGTCCACCTGCATATTGGCAAACTCCTGGGGATCCATAAAGCGAGTATAGGGATCCTGAAGTTTCTTGAGCATTTCCCTAATTGCACCATAGGCCTCTTGGGGGTTAGTGTAATTACGCCCCAGATAGTCGGCCCGTACAGCCTGCCAATCGGTTTGATTAAAGGTGGCATCTACATAGTTACGATCAATTAGCTGCCAGACTTCGTCTACTAACTCCTTAGGACTGGATTGGAAGAAAGCCTTACTTTGGGAAAGGTGAATGCCCGCCCCCGTAAGGGTAACTGTAGCTATAGCCGCGGCAGTCGCTCCCAAAATTAATCCCCGCTTTGCAATTGTCATAGGTTAGTAAAATCTGATGCAGCTAATAATGCCCAATCTAACACAGACTACTTGATTCGGGACTATAAAGCACCGCCGGTTGGCGCCAGCATCTCGCCAGAGCCGGGACCCATCCATTCGGCGGAGTTCAGCCTCTGCCCCCAACCCCGCCTTAGGGCTCCGACGCTAGGGATCTACCCAACGGCCATCGGCTTTAATCAGGTTAATCAGTTCCCCTACCCCTTCGCTTTCGGGTACCTTTTTAATTTCGTCTCGCCCCCGATACAGGGAAATATAGCCAGGGGTCTTACCTACATAGCCATAGTCTGCATCGGCCATTTCCCCAGGCCCATTCACAATACAACCCATAACGGCAATATCGAGGCCGGTAAGATGCTTAGTCGCTTCTCGTACCTGATGCAAGACCTCTTCCAGATTAAACAAAGTCCGGCCACAGGAGGGACAGGCAACGTATTCTACCATGGTTTTGCGCAGACCCAATGCCTGCAAAATGCTATAACACACCGGAATCTCTTGCTCGGGTGCTTCGGTTAAGGAAACTCGAATTGTGTCCCCAATGCCATCCGCTAGAAGGGTAGCGATACCAGCAGTAGATTTAATGCGGCCATATTCGCCATCGCCAGCTTCAGTCACTCCCAGATGAAGGGGATAATCCATACCCAGCTCATCCATACGTTTGACCATCAGACGATAGGCAGCCACCATCACTGGTACCCGTGAAGCCTTCAGGGAAATCACCAAATTGCGAAAGTCTAGGGACTGACAAATGCCAATAAATTCCAGGGCAGATTCCACCATACCTGCAGGGGTGTCTCCGTAGGTAAAGAGCATCCGCTCTGCCAGGGAACCATGGTTGACCCCAATCCGCATAGCCTTACCCTGGTCTCTCAGGGAAACCACCAGAGGCTCAAGGGTTTCACGAATTTTCAAGCCAATTTCCTCAAATTCGGCCTGACTATAGGCAGTACGCCCAGCCTGGGGTTTTTCAAAAACGTAGAGACCAGGATTAATCCGCACCTTATCAACATGCTTGGCTACTTCTAAGGCAATTTTCAGACCATTGTGGTGCACATCTGCCACCAGGGGCACGGGCTGGTAGGTGTCCGCCAGAATTTTACGAATGTCTGCCAGGGCTTTGGCGTGGGCCATGCTGGGAACGGTTACCCGGACAATTTCGCAACCAATCTCGTGCAAGCGGCGAATAGCCGCGGCAGAGCCCTGAATGTCCAGGGTGTCTTCATTAATCATGGACTGCACCACCACCGGATGTCCCCCCCCGATGGTGACACTACCAACGGCAACGGGGCGAGTTTTGCGGCGATGGATGGCAGTATCAACGGCTAGATTAGAAGCTAGGGAACTGGCCTGAGGGATGGAAGTAGGTAGGGTTTGCATAACCGTTGCTGAGAACTGACTGGATTTAGGATGGAACCTTACTGTTTCAGAGTGCCACAGAATCGCCTTTTTAACCCAAATGCAGTTGGTATTTTGGAGTTATCCCGTTGTTTAGCCCTGGCCTGGCCATGGGGCAGGCCAGGGTATTAGAAAAGGCTATGCAAGCTTAAGGAGTTTTCCAATACCCCCGTCAGGCGTTCTGACCACAGCTGTAACGTCACAACCACTAAAGTTTGGCTCGAATGGTAAAGGAGTAATCTCCACCAGGTTCTAACTGGTAGTCGAACCGCTCCAGGAACCGGCTCAAGGGTTCGGTAATCAGAGCTCTGCCCAGGGAGGGCTGAACTCGCAGGCAACCCTGGCGAAAACACCACTGGAATTGCCATTCATAGTTACTGGCCCGAACTTCACCCTCAATTTTTCCTTGGGTCCAGGATTGCTGGGTAATGCGAACATAGGCGGTTGTTTCGGGAATAGGAGTAGCCACAGCGTTAGTCAAGTCAAATTAAAGGAAAACTCAATGAAAGTAAGGAACTATACTGTCACTTCCTCAAGAACAATTACTCAAGAACAGTTTAACCAACGACGAAAAAACGGTAGCCTAGGATGAAGGCATATTTTTGTCTCCAGGTGTTCGACCTCTTTCGGGGTTGGAGTACCTTCTCTATATATACGTTCTAGCTACCCATTGGAACCTGCCTGTGCCCAAGGTCGGCATTATCTATAACGACGTTAAACCAGTCGCCCATCAAATTGCTTTTGAATGGCAGTCAAAGCTGATGGAGCGAGGTTTTGAAGTTAATCTGGCAACTGGTATTGGTGGAATTTTGGGCTACTCTACACCAGCCCGCCCCCTATGCCATACTCCTATCGATAGTTTGGTCCCGCCTCGCTTCGATGCCAGTATGTTGTTTGTACTGGTACTGGGAGGCGATGGTACCGTACTTTCAGCCTGTCGTCAGTTAGCTCCCCTAAGGGTTCCCCTACTGGCGGTAAATACAGGCCACATGGGGTTTTTAACGGAAACCTATTTAAATCAATTACCTCAGGCGATGGAGCAGGTACTGGCGGGAGATTACCAGACCGAAGATCGGGCCATGCTTTCGGTACAGCTTTTTCAGGATCAACGCTTGGTTTGGGAGGCCCTTTGTTTGAATGAGATGGTTTTACACCGCGAGCCCCTAACTAGTATGTGTCATTTTGAGGTGGCGATTGGCAGCCACTCTCCCGTGGATATTGCCGCCGATGGCATTATTATTTCTACCCCTACGGGCTCCACCGCCTATTCCCTATCGGCTGGGGGACCAGTGATTACGCCAGGGGTACCCGTTACCCAACTGATTCCCATTTGTCCCCATTCGCTGGCTTCCCGGGGTTTAGTATTTCCCGACCAGGAGCGGGTGGTTATTCATGCCGCCAACCCCGATCCTTTGGTGCTGACCGTGGATGGCAATGCGGGCTGCTACGTTATGCCTGAAGACCGGGTAAGCACCTGTAGATCACCTTACCAGGCCCGGTTTATTCGGCTGCGATCGCCAGAATTCTTTCAAGTCCTGCGAGAAAAGCTGGGCTGGGGCCTACCCCATATTGCCAAGCCCACCTCGGTGGATTCTCCCTAGCCCGACGTTCTGGGGCTAGACCGGGGGGTCAGACCGAGATGGGGAGCGCTACCCCATGACCCTGGTAGAGTTCTTCAACCAGGCTGGCCAACCGTTGGACCGCCGTTACCAGTTCGGCGGCAGAAACCGTGAGGCTCAGACGCAGACACTGGCGGGTATGGGGCCAGTCAGTGCGCAATCCCGGAAAAAAGGGATGACCTGGCACCGCGATCACCCCCCGTTGTTTAAGCTGTTCGTAGAACTGACTATCACTCACCGGCAGTTGATCCAGCCATAGCCAGGCAAAGATTGCCCCCTCTCCCCGGTGCAGGTACCAGGGCAGGGTTTTGGGCATGGCCTGGTCGAGGGCGTCTTCTAAAACGGCGAAGCGATCTTGATAGTAGGGACGAATCACCTGCTGGGAGAGGCGAGCCAGCTCCCCTGAGGCGATCGCCCGAGCTGCAATAGCCTGCCCATAGCGGGAGGAGTGGATACAAAGGTTGGTCTGAAAAGACTCTAACACCTCAATTAAGGTGGGATCGCCAATGGCAATCCCCAGCCGTTCCCCCGGCAAACCAGCCTTAGAGAGGCTCATGCAGTGCAGGACATTGGCACCAAAGATGGGGGTCATCTCGGTAAAGTTCAGGGCTGGAAAGGGGGGAGCATAGGCGGAATCAATCAGTACCGGCACCTGATGCCGGGCTGCCAGGGCGACAATTTGCCTGGCTTCGCCATCGCTAATCACATTGCCCGTCGGATTACAGGGACGGGAAAATAGGACAAAACCTGTCTCTGGCCCAATCACCAGTTGGTTAAAGTCCGGCCGATACTTAAACCGGTGGCTGTTTTCCCCTATCTCCAGGCTGGGAGGGTAGGCTCGAACCGCTTCGGGGGCCAGGCAAATACCGCCGTAGCCCGTATAGTCAGGGCTAAGGGGTAACACAATGGACCGCATCTGCTGGTCTCTGGTGTAGCCCGCCAGGGCATTAGCAGCAAAAAAGTAAAGGGCCTGACTACCAGGAGTGATGAGAATATGGCGGGGAGTCAGAGGTAGGCCGTAGCGCTGATTAAAGTCGTTGCAAACCGCTTCAATCAAGGGTTCATAACCCTGACTAGCCCCGTAGCGACAAACCACCTGGCCATACTCAGGGCTGGCCAGCAAGGCCTGGGTGCAATCGCGCCAAAGTTGCTCGATTTCCGGCAAGATGACTGGATTACCAGCACTGAGGTTAATAAATTGACGGCCCTGATCGGCCCGTAGGGTAGCGATAATATCCTTCATAATGGCGCGTACCCCAGTCAAATGGGACATCTGTTCGCCAAATTGACTGAGGGCAGGAGCAGGGGGAGCCAGGGACATGATCCGTTACCAGCAAGGGGGTGCTTTCAGTTTACCCAAAGGTAGACCCCTACCGTCCCTGCACCAGGGCTTCAATGGCGGGGATAGCGGTGGGCAGGTCAGCGGTCAGTACCTGGTTACCGGTCGCCGTGATCAGAATATCGTCTTCAATCCGAATTCCCCGTACAGAGCGGAAATCCTCCAGGCGGTCCCAGTTAATGACGTCATCGTACTGGCCAGACTGGCGAGCTGGCTCTAGCAGAGCGGTCACCTGGTAGAATCCCGGTTCAATGGTAACCACCATGCGATCGGCGAGGGGCCGATCTAAGCGCAAAAAACAGAGTCCGAAGCGATCTCGGCGACTTCGGCCCGGGGCATAGCCCGCCAGGTCCCCCAGATCCTCCATATCATGGACATCCAGCCCCAGCAGATGGCCAACACCATGGGGAAAAAACAGGGCGTGGATATTGCGCTCCACCAGATCATCGGCATTACCCCGGAGAATGCCCAGGTCCACCAGACCACTGGCCAGTCTATGGCAGGCTAGCCTGTGCACCTGAGCGTACTCCACTCCCGGTTTGGCCGCTTCGATACAGGCATCATGGGCGGCTAGCACAACGGCGTAAATATCTCGCTGAGGCCCTGAAAAGTGACCTGAGACCGGCCAGGTGCGGGTAATGTCAGCGGCCCAGCCGCTTTCTGCTTCGGCCCCGACGTCCGCTAGCAGCAGCTCACCAGAGGTTAGAGAGTGGTGGTAGTGGGAATTATGGAGCACCTCACCATGGATGGTGACAATACTGTTGTAGGCACAGGTCATATTATGGGCCATGATGACGGCTTCCATGGCAGCCCGTACCTGAGCTTCGGTTTTGGCCCCCAGGGTCGCCGCCATGCCCGCCCGATGGGCCTGCATAGAAACGCTGACGGCGGTCTGCATCTCCGCCAGGGCCAAGGCATCATGGTAAAGCCGGGTTTCTACCAGGGCCAGGGCCAGCTTCTGACACCAGTCCGGGGCATGGGCAGGAAGACGGCTGGGCCAGTCCTGAATGGGTAGGGTAGCCGCTTCCACCAGGTAGGGCGGTAAGTCCCCCAAGGGATAGGCCGCGATCGCCCCAATTTCAGCCCCGATCTCCTGCCGCTGGGGTTCGGGTCCATGCCAGAGAGCCGCCGCCGCTGGGGGATCGTCCATAAATAGGGTCAATTGCCCCCCATCTAAATGGATCGCCGCATGGGGTAAGGAGCGGCCTACCAGGTACAGAAAGTGGCTGTTAGCTCGAAAATAGTAGGTATTGGCAGGAAAGTTACGGGCAACCGGTTGACCCGACCATAGCACCACAGGCCGATCAAAGGCTTCAGCCAGACGGCGACGACGATTCACCAGGGTATGCAAGGGGGTCATAGGCAAATTATGGAGGCTAAGGACAGCGTGGATCAGTGCAGGCGGGGCTGGGAGGCGTTCTGGCTGGTGGTCAAGGACTGGGCAACCTTTTAGAAAGATCCCCCTATCCCCCCTGTCCGCTCCCTTACCCGTGGCTGTGACTTTCCGTCCCTTAGGCCAAGGGGGCCTGGTAAACCTGAATCCGCATACCTTTGGCGGGTAGATCGGCAGGGCGAACTGAGAGGCTGCCACCGGTGGCGCGGCTAACCGGTGTGCCTTGCATCAGGGCGAGAAATTGCTCCAGAGATTTGAGGGTGCAGCCATCGGCGGCAGCCGCGGTGAGGTAGTGGGTGGGAATCACCAGCTTGGGCTTCAGTACCTGGATAGCCTGCACCGCCTCTGCAGGCGTGTAGGCCTTATCCCCACCCCCTACGGGAATCAGCAGGATGTCGGGCCGACCCAGGAGGATTTGCTCCTCCACCTGTAGAGGGGCGGCGGCACCGCCCATATGGACCAGGGTCATTCCTCCCTGGGTCCATTTCCAGATCACGTTAGTGCCAAAGCGACGCCCCCCTTCGCGATCGTGGGCTGTGAGAATACCCTGAATCTTAAGGTTACTAATATCGTAGACACCGGGCTCACTCAGGACCTGAGGCTTACCGGGTAAATCATTGAGGTAGCCCTCATCCAAGAGGCGACTGCTCACCATAACGATATCGGCAGGGAGGGCAGGGGAGGGAAAACCAGCGGTACAACCGGCTCGTCGGAAGGGATTAACTAAAATCTTTCGACTGCCGCTAGTGAATAGGAAGGCGGTGTGCCCAAGACTGCGAATGGTGAGGCGATCGCTTTGGGCTTGAACCACCTGCCCCTCTCCCAGTAGATCGCAGCCTAGACCAACTGCCAGGCCCAGGCCTGCGTATCCCATTAACTTTCGCCGTTTCATACTCTTGGTCTTCCTCGTATTTCATTGGCTACCCTGGCTAGTTTAGCCTAGAGCCAGCCATGGACAGAGCTGAGTGGACAGTTCAATTAGGAGGCTCTCATTTTTCTGTGACTGGGTGCTGGCCGTAATAGGGTAACACCTGATCCCATCCAGGTCGGTCTCCCTGTTGCCAACCATGGTAAGCCAGAGCTAGCACCTGGGGGACCGTGCTACCCAAACCATGGGGGGCACTGAGGCGGATTACATCAGCGGGATACTGTATCAGAATTCGATCCCACTCCTCTGGAGTGATCACCTGTTCCGCCTGGTAAGTCACCAGACCCTGGGGAGTGGGTTGGTAAATGGCGGTAAACAAGAGCCCCCGTTGGGCCGGCATAGCTACCGCTAGGGCGGCGGTAGTAGGGGTTTGATCGAGGCTAAATTGGGCCACCGCCGCCAGAGTTGAAATCCCAAACAGGGGAATATTCAACTGCTGAGCCAAGGTCCGGGCTGTCACCACCCCAATCCGGGTGCCGGTAAACCCCCCGGGTCCCCGGGCCACCCCGAGGAAAGTCAAGTCACTCCATGGGTAAGGCTGAATAAACTCGATTAAGATGGAATGCAGGTGGGCTGCCAGGTCACGCCCCAGATCCCAGCTTTGGTAGCGAGTTTCGCCATCAAAGCAACTGAGGGCTAGACCCAGTTCTGCGCTGCAGGTGTGAATAGCTAAACCAATCATGGCTTCTCCGCCGGTCGTTCAAATCCTTTCAGCAAAGCTGTTGTCCATCCGCTCCTGAATGAATGGTTATGCATTGGTTACCATTTTAATACCAGGGTTTGCTCCCCATGCCCCCTTTCCATTCCCTGATGATGCTCTGGCAAACTGATTTACATCGTCCTCCCCTGATCGATCCCACGGGTCAGCCCCTTTGGGAAATTTTGTTCTGCACCCCTGATTTCAACTTTAGCTACAGCGCCCAAACCCCCCAGGGGCAAGTTAATCAGGACTGGATCCGGGAACATCTACATCGGGCTATCGATCTGGCTGGGGCCCCACCCGATCGCCTGCAGGTGTTTCGGCCCCAAGCCCTTTCCCTGCTCAGCACCAGCGCCCTGCCCCTGGGGATTGGGGTGGAGCCCACCCGCCATACCCCCGCCCTACACCGCTGGTTGCAGCAGCGATCGCAGTGGTATTCCTCCTTACCCAACGCTACCGGCCTAGCCTATAACCCCCTACACCTGGACCAACCACCCCCTGTGCCTCTGGCAGAAAACCTTTGGGGACAGCAATGGGGCTTTACGGTGCTGAAGGCGGCAGAGTTGGAACGGACCCTGCCCTACGAACCCATCCCCATGGGCCAGTTACCAGTAGATCGATTACCCTCCCGCGTCGGTCTGGCCAGTCCCACTCCAATTCCAGGTGTTGTTATTGATGCCGGTCCTCAGGCCATGGCCCTTTGTCGCTGGCTGGAAGGGGTTCAACCCGCCTGGCTGCGGTATCAGTCGGGGGATCCAGACGGGTTAGTTCTGGAAGCTGGTTTGAATGATCGCTGGATTATTACGACCTTTACAGACCAGGCAGTCAGCACGGGTGGCCAGGTATTTGAACAGCGTAAAGCTGAAAGCCAGGGGCTCCACTTTCTGCTAGTTCGTCCTGACGCCTCGGGCATGACTTACACTGGGCTGTGGCTGTTACAGCAAGGGCAGACCCAGGACTGATGTCATCGATCCCGGCCAAACCTGTGCTCAGACTGCTGCTTTAGCAGCTATAGTTAGGGGTCAGTATATTTAGCTGACGCCCATCAATGTGCTACAGTTAACCTCTGGCTGTAGTTTAGGGTCTGTGGAGGTCTAGAGGTATAGTATGGCCAAACGTCGTAATCCCAAGAAGGAAAAGGCTCTGCGCAATCAGGCCTATGCTCGGAAGTTCCGTAAAAAACGAGCGGGTAGTCAGCGCTTCTTCAAGCGTAATAATCGCGGTGGCGATGATGAAGGAGCTGAAAGCAAAGAGACTAGCGATTACTCCGCTGCGGCTTTGTAGCCAGCATTGCTTTGCGGTTATTATTCCCTAGCCCAGAGTTTCTGTAATCCAGGTGGCGGCCCGACGACCAGAGGCGATCGCCCCTTCCATCCCGCCTCCGCCACACCAATCCCCGCACCCCACCAGACTGGGTAACCGATTGGTTTTCAGGATTTGGTCTGGTAGGGGTTGGTTCACCTGTCCGTAGCGCCAACGGTGAACCTGCATCCATTCCGGGGTAGCCATCCATGCCCCCCCAAACTGGCTCCCCCTGGTTAAGAGGTGGCTGCCTACTGGAGTTAGATCTTCTTGGTGCAGGTAGGTTTCAGCAAAGGCTGCCGAGCTGTGGACCACTACCACTGGCTGGGCTGGGTTTTGGCGCTTACTACTATCCAGGGCCATCCAGGCTAAATCGGGATGGTCTTGACTACAAATCATCCAGCCCCGACTAGCCTCAGAGGCAGGCACCGAGAGCAGAGACCCTGTCTCACCTATCCGGCTAGAATCGTACCCTGCCATTACGGTAATCGTGGGAATAAAGTTTACCTGCTCCAGTTGTTCTTGCAAATCCCTAATGGCTTCAAGTCTCCCTTCAACCGGATGGATTAAGGGACTGATTTGGGCCGCAGGAATTGCCATCACCACAGATCGGGCGGTCAGGGGTTCAAAGCCATCCCCTAGTAATTCTATCCCCCAGCCCTGAGCCAGGGCTGTAATTTGCCTAACCTGGGCCTGTTTCTGAATCCTCAGCCCCTGGGTAAACAGCTTAGGCACAGCACTCAAACCAGCCCTGGCGGTGTAGTAAACCCCAGGGTCTGGACGGAGGTTGAGTTGATCGGCCCTGAGGTCGTAGACCGCTGGACTCCAGAGCTGGAGCAGGCCCGCCGCCAAGCCCTGATCAATTAAGTCAGACTGGTACGGCCCCAGGGGCTGAAGAAAGGGACAGCCGTGGTCAAGCACAGTGGTGTTAACCCGACGGGTCGCCATCCGCCCCCCCAAACCCCTGGATTTTTCCAGTACCAGTACTTTATAACCCGTCTGGACTAAGGCCTGGGCTGCGGCTAAACCACTTAAACCAGCACCGATGACAACCACATCCCACATTTGGTCTTGTCCTGGGTTAGGTAAACAATGTTGTTAAAGAATAATTATGGCAAAATTAGGGGGCAATGTTTAAGCAAGACGGTGACTACTGGTGGATGAGCTGCGCTCTGCCCTGGAACTGGCAACGGAGGAAGAACTCCAAGCCCTGACCGAAATTTTATTCCGCCCCAAATTTAACCCTCTAGACTATTTTTGTACCCCCGATCCGCTTGCAGTCCAGAGTGGTGCGCGACACCAATGGATTAACCATCTGGAACAGCGCTTCCGTTTCTTAGCCGCCGATGGCCTGACCGTACTCCATGGCCAGAGTCAAGGGATTACCTACCGGCAAGTTCTGCTACAGGTATGTCGGCATCTGAAGTTACCCTACGCCAATAGTTGGTCTACCGCCGATCTGGAGTCAGAAATCTTTTTGTACCTATTGCAACGGACCTGGCAACGCCTACCCGACTGTCACCGCGATCGCTTGCAAAACCAGCTCAACCAGAGACTCAGCCCCATTCTCCAGGGGTCGATCCGATTACCCGGCACCGGAGAGAACTCCCTGGGGCTATGGATCAAGGGCAGTACGGCGATCGCGGTCAATACCCTACTCCAGGCACTGCTCCAGGAAGTAGGCCAGCAGTCCCTGGTCAGGGGCGGTAGCCTGGCCCTGGGGGCAGCTTCCCGGGAGGTTGCTCTAGGCTTGACTCGCTATGGGGCTACGCGCACGGCTCTGGCCTGGCTGGGTCCAACCCTTTGGACCTGGTTTCTGGCGGATCTGGGCTGGCGAGCTATTGCTACCAACTACGGACGGGTCATTCCAGCCGTCTTTTCCCTGGCTCAAATTCGTCTGCTCCGAGATCTTGAGCCCCAATCCACCTTCGCCTAATACCCGCTCCCCCTACCCCTGAAATCGATGCCTGAGCACCATTCTGGAGATCAAAGCCATTACGATGTACTGGGGGTTAAACCAACTGCCAGTCCCCAGCAAATTCGTCAGGCCTTTCGGGAATTGAGTAAGCTTTACCACCCCGATACCACCGATCTACCAGCGGCACAGGCGACGGATAAATTTCAGCGACTGAACGAAGCCTACGGTGTCCTCAGCAGCCCCGATCGCCGCTGGCGCTATGATCAGCAGGCTGGATATTCGCGCATTTCGGTGATGCAGCCCCTGGAGTCTCTGGCTAAAAAGCCTAACCTACCGGTGCGTAAGGAGCCTTCTAACCTTTACCTTGACCCCACCGATCGCCCTCTCTCCCCAGGGGAAATCTTTGCCCTGTTTATCCTTGGTCTTACCTTTGTCGCCTGCCTGGCCCTGGTGCTGACCGTAGGGCTAACCCGGGGGGAGCCGTTGATTACCGACGCGGCTGCTCCCCAAGCAGTCCTCAACCATTCCCTTGGAGCCCTACTTCAGCCCCCTACCTCCAGCCCGCCAACCTTTCCCTAGGCTACCCCCATGGTTCTATCCTCCCCCGATACCCCGCTTTATAACCATCCTCTCCCCGATATTGAAACCTGGCTACGGCGCCAGGGCTGCCAACAAGACGGGGAAATCCTCCATCGCTGGCACATTAGTCGCCCCCTCTGGCAGGCCGACATTAGTTTAGATACCGATTCCCTGGTGGTTCGCTATATTAACGCTGGGTCTGACGGTCAGGATGTGCAGCGGGTGTTTAAGTACTCCCTTAGCCGCCAGGATCTCCAGGAAGCGATCTTCTCGGGTCCCTAAGGTGGCCCGTCCGATCTTTTTGCCCCGATCGGCAAGGTCCTTCGCCAGGGTCAATAAATCCTTTCAATCAAGGATCCTCAGATATGGGATAACAGTAATAGCAGGTGGACTATGCCCACCTGCTAGCCGTACATGGATATCGCCCTATGGAAAAGTTGCTACGCGGCCTGCGTGAGTTTCAAGAACACTACATTCCCATCCACCAGGAACTGATTAACCAACTTGCCCAGGGTCAGCATCCCCGAGTTTTATTTATTGGCTGTTCTGATTCTCGGGTTGATCCCACCATTATTACCCAGGCAGAAATTGGGGATTTATTTGTAATTCGTAACGCTGGTAATATCATCCCCCCCTTTGAGGCCACCAATGGGGGAGAAGGGGCCACCATTGAATACGCGATCGAAGCCCTTAACATTAATCAGGTGATTATCTGCGGCCATACCCAGTGTGGGGCCATGAAGGGGTTACTCCAACTGGGGGAATTGGAGGAAAAAATGCCTCTGGTTTATAACTGGTTGCACCATACCCAAGCGACGCGCAAGTTAGTAGAAGATCACTACAGTCACCTGGATAAAAAGGCCAAATTAGATGTCCTGGTGGCCCAAAATGTACTCACTCAAATTGACAACCTGCGCACCTATCCCTCTATCCATTCTCGCTTGCATACGGGCCAGCTTTCTATTCACGGTTGGATTTATAACATCGCCAATGCCCAAATGTTGGCCTACGACGAGGATGTCCATGATTTTGTCGCTCCCCATAGTAAAATTTCTCCCCAGTCAGGTACGGATACGAGCCATTTGATCAAACCCGGTGGCCTGTCGGTAAACCCCGCAGAGATGATTCACCCTGAGTTCTCAGAACCCCTACAGCCCTACTGGCCTGGGGCTAGTCGACTGAGCCCAGAACAGTCGGCCCGGATCTACCGGGGTAAGACGGCCTAGGGCGATCGCCCGTTTGCGCCTTCTCACGCTCCCAACTCCCCCCAGAATCAAGCTCCGAACTACCCCGATGGTATGATTTCAAAGGGTATTGGAAAACTTAAAGATGGGTTTTAGCGGATGCCGTCCACTGACTGACAGCCTTGAATATTCAAGAGATTTATCGACTCAAGGGTCGTTTGACTACTCCCAAAAACCCTGATCAAACCCTCCCTAACCCTGATTTTACTGCCCGCCTCGCTCAAGAAGGTTTTAGTCCTTGACCCACCATCGCCAGTCTAAACGCTCAAACTACTGGATCCTAGCTCCCTACGTACGGCAAGAATGGCGAACCATCCTGCAAGCCATGGTGGGCACCCTCATATTTGTGACCTACTGGCCAATCCTGGCCTGGTTGTCAGGTAAGGTCCTGGCCTCCCTAGCGGCGGGCCAGGTGGGGGTGGTAGGCCGGCTAATTACCATTACCATGGGGGGATTTGCCCTGCAGAAACTGGGCCAGTACATTCAAGATGCCCTGATGGCTAAGGCCGCCCTGAAGGTCGCCTTTAATGTTCGTAAGGATGTCTACACCCATATCCATCGCCTCAGTCTGGCCTACTTTGAGCGCAGCCAAACGGGCGATCTAGCTTACCGACTAACGGAGGATATCGATCGCATCGGAGAAGTGGTAGAAAAGCTCTTCCATGACTTCATCCCCTCCATGCTGCAACTGGTGGTGGTGTTGGGATACATGGTTTACCTGAACTGGCAGCTCACCCTCACCGCCCTGGTTTTAGTTCCCATTCTGGCCGTACTGGCGGGTTGGTTTGGCAACCAAATGTTGCAGTTCTCCCGACGCAGCCAAAACCTGGTATCCGATTTGTCCTCCTTAGTGACAGAAGTCTTCAGTGGCATTCGCCTGGTGCGGGCCTTCGCCGCTGAGGACTATGAGATTGAGCGGTTCACCCAGGAAGCTGAGAAAAATCGTCAAGCCAGGTATCGAGCCGCCTGGTTAAGGGCGGTGCAGTACCCGGTAGTGGGGTTTATCTACGCCCTGGTGGTGATGTTGATCTTACTGATGGGGACCTGGCAAATTGCCCAGGGCAACCTCACCGGGGCTTCCTTTGGCAGTTATGTAGTTGCGGCCCTGATGTTAATTGATCCGGTGAACCACTTTATTCTCAACTATGGTGAGTTTAAGCAAGGGGAAGCTTCTGTTGACCGGATTGTAGAGTTATTAGACATCCAACCAGCGGTGCGGGAGTTGCCCAATGCCGTCGATCTACCCCCTGTGACCGGCCGGGTAGAATACCGCCATGTTACCTTTAGCTACGATCCTCGAGAACCGGTTTTGCGGGACCTCGACCTACTGGCCCTGCCGGGAGAAAAAATTGCCCTGGTGGGAGCTTCGGGGGCAGGTAAATCAACCCTGGTAAACCTTCTACCGCGGTTCTACGATCCCCAGATGGGCCAGATTCTGATTGATGATGTGGATATTGCCACCGTCACCCTGGTCAGTCTGCGCCGCCAGATCGGCATTGTGCCCCAAGAAACAACCTTGTTTTCTGGCACCATTGCCCAAAATATCGCCTTTGGTCAGAAACAGTTTGACCTGGAGGCGGTAGAAGCGGCAGCCCGGATCGCCAATGCCCACACCTTTATCAGTCAGTTTTCCCAGGGCTATCACACCTGGATGGGGGAACGGGGGGTGAATTTATCGGGGGGCCAACGCCAGCGGGTGGCGATCGCTCGAGCAGTCCTACTCAATCCCCGCATTTTGATCCTCGATGAAGCCACCTCGGCCCTCGATGCTGAGTCAGAAGCCCTGGTACAGGAAGCTCTAGAACGACTGATGAAGGATCGGACGGTATTCATCATCGCCCACCGTCTGGCCACAGTCCGCCGGGCAGATCGGATCCTGGTACTGGAAAAGGGTCAAATTATGGAGTCAGGCACCCATGACGAGTTACTGGCCCACAAAAGTCGCTATGCCCAGTTCTATGCCCAGCAATTCTCCAACCATGCTGAGGAAGGTTAAGGCTTTGTTTAAACCGGTTAGCGATAAACCAAGTGGATACCCGACTATGAATGCCTAAGCTACTGCGCTATTACCCAATTATCTTCGCCTTAGTACTGCTCACGGGGGTAGGGCTGTCGGTGGCTCTGGCTAGATTTGCAACCAACTGGGAAGAATCCCAGCGGCAGGCAAGTTTTAACCGCCAAATCGATAACCTTACCCTGGCCATCCAGCGTAGTCTAAATCGCTACAGCGATATTCTCTCCTTTCTCAATGACTATCACCGGGTCAGCCCCCCCCATCGTCAGGATTTTACGATCCTAACCGCTCGGGTCCTCAAGACCTACCCGGGTATCCAGGCTATGGAGTGGGCCCCTTTGGTGGTGGCTAAGGATCGCCCGAAATTTGAAGCCCAGGTGCGGGCCGAGGGATACAAATCATTTCAAATTACCGAACTGAATCCCCAGCGCCAACTGGTATGGGCTGGGGATCGGCCATACCATACCCCGGTCACCTATGTGGAGCCCTGGGCCGGTAACGAAATCGCCCTTGGCTACGATCTCAACTCCAACCTCACCCGGGCTACCGCCATGAACCAGGCCAGGGACACGGGTCAGATCACCGCCACTGGCCGCATTCGGCTAGTGCAGGAACGGCGCGACCAGTTTGGCTTTCTGATGTTTTCACCGGTCTATGGTTCCTTACCTGAAGATCCCGCCCCCATTCCCACCACCCGTTCAGAGCGACGACAACAACTGCGGGGTTTCTTCCTAGGGGTCTTTCGTCTTTCTGACCTGGTGGAGGGATCCCTGCAGGGATTACAGTACGAAATCGACTTCACCCTCTACGATCGCAGCGCCCCCCTCACCGACCAATTCCTGGGCCAGTACCGGGCTAACTGGCAGCGGTTTTCCCTCCAGTCCACCCCATCGCCCCTAACCGGGCCCCGGGGTCGCCTCGTCTGCCCCAGTGCTGAGGCCTGTACCCGCCGCATTAGCGTGGGCCAGCGCCAGTGGGCCATGGTCTTTACCCCCTCGGTTAACTATGATCTGGAACCCCGCTACGGCTTCATCGGCGTCCTCCTGGTCGGTTTTGTCCTAACCGGCAGCCTGCTGTTGCTGCTCCACACCCTGCAGGGCCAGCTGCAACGAACCCAGGCCCTGAGTGATATGAAAACTCAATTTTTCTCCATGGCCTCCCATGAGCTGCGCACTCCCCTGGGGACAATTTTGCTCTCGGCGGAATCCCTACAACTCAGCGACGAAGGCCTGTCAAGCCACCAGCGGCAGATTATCCAGCGCATCCAGACCACGACCAAACGGCTGGGGCAACAGCTCAACGATCTACTGATGCTGACCCGGGCAGAGGCAGGTCGCCTCGATCTGCACTGTGAATTATTTGATCTAGAACCCTTCTGTCGGGACCTGGTGGATGAAATCGCCCTCACCTACCGCCGCCCTATAGAGTTTGATTCCACCTGCTCCACCAGCCGGGCCTTTCTGGATAGGGCCCTGTTGCGATCGCTGCTCACCAACCTGTTAATTAATGCCATTAAGTATTCCCCCGATCCGAGCCCTATCCAGCTGCGCCTAAGCTGCACCAACGGCCAGGCCACCTGGCAGGTGAAAGACCAGGGACAGGGGATTCCTGCCGAAGACCAGACCCGGATTAAGGAGCCCTTTTACCGGGCCAGTAACGTTGGCGATCGCCAGGGCACCGGGCTGGGGTTGGCGGTGGTGAACACCTGTGTGACCCTGCACGGGGGGGATTGGCAGATCCTCAGCGAGGTGGGGCAGGGCACCTTGGTCACCGTTCGCCTGCCCCTGGAGTAAGACCATTCAGTTACTTTGGCTCGGGGCGATCGGGGATTCCACCTCGAGAGCAGGGCGATATCTTTTCCTATTGGTACGCAGGGCAGGAAATTATTTACCGCTCCAGTGGATCAGCCGCTTTTCCACAGACAAAAATAGCATATTCAGACTGTAGCCCAGTAGCCCGGTGAGCAGGATGGAGGCGTACATATCCTGAACATTCAGGATCTGCTGGGCGTCAATGATGCGTTTACCCAGGCCCTGCTCGGTGCCGATGAACATCTCCGCCACAATCACAATCACCAGGGCGATGCTGATGCCACTGCGCAGGCCAATGAAGGTCTGGGGCAGGCTTTCGAATAGCAACACATCTTTAAAAATTTGCCACCGATTAGCCCCCATGGCCTGGGCCGCTAAAATCCGCGATTGCTTAGCATGGATCACCCCGTAGGCGCTGTTAAACACAATCAAGAGCAGGGCACTAAAGGCGGCGATCACCACCTTAGACAGGTTATTCACCCCAAAAAACAGCACAAACATGGGAATCAGGGCGCTGGCGGGGGTGGATCGGAAAAAGTCGATTAAAAACTCGACGCTGCGGTAGAGCTTTTCTGAACTGCCCAGGGCCACCCCCAGGGGTACCCCCACCAGGGCGGCCAGGCTGAAGGCGGCAAAGGTGCGTAGTACGGTGGTGCCAAAGTCGGTCACCATGGTGCCGGCGATCACCCCCTTGACCAGGGCCACCAGGGTGGTGAGGGGGGTCGGTAACAACACCGGGTTGACCAGGCCAGAGATGGCAATTAGCCACCACAGGCCAAACAGCACCAGCAGGCCGATCAGGGGCAGCCAGCGATCGCCCCCCGCCCCTGTAGACCGGGACCGGGACCGACGGATAGTAAAACGGGGAGTGGTGGTCATTTGCCCATCTCTTGACGAAAGATCTCCAAACAGTGGTGGCTAACCTGAATAAACTCCGGGGAGCTGAGGGTATGGGGGGTGCGGGGTCGGGGCAGGTTAAAGGGCACCCGTTCCACCAGGCGGGTGGGGCGTTTACTCAGCAGCAACACCTGGTCCGCCAGGTACACCGCCTCCTCCAGGTTGTGGACCACCATCAGCATGGGGATACCGGTGGTGATAAAAATCTCCTGTAACTTATCCCGCACAAACAGGGTGGTTTCAAAGTCCAGGGCAGAAAAGGGCTCATCCAGAAACAGCACCTCCGGGTCCCCCACCAGGGCCCGCAGAATGGACACCAGTTGTTGCTGCCCCCCGGAGAAACTATAGGGATAGCGATCCAGGTCTAGCCGAATATTGAAGGTCTCCACCAGGGTGCGGATGCGGTGGTGGCACTCCCCCGCCGACACTCCCCGCACCCGCAGGGGATAGGCAATATTGTCGTAGGCGGTGAGCCAGGGGAACAGGGCGTCTCGATAATTTTGAAAGACATAGCCAATCCGGGCCTGGCGGATGGGTTTACCGTGGATGGTGATCTGCCCCTCGTCATAGGGTAGGAGGCCGCTGATCATATTGATCAGGGTAGACTTACCACAGCCGTTGGGGCCAAAGATGGAAATCAACTGATTGGTGGGCAGATTCAAGCTAAAGTCCTCGTATAGGGGCTGCCCTAGGAAGGATTTATACAGCCCCCGCACGGCAATAAAGGAGTCGGCAGGGGCCGGGGAAAGAGGGTCTACCATCATGCGGGTTGTTTATAGATCAGGTTGGCCACATCCACAGGCTTGGAGAACACCTCTTTCTTCGCCATGAAGTCAAAGAATTTCTGGAAATAACTGACGTCCTCTGGGGTGAACTCGTCGTACATGGTGTATCCCACCAGGGGAACCTTTTGCACCAGATCCCCCTCAATGGCGGTGTAGCCCACCAGGTACTGACGGGTGTCGTCGGGGGTTTGGCGGATGTCCTCCACCGCCCGCCGGTAGGCTTGAAGATAGGCCTGGGTGGTGGCGGGATACTTTTCAATAAAACTGGTACTGAGTACCGCCGAGCCGCCAAACCAGGGGGCCTTGCCATCACCGAGGATGTATTTAGACACCACTCCGTTTTCTAAAACCCGGGTAATTCCCTTCAGGCTACCCACGGTACCGGTGGGTTCCAGGGTGTAGGCGGCGTCAATCTGTTTAGAGGCGATCGCCGCCACATGCTGCTTAATCTCCAACTGCTGTACCTGGGGGTTAGTCACCCCGGCTGCCGCTAAAATCGCCTGGGCAATGGCCAGGTTCTGGGCCCCGGGGCCAGCCGCGAATTTCTTACCCTTCAGATCACCCACCGATTTAATCGGGCTATCCTTAGCGACGATCACCTGGTCTAGCACCCGATCCACATCGCTAGGGTTGGCGGTAATAATCTTAAACAGACCCGGGGAGGTAATCTCCGCCAAGCCTAACACCCCGCTAGCCACCCCATTACCGGTACCCTGCAGGCGACCCGCAATCAGGGCCTCCGCCACCTGGTTAGGGGAGGCAAACTTCACCACCTCCACCTCCAGGCCAGCTTCTTTGAAGTAGCCTTTTTTCTCCGCCACAAATAGGGGTAGACCAGAGGCCACGGGCCAGAAGCCAATGGCAATTTTGCCGGGGTTTTCAGTTGCTGACGAGGGGTTGGTTGACTCCTGGGAGTTGGGTGTTTGACTACAGCCATGGGCGGCGATCGCCAGGGCCATTCCGGCGGACAATTGCAAAAAATATCGTCTGGCTACGGACATCTTTCCACTCCTAAATGGTATTGGTTAGGATCGGAGCCCCCACTAATTGCTTCAGGTGGATGGGGCTAGGATTGTCCGTAGCTTAATTAAACAAGGTGGAGTTTTTGGAGAGGGTTCGGTGCAGAAATCGGGTAGGATGGGCTAGCTCCAGCTATCCCCGTTCTATCAAGGCTGGAAAAGGAACGGGCAAGGGCTATTGCCCTTAGCGAAGCCAAACCAGGCGGCGGCCTGACCCAACCCCTCACCCCAGCTCCCTTGCTAGGGGCGACGGCGATCAGGGCTAGAAACGGCCATTGATAACAAAATCTTTGGCGAAAGTAAGTTTTATTAGAAAACCTATTATCTCGCCCAGGCTATTGATAATAAATTGTTTGACAAAATCAAATTTTCTTAAATAAATTCCTATCGTTGGCGCGTTATTGATAATAAATTTCTTCATCGAATCCACTTTTCTTAAAGAAAATATGATCTTTGACGGTTTCTGATCAGGAAAGGGGCTGGTGAAATCAACCTTTGCCGGAAGTTACCCTGTCTTTGCCA
>JBMOHM010000032.1:0-33013 GCA_049317845.1 Nodosilinea sp. | reverse complement strand
AGCCCAGGGCAGAGAGGGTCCAGTTGGTGGGGTGTTCCCAGGCGCGGTAGCCAATGGCTGCCACGCTGATTGCCGCTGCTGCCACGGGTAAAATGGAAGCTGGCAGCACCGCCGAGTAAACCAGCAGAGAATGCAAAGTCAGCCCTGCCAGGGTAAGGCTACTCAGTCCGATCGCCCAGCCATCCAGTGCGCGACTGTAGACCCCTGCCAGTTGGGTAGACCGTCGCAGTAATAGGCTCCGGAGCAGCCCCAGCCCAGCCACGCCGATTGCCCCTGCCAGTAGCCAGCCAGCCGTTGACCTCAGGCTCCAGGCTCCCACACCATCCCAAAGGCAAAAGCCAATCATTCCCAAGCCCAGCCCTATGGTAATGGCAGCGGCGGCTAGGTGGTGTAACAGACGGGTTTGAATCAGGAGCAGCAGAGTGGCAGCCCCCAAGCTAAGCCAGCGGGTTTTCGGCAGGAACAGGAAAGGAATTTGCAGGATCAACGTCACCGCGAAGTTGTACCAAAGGATTAGAAGTTGGCGGGTTTGCCAGCTACGGTAGGCACTGACAGCCATGAGTAACAGTGCCGTTCCGATCGCTGAACTTACAGGCATTGCGACCAGCTCTAGTGCAGGATTGAAGCTGGGGAGAAGCAACAGGAAGACCTCGATACTGCAAAGGGCAATCGCCCACCCATCCATCGCTTGCTGATAGAGTTCTGCTAAGGGATTGCTGCATCTGGCCAACCTGTGGCGCAACAGCCAGAGGACAAAGGGGGCGATCGCCCCCAGCAGCAGCCAGTTTGCCAGGGCTAATGCTGGCAGGAATTGGTTGATCAGCGCTGCGATAAAACCGAGTCCGAACCCAACAGTCAGGGCTGCGGCTAAAAGCTCCTGCAAATGGCGGGTATTGACCAGCGCCAACCCGGTGGCAATGCCTAGACTCAGCACACGTACCGGGGGAGCTGGTAAGGTCAAGCCCTGAGCCAGCACCACTGCCGTTAGACTCAACCAATTTGCCAGTGATCGACGGGTACGCACACGGGCAATTAAGCCCGTTAAGGTCAGGGGGGCAATCAGCCACAGACTGCCCCAACTGGGCACACCAGCGGGATGCCCCAGAAAGCTAGTTGGGTTAGCCTGGACGGATAGGTTCACCAGCAAACAGGTGTAGGTCAGCCCACTCAAGATCAGACCAAACTTCCAGCAACTCTGGCACACCAGGGCAGGTAAAGTGCGGGGGGGATCATCCGGATCGGGGGTTAGGGGTTGCCCCAGGCTAAACCACCATTCGCCCACCGTCAACGCCAGCCCAATCGCCGCCCAGGGAACCAATCCCAATCTAGGCTGAAACCAGTCAATGGCAAAGGCAAGGGTGAACAACCCTCCCAGGTGGGTCAGGTCTGCCAGCGATCGCAGGGTGGTTTCCGGTAGCTGCTGTTGCCGTTCCGTGCCCAGGTTACGCTGCTGCTGTCGCCCGGTAACCATTGCCAGAGCCAGGGTAGAAAGCCCAACATTAAGGGTTCGCAGGCTGGGAGACAGCAGACTCAGTATCGTTAACATGCTGCCAAACGCCAGGGCCAGCCAGCCAGTCAATTCTGCCAGTTCCCGCCTGCGAATTTGCAGCAAGCCATCAAATAACGCCAGAAGCAACGCCAGGTAGGGGAACAATACCAGCCCCAGAAGCGCCACGGGCATGGCTTCGGTTCCGCTCCATTGGGTGGCAAGGTGCAGCAGCATGGGGGTAAGGCAAGACTTCCTTACCCCAACTCCTGAGCCCAAATACCCAATGTTTGGTCAGGTCAGCGGAGGACTTCTGCTTCCTTCTGGGCGGGGGCAGCTTGAAAGGATTTTTCTAACCGCATCACCTGCTTGGCCTTGAGGGAAAGGGCATTGGTATCTAGTAGATTGGCAATCAGGGCATCGGCGGAGAACAGCCCGGCCCCGTTAATGGCGAAGTACAGGAAGCAGGCGGCGTAGATGGCAGACAGTTCCAGGTAGGGCAAACTCAGCCCCGCTACGGAGATGTGGTGGTACATGGCTACTGCCATGGTACCAAACAACCCCAAAGCGGCAGGGCGGGTGAATAGTCCGATCGCCACTAAGGGCGCACCAATTAGTTCAGTGTAAGCGGCGATATAACTGAGGAAAATTGGAAAGGGCAGCCCCAAATATTCCACATAGGCGCGGGCAAAGTTTTCGATGTCCGCCAGTTTGTCCTGGCCGTTGTGCACCATCATGATACCGATCACCACGCGGGCGATCGCTAAAGTTGCCTGAGACCAAACGTTGGCGTTGACATTGGGTTGAAAGAGTTTAGCAGTGATACGGGTGGGTTGCATAGGAATAGAGGGTGAATTTATAAATGAGAAGAATTGAAAACATTCTTTAATTAACTTAACGAACTTCTCTCATTTTGGCAGAGGGAGAAAGACGGGAAGCCAAAAGACCCTGGGTAAGGTGCCAGCACTGGGCTATGGTGAATTTGAATCTGCCGCAGAGCAAGTCAGTGTAACAGCAGGGTGAATCAGTCCTCCAGCATGGCAGCTAGTCATGCCCATCTCTTGCCGGTCAGATCAGGGCAAAGAAAAGCCCATTAGTTGTAATAGATTAGACCTTACTGCATCGAAGCGGCGGTACGAGCTATTGCGGCTCTCAATTCCATTTCAACTAAGCTATTCGACTTTGCTTGTTGCTACAGCGATAATTCCTGACCCCGGTCCCGTGCTGATCGCCACAAACTCATTAATACTGTATTTTTGTAATAAAATAGCCGCACCCGGCGGGTGTCGCCAAAGCCAGACTGAATCAGCTTGAATTGCTGCCAGATAATGCCTGAATGGACAATCCCCAGACCTCCAATATATAAGTCACTCCTTTCTCGACGCCCGGTTTGTAATTACTCCGTCGCTTAAGGTCCTAGATTGGGAGTTAGTTCTACATTCACTTCATTGACTGAACGTCGCCGTAACTCCAGGGAGTCAGTGCGTGGTAATAGATCAAAAACCTGACGCATGGCATCGTCAATGGCTTCGTAGGCGACTACGCCAGTCTGATTAAAAACCAGGTTACCCTGGCGGTCAAAAACCAGGGTTTGGGGAACTGCATTGCGGAAGTAATAACCGGGTTCATTGGTTTCATAGCTGGCTTTGACTGGAATGGCGTCGGCTATAACCGGAATAAAATTAGCAACCCGTCCGTAGGGAGCCTGTAGTTGGGAAATCACGGAGGCAAATTGCTTACAGTCGCCACTGTCATCTACGTAAATTACCACCAGAGCCGGTTTGCCGTACTGGAGTGACTGTGCCAGGGTTACCCGGGGGGGGACCAGAGAACCGTTACCGGCATAGAGGGCGAAAATATTGCCGTCGTAGTGATCGTCATTGAGGCCCGCGAGGGCGGTGGATTGGCCCAGGGTCAACCAGAGTGTCAGGGTCAACAAAACCCCAAGAATCCTGGCCCAGGGGTGCCTGCCGGGTCTCCTCACGGGGTTTTTTCCTGGTTTGCCGAATTGGTTTCCCAGGATTTCTCTTAGCCATTGTTCCATCAGCCCAACCTCTTCCTTAGGGTTTTATTGCAATAGGCCCCAGACCTTTAGGGTGTATCAGCGCTGTATCAGTTTTTGTCAGCACCAAAACCCTGGACGATAGACCGCATTTCTTCGCCATTGGCAGGGTAGCGATCGCTCGCTGTCCAGACTACCACCTGATAGTAGTAATCAGCCATTTCCACCGTCGTGTGCAGGTAGGTAACCGGCTTACCCATCACCTCTCCTGCTATTTCGTACTGAACAGCAGGAAACTTATTAATTTGTATGATGGCAGGTTGGGATGCTTGGCTGGCGGGGCTGGTAAACCCTTGCTCCAGCATCTGCACATATCGACGGGCCTGCTCCTCTAGCTTACCGGGTGGAACCACCGTTTTACCTTCCCCCAGCACCACCAGATAGATGTTCTGACCAGGGTGATAGATTTGTAAATCGGCTTTGCTGTGAAGACTATTGGGGGGGGCCTGTTGCCAGCCCTTTCTGAGCAGAATGCGGACCGGTAAGACCCGACTGACGACCCGGTCACCCCAGAACGACTTCTCCGGGAACTGGTTACTGGTCGGTGTGGTTTCCTTTTTTTTGGCGAGGCTGGATAGACCAGGGATTTTGCATCCGCCCAAACTGGTGCCCAGGATCAGGGTGGTCAACACCAGAGACCATGACTTAATGCTAACCCCAGTGGGCCGCAACCAGGAAAGAACAATCCCCGGGGCGAATCTGACGGGATTAGAATCCTGGTGGCCAACGCAGGGCTGGAGGCCGCCAGAACAGACCCCACCGCCTGGGGTGCTATGTCCTGGTCCAAAAAGGTTAGGGACAGCTACGCATGTTTCTGGAAATTGCCCGAAGACTCCTGGAAGTCCTGCCTGTTTCACCACTGGTTTTCCCTAGATTGCCTGATCTATTGGGTGCCTTGATTATGCCACGGCAATCATCGGCGAACTCGCCTATTCGCTCCATCCTCCCCTATGCTGAATAGAGACTAACCCGGTCGCTGATCTCCTAGATAAAACCTATCCCATGTTACGAGCTGGAATTGTCGGTCTTCCCAATGTTGGTAAATCTACCCTGTTTAATGCGGTGGTGGCTAATGCTAAAGCCCAGGCGGCCAATTTTCCCTTTTGTACAATTGAACCCAATGTGGGAGTGGTGGCAGTACCCGATCCCCGCTTACAGGTTTTAACGGATTTATCCCAATCCGTCGAGACGATTCCGGCTCGCATAGAATTCGTCGATATTGCTGGGCTGGTGCAGGGAGCCAGTCAGGGGGAGGGGTTGGGGAATCAGTTCCTGGCCAATATTCGCGAGGTGGACGCCATTGTCCATGTGGTGCGCTGCTTTGAGGATGAAAATATTATTCACGTTTCTGGATCGGTGGATCCAACACGGGATATAGAAATTATTAACCTGGAACTGGCCCTGGCCGATCTGGCCCAGTTAGAACGGCGCATTGACCGGGTCCGGAAACTGGCCCGGGCCGATAAGGAGGCCCAGGCGGAACTGGCGATTCTGGAAGAACTGCTGCCAGTGCTGAATCAGGGACAACCGGCCCGGCTGGTATCTTTGGATGGGGAGGCCGAGGCCCTGATCAAACCCCTGGGGCTACTGACCCGCAAACCGGTGATCTATGCCGCCAATGTTGCCGAAGAGGATTTGGCCTCTGGCAATGGCTGGGTGGAACAGGTACGAACCTTAGCTGCCAGCGAAAATGCTCAGGTGGTGGTGATTTCGGCCCAGGTGGAGGCGGAACTGGTGGATTTAAATGAAGCCGATCGCCAGGATTTTTTGGCCAGTTTGGGGGTCAGCGAAGGTGGCCTGGTTACCCTGATTGGGGCTACCTACCAGTTGCTGGGGCTACGCACCTACTTCACCACGGGGCCTAAGGAAACTCGAGCCTGGACGATTCGGGCAGGTATGCTGGCTCCCCAGGCCGCCGGGGTGATTCACAGCGACTTTGAACGGGGATTTATTCGGGCTGAGACCGTTGCCTACCAGGACCTGGTGGGGTCTGGCTCGATGTCCGCCGCGAAGGAAAAGGGACTGGTACGCAGTGAGGGTAAGGATTACCTGGTCCAGGAGGGGGATGTGATGCTGTTTCGCTTCAATGTGTAGGTTTGCAGCAAAAATTTCCCTCCTGGCGATCACTTCGGCTAAATCTATCTACAATTTGAGCCATTGGAGTGAATGGTGAGTTCCTCCAGCAGGCCAGGGGAGTGTGCCCAAACCTGCCGATTTTTTTGATCTCAGTTCTGCGATCGCCTCTGGCCATTGTCAACCTGATCCCATTATTCCCGTGACCTCCCCTCCCCCTCGCCCCGCCTGGCTAACCTCTACCCTGTGTTACCTGCAGACGGTGCCGCCCTGGGCCCTAACCTCCCTGGCGATGAATGGCCTTTTAGGGCTCATGGTGTTGGTAATGCAGCAAGAGATAACGCCCCCACCCAACCCCATGTTATCCCCCGCCAATGCGTTTGCCGCCAGTCCCCACGTCCCTACCTCCCAGGCAATGTTTACTCCCCGACCCGGGGAGGTCCGCCCCACCCTCACCTACGATCAGTGGGTTGCCCTACTGAAGGCAGAGGCAGAGGCTGCGGTTGGAGCCAATCTACCCCGGCAAACAATTTTGCTGGGGGATTCCCTCACCCTTTGGTTTCCAGCCCAGTTGTTGCCAGGGCGTCGGTCCTGGCTGAATCAGGGAATCTCGGGGGAAAACTCCCGAGGCTTGTTGGCTCGCCTGAATCTGCTGGACCGCAACACCCCGGACACGGTTTTCATCATGATTGGCATCAATGATTTGATCTGGGGAGGCACCGATGCCGGTCTAATTGCGAATATTAGGGCAGCGGTGCAATACTTGAAAACCACCCATCCCCAGGCCAGAATCGTGGTGCAATCAATTTTGCCCCATGGCGGCCAGGAGGCTACATGGGAAGGCCGCGATCGCCTGCTAACCATACCTCCCCAACGCATTGTGGAGATCAATAGCCAGATTAAACAGGTCGCCAACGATAGCGGGGCCACCTTCCTGGATCTCTATCCCCTCTTCGTTAATGGCGATGGATACCTGCGGACTGACCTCACCACCGACGGCCTGCACCTGAATAGCAATGGTTATTTGGTCTGGCGCACAGCTCTGGCCATGGTGGCCGAACAGTAAGCCCGCCAACCCCCGTAGTCAGTGATCTCGGTTTGGTCTTCGCAGAGTATGGGCTCTGCCAGTACCCCCAAGACCTCCTCTCCATTGGCCAGGGTTACCTTACCAATGCATAGTCCGGCCGGTTCCTGCTGCAAAACCTGGACCAGACCGCCAGCAGGAACCTCCCAAACCTCGAGGGCTACCGCCGTTCCCCCCCTGGATACCCGCACCATGGCTGGATGCACATCGCCAATGGACCACAGCCGGTAGTTGGGGGTGGTGGTGGTTTCGTAGAGAAAGGTGGCTCCCACCTGCAGCAGGTTTTGATTGAGTTCCAGTCCCCTCATCAGAGTACCGTTTACCGCTAATTTTAGAGTTGATGTCATGGAGGTCCTGCCAGGGGAAAGGTGTATAGGAGTACAGAGGGGAGACGGTCAGGGATGGGCGGGTCAGAACGCCTGGTCGTCCATTGCCTTAACCAACTAACTGTATCCTATGGGTTCTGGTTAAAGCTATCCTTATAGATTTTTAGAGGTTCTACCATAGGTAGGGGAGTAGGGCGGATGCCCCTCCCCCTATCCTCGCTGGTGCAGCTTTGCCATGGTACAACATCGCCTTGAGTCCTTACTCAGTCGCAAGCGGGTGGCGATTTTGGAGGCTTGCCTGATTGGGCTGGTGTCGGGGGTAGCGGCGGTCTTACTGAAACAGGGGGTAGAGTGGCTTACTCTGTGGCGCACATCGGCTACCCTACCCCTGTGGTTGACCCTACCGGCCATTGGGCTGGGGGGCGGTTGGTTGGCGGGGTGGGTGGTGCAGCGCTGGGCACCAGAGGCGGCTGGCAGTGGTATCCCCCAGGTCAAGGCGGTCCTTGGCTTCGTGCCTATTTCGTTGAACCTGCGGGTAGCCGTGGTAAAACTCCTGGGCACCCTGCTGGCCCTGGGATCGGGACTGTCCCTGGGACGCCAGGGGCCCACGGTACAGATTGGGGCCGGGCTGGCCGCCCAACTCAGTCGCTGGCTACCAACCTCACCGGAATACCGGCGACAGTTGATTGCGGCTGGGGCGGCAGCGGGACTGGCGGCGGGCTTTAATGCCCCCATTGCTGGAGTTTTGTTTGTGGTCGAAGAGCTCCTGCAGGACTTTTCTGACCTTACCCTGGGGAGCGCGATCCTGGCCTCCTTTGTCGGGGCCGTGGTATCGCGACTGTTGGGGGGGCACGGGTTAAATCTGCTGGTGGAGGCCAAACCCATTAGTTTGTCTATCTATGACCTGCCTTTTTTAGTGATTTTGGGTGGTCTGGCGGGGCTGCTGGGGACCCTATTTAGTCGAGGAATTTTTGCTAGCCTCAACCTTTTCCAGGGATTGAAGTCCTTGGGTTTACCAGGCCGAATTGGGCTGGCGGGGTTGATCACCGGGGTGGTGGGGCTCTTAGTACCGGTGGCCGCCATTGAGAATGCCGGCTTACAGGCTTTTTTAATCACTGGATCGGCGGGTTGGCAGGTGATTGCGATCGCCTTTTTCACTAAATTTCTACTCACCCTGCTGGCCTACGGTTCGGGAGCCGCCGGGGGAATTTTTGCCCCTTCCCTGGTGCTGGGAGCCTCTTTGGGAGGACTGGTGAGTTTTCTCGCCCAGGGGGTATATACCGGCTTTGGTCGCTGGCCCCTGGGGATTGATCTGGCCACTACCCCCACCTATGCCCTCACCGGCATGGGAGCATTTTTTAGTGCCGTCACCGGGGTGCCGATTACCGCCATTGTCATTGTTTTTGAGATGACCGCTAACTTTAATCTGGTGCTACCGCTGATGATTGGGGCAGGCATTGCCTATCTGATTGCCGATCGCACCAACCGGGGTTCTATTTATAATCAACTACTAATACGCCAGGGTATTCACCTGGAACCACCAGCCCAAGCGAATAATCCCTGGGTTGATCTGAAAGCCTCCGATCTGATGCAGCGTCGGGTAGAGACCCTGGCCAGCCAGATGACCTTGCCAGAGGTGGTCCAATCCTTTTCCCGGTCCCACCATCGAGGCTTTCCAGTGCTGCAGGAGGGTCGCCTGGTGGGTATTGTGACCCAAAGTGATTTAAGCAAAGTCACTTCCCAGGGCTTACCTGGCCCACCCACCCTGGCCGATCTGATGACCCCATCGCCGGTGACGGTGGCCCCCGACGCCTCCCTATCCAGGGTGTTACATTTACTCAACCGGCTTAAACTCAGCCGTCTACCCGTTATCGATGGGAATAAGCTGGTGGGTATTATTACCCGGGCAGATATTATTAGGGCCGAGTCCGATCAGGTCGGGGGCGCCCTGCAAGACCTGGGACCCCAGGCAGAGCCCTCCTATCTGGTCTTGCAGCAACAATCACCGGCGATCGGTCAAGGCCGACTGTTGGTGCCTCTGGCCGATGCCAAAACCGCTCCCACACTCCTGAAAATAGCCACTGCCCTAGCCCATCACCATCACTATGAGCTGGAATGTGTGCACGTGGTGGTGGTGCCCCGTCAGATCACCCCCGCCGAGGCTACCGTCGCTGTCGATGAACTGGACACCCTGCGCCAGATGGTCCTGGATTGGGGAGAGCACAGCGGTCTATCGGTGCATTTTCAGGGCCGAGCGGCCCATGAGGTGGGGCGTACCCTGCTGGAGGTGATTCGCGATCGCCACATTGACCTGGTGCTGATGGGGTGGTACAACCCCACTCTGGTGCCAGGTCGGGTCATGGGTAGCGTCATTGATACCCTGATTCGCCAGGCTCCCTGCCCAGTAGTAGTGGTCCGACCTGGCTGCAACCTCAACTTTAACCGTTGGTTGCTTCCTACCGCCGGCGGTCCCAACGCCCAAATCGCCCAGGACCTATTGCCAGGGTTGATTACCCTGGGCAGTAGGCCAGTGGTTAAACTCTGTACCGTTTGCCACCCCGAAAAAGGAGAATGCCTGACTCCCCAACACCTCACCGCCCTGGCAGATAACCTGGAAGCGACCCTACAGCAACCGGTAACGGCCCAGGTCTTAACCCATAGCTCAGTGTCCGAAGGGATTGTCAATCTAGCTCAGCAGGGGCATAGTGATGTGATTTTACTAGGGGCTTCTCGGGAAAACCTGCTGAGTCAGGTTGTGAAGGGCAATGTTCCCTTAGAAGTAGCTCGTCAGACAAATATTACCGTGATCCTATTGCGCCAGATGGAAATCTCTCCCAACCAGCCTCAACGGTAGTTGATCGTGACTTCTGAGGTCTGGCTCCTGGTTATAACGTTGGCTAGAACCCTTAGGATCCGTCAGATTGATGGAAGCAGAGACTGGTTAGGGGTTCTGGCCCATGGGACCTGCAAGGGCCTGGCAGATTGGGGCAAATCGTCGGTGGGATGGTAACCAGACTTCAAGCTTCACCTTTGCTCTCCCAAAGAGCCACAAAACCTCTACCCCTAGACTTTAGCCAGCCCTCAGCAATTGCAATAAGAGATTATTTTGAGCCTGACCCATCACCTTATGGAGGTGAACTTCCCTGCCACCGTGATGCCAGTTAACCTGGTCAAAAACCTGATAGAGAATAAAAAGCCCCCGGCCACAATCACCCAGGTGAAACTCGTTACAGTCAAAACAATCGCCGGGATGGCAAGGATGGTCAAATCCCTTACCCTGGTCAGCAATAACCCACCAAAAGCTTGAAGCAGAGGTCGTATACCTAACCGTTACCTGCTTGGTGGGATCAAGGCGATTACCATGCTTGGCGGCATTCACTAAGGCTTCCTGAAGGCCTAGCCTGACCTCAGCCCGCCATTGTTTAGGAACTTCCGTCAGTAAAATATCAAGTACTGGATGTAAATAAAGGGTAGAAACAAAGCTTAAACTACCCCATGTTTGATCAGTTGCTAAACGAGAAGTGGCAACCACTCAACACCTCACCAAAATGTTGAAGAGAACCTGACCACCATAGGAAACTGGTTAAAGCGCAAAAAATAACTATCAATTATTATCGTAAAGCTAACCAAAACTGTCGAGCTATCATTAAAGCTTTATTCACCAAGATTAAAATGTCACTTTGGCCAAAACATTGAGGACAGCGTTGATAAATCAACCCGAATCCTGGTTAAGCGTTCCGACTCGTCTCCGTGCCGTTCTTTGGGCCACAGGGCCACCGCTATAACTGCTGTAACACCCAGACATTAATAGCATTGTAGCAAATTTGCCCTACTTATAGGTCAGAGAAGGCTGAGCCCTTAGCTAAAGTTATAGCTTTGGTCAGAAGGCTGAGGACCGGGTTGTTCGGTGAAAGCTACGGTTGGGTAGGGGTTCTGGCTCGCCTCCGCCCCGTTATCAATCCAGCCTGAGAGACCTTTAGGCCTGGGAGGCGGGAATTGACTCGTGGTTCGGCCGATCTAAAACCTCCACCGTTCCCTGTTCTCCGTTTAACCGCACCCACTGGCCGTCATGGAGACGTTGGGTAGCATCGGCGACATCCATAACGGCAGGAATTCCGTACTCCCGGGCAATAATAGCGCCGTGGGAAAGGCGCCCACCGACTTCGGCAATTAACCCCTGGGCCCTGGCTAGTAAGGGGGCCCAGCCAGCATCGGTGTAGGGAACCACCAGAATAAAGGTATCGGTAAGAGTCTCCAGAGCCGTCATATGGGTCATAATCCGTATGGGTCCTTCGACAATACCCCCACTGGCGCCGATGCCGGAAAGACATTGCAGGGCTGGCAAGCTGCTGGGGTGGGTAGGTCCCCGCCAGCTAGGGGGATCGTTACCAAACACCAGGTAAGGTACGACCTGAGCCCGATCCTGCTGAAACTGCTGGCGTCGGGTTGAAATTAATGGGTAAATCTGGTTCAGGTCGGGTTCCTTACCCTGGACGATCCAATCTTGAAGCTCTTCTAAGGTTAGGAAGAAAATATCCCCCTGCTGCTGCCACCAGCCCTGCTGCAGGCCTTGTTGCTCAAGGCTCAAGAAACTCCAGCGGAGCTCGGCCAGTAGACGATTATAGAGACTATTGACCCTGCCCTTGAGGTCAAATCGGGCCTGCACCGAACGGCGTCTGTACCCTGATTTTGTGATTGGCTTGGGCTGGGATGGGGGGGGATGAACCACCAGATGGGCCAGTAGTTCCCATACCGGTGTGGGATCCTCCTGCCAGGTGGGGATAGCGATATCTGTAGCGACTGGACTGAGGTAACCGTAGGTGGCAATCAGGTGATCCAAGGCGGTCAGTAGGTCCTGGCCCTTAGGGTCGCTGGTGAGGATAGTTTGTAGGGAGGTACCGCCGGTAATTGCTTTGATTTGGGTCGTCGACAGCCGTTCATACATGCGCTGGGCCAGGGTCCGCAGGTCGGCGATCGCCTGAATTTCTGGATTTTGCCCCCCCTCCAAATGGGCCTCTGAAACCCTC
Source organism: Nodosilinea sp. (assembly GCA_049317845.1). GTDB lineage: Bacteria > Cyanobacteriota > Cyanobacteriia > Phormidesmidales > Phormidesmidaceae > Nodosilinea. The sequence continues at coordinate 20,955 of JBMOHM010000032.1, read as the reverse complement.
AGTAGGGCGCAACGCCAGGCCAGACTTAGGGGCGCCAGGATGTTGTAGTAGGTCACCTGGCGCAGTAGATCGAGAATGGCAGCTACACGCTCCATTAACTGCTGGGGCGAAAGGCTTTCCCTGGGTTGGCTTAACAGGTCTGCCAAGCCGGGTTGAAAGGTGCCCTGGTCTGCGGCGGTAAAGGTTTCTTCCAGGCTCCTTTCCCGATCCAGCAGGTGGAGTAGACCAGGTAGATTCCTCAGGGTGGCGACCAGGGGAGGCGGGCTGAAGGCGGCACCCCTGGTTAGAAATTCCAAACTTTCTGGAGGTAGACCCATGCGCCGGAAAATATTTCCCAGCAGGGTGGCGTTGAAGTAGGCATGGCTATGGTGCAGGGTGGCGGTGGCCGAAAAGTCAAGGTCTGCAGCCCGATCCCCCAGCACCAGGGTAAAGATGTCTCCCCAAACACCGCAGGTCAAAGGCCTATTAATGGACCAGGTGAGGGGACGAATCGCTCCCGGAATCACCTCAGAAGCAATTTTGCGCGTCCAGATCGGTTGTAGGGTGGTAATGGGACGACTTTGCAACAGCCATAGGGTTTGACCGTCAAAACTCCACTCCACATCCTGGGGTACCCCCTGATAGCGCATCTCTAGATGGCGGGCCAGGTAGGCCACTTGCTGCAAGAGGGGTAGGGGAGTCACCCCCGTTCCCTCTACGGTTAGGATCAGGGCTTGGGGAAGTTGCCAGTTCCGGGATGGCCCCCGATCTTCTGGGTTGGGTAGGTCATCCGCCTGCACCGTCACCCGGTATTGTTCCGGTGTGACTCGGCCAGAAACAACCTGATCAGCCCCGCCAGGCAGAGCCTCAATCACAACCTGGTCACCACAGCGGGTCAGGGGATCGCGGCTAAAGGCAACTCCCGAGAATTGGCCCTCTACCTGTTGCTGTAGGATTACCGCCATACCCCGCTCCGGTAGCTGACAGGTTTGACGATATTGCAGAGCCTGGGGGCTATGGTAGGAGGCAAAGCAGGCAAGGATTGCCTGGGAGAGACTCTGGCGATCGCGGATTCCCAGAAAGGAGGCGTAGATGCCCGCCGCCGATGCGGTGTCGCTGTCTTCATCCTGGGCCGAGGATCGGACTACCACGGGTTGCTGAGGGGACGGGTCGGTAATCGCCAGTAGGGGACCCAAATCGTCTCCCGCCTTAATCACATAGCCGGGGGGCACCGGGTATCCCCAGGCGTAGAGCTGGCCCAGGGTGGCCGCCTTCTGGCCGTACTGATCGGGGTTAAGGGGGCGATCAAGGGCAACCAGTCCGCGATCGCCCTGGAAAAACCGAAACATGGCACGGGATTCCAAGCGGCCTCCTTCAGGGGGTAAATCTAAATCGTCGGGCAGTTTGGTATAAATCCAGGCAATCAGTCCACTCAGGCAGCCCACTGCTAAAACTAGAGGAGCATTGCTGGGGTAGCGCAAGGCCGTTATCGAGGGCAGTAAAATCAGCACCAGCAGGCGACCCTGACGACGCTGACGAAACAGAGTGAACCCAATACCACTGATTAAAAAGGTCAAAACTGCCGTTACCCAGTCGTGCAGGATAAAACCCCAAACCACGTTCGTGGTTCCGGCCCCCCGACCAAACCAGTAGCGCCCCATCACCAAAGCAATCAAGGCGATAATCTCCCAAACCCCATCCCCAGGAAAATAGAAACGGGCCAGTAGCACCACGCCTATGCCCTTAGCCGCTTCCATCAGTACGGCCAGCCCTCCTGCCAGCTTACCGCCGTGGTAGAAAGCAGCACTTACCCCCACATTGGCGGTACCGACTCGACTTAGCCTTACCCCCGACACTGCCTGGGTAATCCAGCCACTCAAGGGTAGACCCCCCACTAAGGGAGCCACAATAAACACAAGCAGTGCCCCGAGCACCTGGGTCAGGCTGATAGCCATGGTATATTTTCCCCCTCTTAAAGGAGGTTAGGGCTAGCCCCCGGCGACGGCGGGTACAATGCTGACCTGATCTCCATCCTGCAGGGGAGTGGCTTGATTATCTAAGAACCGGATATCTTCGCTGTTGACGTAGACGTTGAGGAAGCGGCGCAGTTTACCGCTTTCATCGCAGAGCCGGTCCGTAATGCCAGGAAAACGACTTTCCAGGGCTTTCAACAATTCATCAACGCTCGTCGCGTCCAGGGTGGCGCTGGCTTCGTCGTTGGTGAACTTTTGCAGGGGGGTGGGAATCAACACTTTTACAGTCATGGTGACGTTGGAGAATAAAAATCAAAAAGTCCTTAGGGTCAAAATAACAGCCATTAGCTGTCAGCCTTGTCCTGGTAAAAACCTGTTAGACAACTTGGAACTAAACTAGCACCTGCTGCCATTCCAGCCGATCAAGGGTACGAGCCCGGTCTATAGCTCGTTCAAAGCTGTCCAGCTTAGGCTCAATGGTCAAAGGCTCGCCAATATAGCCCTGGACCGCCTCCTGAGTTTTCAGGCCATTGCCCGTAATGTAGGCAACGGTACACTCCTCCGGATCGATTTTCCCTGCTTCTGCCAGCTTTTTCAGGACGGCGATGGTGGTGCCGCCAGCGGTTTCCGTGAAAATGCCCTCGGTTTCCGCCAGCAGAGTCATGGCTTCCACAATCTCGGCATCGGTAACCGACTCAATATTGCCATTGGTTTTACGGGCAATATCCAGGGCATAAATGCCATCAGCTGGATTACCGATGGCAATGGACTTGGCAATGGTGTTAGGCTTCACCGGTGAGACAAAGTCCCGTCCTTCTTTGAAGGCCTGGGCTATGGGAGAACAGCCCTCAGCTTGGGCCCCGCTAAAGCGTACCGCTTTATCATCCACTAGACTGACCTTAATAAACTCCTGGAAGCCCTTATAAATTTTGGTAAACAAGGATCCGGAAGCCAGGGGTGCAACAATGTGGTCCGGTAAACGCCAGCCCAGTTGCTCTGCCACCTCAAACCCAAGAGTTTTAGAACCCTCGGAGTAGTAGGGACGCAAATTAATGTTAACAAAACCCCAATTATAGGAATTGGCCACCTCAGAGCAGAGACGATTGACCTGATCATAGTTACCCTGGACCGCCATTACTGTAGGCCGATAGATGAGGGTACCGAGGATTTTACCCGCCTCTAGATCGGCGGGGATGAATACACAGCAATCGAGACCGGCATGGGCGGCGATCGCGGCGGTAGAATTGGCCAGGTTACCCGTACTGGCGCAAGATACGGTGGTAAAACCCAGTTCCCGAGCCCGGGTGAGGGCAACGGAAACCACCCGATCTTTGAAACTCAGGGTCGGCATATTGACCGCATCGTTTTTGATGTAAAGCTCCTTAAGACCCAGCCGCCGGGCCAGACGGTTAGCCCTCACCAGGGGAGTCATGCCGGTACCGACATCGATGGGATTCGCCGAGGTGACGGGCAAGAAATCTTTGTAGCGCCAGATCGACAAAGGCCCTGCCTGAATCGTACTGCGGCTAACCCGACGACGAATGGCATCGTAGTCGTAGGCTACCTCTAAGGGACCAAAACAGACATCTTCGCAAACATGCTTAGCCCCTAATTCGTAGGTTTCCCCACACTCGCGACACTGTAGAGCAGAGAAGGTCGAGTCCGTGGGCACACTTAGGGTTGGGTGAAGAGACTGAGACATAGAGGCTTACCTATAGAGCGGAGAGAGAAGAGGAGTAGTGAAACTTTATGAACAGACTTTTTAAGAGGGGATAGCCTGACACCAGCATCCTATCCCAACCATGTAAAGCGAGTCTAACACAGGGTCAAATCCCCTACAAACATACCCGACTAAAAAAGTCGTATATCCTTAAGTCCCCGGAAAAGAGAGCGGAGGCGAGGAAGAATCCCTACCCAGGATTCACCCAGGGCGAATCCTGGGTTTAAAGTGGGATCCTGGCGATCACAAGCTAGGTGCATTTTGCTGCAATCGGACTCGAACCAAACCCGTTATAGCCGCCAGAATCGACCAACTCAGGGTATTCGCCCTCAGGTCAACTAAGGCTGGAGTGGTCATACTAAAAATTACAATTCCCATAAAGGCAAGCAGATAGGAAAAGTAAATCATCCGGTCTTCACGCCATTCTTCTGGAAAACTAATTAACAACTGGCTACCCTTCACTAAAACCCAACCGACTAGCAACAAAAATCCCAGGGTGGCCGGAATACCTACTGCCGTAGTTAAGAGCAATAGCAGATTATGGGGCTCATCAACCCATACCCCTGCATAGGCTTGGTAGAGGTCACCAAAATTCTGCATACCCCAACCGGTTAGGGGCCTTTCCAGGGTCAGCTGCCAGGCATACTTGAATTGTTCTAGCCTGGTTAATCCCTTTGGCCTATGGGGATACATTGAGTCATTAATTCTCCCCCATACGTAGTAGGGGATAATTTTTCTCAGCACAGTTCCTAAGGATCCTGTGTTATAGGCCGATGCCATGAAAAATGTGAAAACTGCCAATAGGGCGTAGGTGATAAAATTCCAGGATTTGTAAATAGCAAATCCAACCAAATAGAGAACTAAAACCCCCCAGGCAGCTCGGGTAGAGGTGAATACAATAGAGAGGATAGCCAGGACAATGACGCTTAGTAAAAATACAGCCTTAGTCCAGTTCTCTGGCTTTTTTAAGTCTTGTTTCTCAAAGAAGTCAATAGCCAGGCATAGTAGGAGGGGGAAAATGCTGACCAGGTAGGCAGCGTAGGTATTAGCATGCATAAAAATGGAAGACATCCTGGTTGGAGGGTTGCCCCCCTGAATGACTCCCCAGAGACTGAGTTCTGAGATTTTAAATTCAAAACCCCATCCCCAAGCCATTTGAGCAATTCCAATGATAGAAATAGGTAGGCAGCTAATACTTAAGGCCCAGGCTAAATACCTGAGTTCTTTGGGAGAGTTTATAATCAAACTAATAGCCAGATAAAAGATGAAGAAAGGAATAAAATTCGTAATACCCAGTAGTGCCGGTAAGATATGGATGCTAAGCAGGGAAACAATAATTAAAAGGATCCCCAGCAAGAAATATCCGATCACTAGTGGTTTTATTGATTTTTCCAGGAAATTCTTCCTCAGGCTAGAGTGAACGGCCTGTAGTATAATAAATATTCCAGCGAAGGGGATCAGCATGAATAGCGATAGTCCCATCGCAAAGGTCTTAAAATTCATAATCCTCGTAGTTCGGTATATGCTCATTTAGCAAGGCTAGCTCAAGTTGTATTTTCTACTCCAAATATTTTTGAATTAGCCCCGTCCTGTCACCAAAGGAGTTTACTATGCCCCGTTCTTCCTGGTTAAGGCGATTGCTGCCCCTGGCGCTAGGCCTGACTTTACTGGTTACTGCCTGCACCGCACCTCCTTCCAGATACGATCAGGTCCAGAAAGATTCAACCGGCTTTGGGGCTTCCGCTGCAGTGGCCAGGAAGGCAGAAAAGGGAGGTACCTTCAACCAGTTCTTTCCGGGCAGCGAGGGTGCCTATAGGGTCATTCCCTACCAGGAGAAGAAAGGCTTCGCCGAGTATAAGTTGCAGCGGGGGGATCAAACTTTAGCTATGCTGACCATTACTGACACTACCAGTCTGCCAGCGGCAGCGGCTAAGTATGCTAACGCCACGCAGAAGATTTCTGGCTATCCCACGGTAGAGCAGGGTACTACGACTACCGGCCTTTTGGTGAATGGCCGTTATCAAATCAAGGTATTATCTCGCGATCCCTCCTTTACCCAACAAGATCGAACCACCTGGCTGCAAAAGTTTGATCTCCAGGGCTTAGGCCAGCTCAAGGGGGCGATTATTAAAACTAAGGCGGCTCAAGTCCTGGTTCCCGATCCCCCGACTTCTAGGGAATCTCCAGGATCAGCGGCTACCGTTGTGTCACCTGAGTTAGAGTTACCTGGCATTGAGGTGCCCACCCTGGCTCCCCATCCTCAACCGGCTACCTAGGGTTGTAGTAGGGGTTAACGTTACCGTTAGTGACGTATTAGTAGCACTTATCTACAGTAAAGGATTTAACTGTGAGCAAGAAGATTTACGAAATCGTTGATAAGCTGCCCACGGGGGGGTTAACGGTGCGAGCCTTGAAAACTCTGGACCTTTTTCTACCCCAAAAGTGGGAAAACCTGGTGGGATTTGATAACACCATTAAGGTGGTGACAGGGGAAAGGGACGAAGCTATGGTTCAGGCGATTGGGGAACGGGCGATCGCCCTATTTAATGACAAGAAAGAAGGTTACCAGACCGCCCTCTGGCTTTACGAAACCGTTGACTCTGCCGCTGGATTGTTAGGAACGGCAGCTCTGGCCAATCGTCTGGGCCAGGATACCTTTTTGAGTTTTCTCAAGAATTTGACCCCTAAACCAGAACAAGCCCAAACCATTGACCTGGCGGTGAAGCTGGTGGCGGAGGTAGTCGCTTTCTGCAAAATCAGTGGCATTCCTGGCAATAGTTTGGGAGATTTTCTCGCTGCCCTGGGGGCCTACAAAGACGAGTCCCTGGTACGAATGGCGGCCCTGGTTTGCTTTGACGGTATTATTCCTCTGGGAGCCGATTTTTCCACCCGAGCCCTGGCCATGATCGGTAGCATGGCACCATCGGATCTGGACCGGAATCCAACCTTTAGAGGAGTCAAAGCCGAGATTCCTGGCGTTAGCAACGCAGATAAGTTGGCCTTTATAACCCAAAGTTTTGAATCTACCAAGGGATGGATGGATAGGTTTATTGTCGATCGCCGCATTACCCAGGGCAGTTTAATCGATAACCTGGGGGGATTTATCGAAGGCTCTAAAACTAAGCTTGACTATTTGGGAGCTTTCCTGGATGTTTCGGTAAAGTACTATCACCACACTGGCGTTCAAACCCTGGCCCGACGGTTGGTTGAACGAGCTATGGCCGAGATCTAGCCTGGCGTCCTGAAAGCCAGCAAACAACAGTCCTAGAGTACAGCTCCTAGCGAGGATTCAGCTATACTCTAGGACTGTAACCAGTTAGGACGAAGCTTGGGCAAGCTAGAAAACCCACCCAGGCTTGGCAAAGCTATAGACCCTCTATGAGCCGCTAGCCGCTCTATGACCGGTGGGACTTAGGGTTTCGACGTTAGTTACTTAATCCCTTCAGAGGCTTGCAGGCGGGCCCGAGCTCGCTTGACCGCTTGCTGAGTTTGAATCACAGCTTGCTTGTCCTCAGGATTAACCTTGGCAAAGTCAGCTTCCGCTTCCTCGTAAGCGGTGCGGGCAGTTTTTACATCAATACTTTCGCCCCGTTCTGCACCATTCACTAGAATGGTAACCTGATTCCTATCCACTTCAGCAAAACCTCCCATCAGGGCAATGGGAATCCAGGTCTTATCGGCTCTGACCCGCATAACCCCGATGTCTAAGGCCGTTAGTAAGGGAGCATGGCCAGCTAAAATGCCCAGCTGGCCAGTAATGCTGGGGAGAATAACTTCCTCAGCTTCAGAGTCCCAGACAGTTTTATCTGGAGCAATTACACGAACAGTTAAGGCCATAGGGAAAATTGAATAGATTAACTTCAGCAGGAAAGGCAGACTCCCCGGCTGGGAAAGTCTGCCTTCTCTATGGATTTAGCTTTCAGCCTTAATCTTGTCGGCGGCCTGTAAGACCTCTTCAATGCCCCCCTTGAGGTAGAAGCATTGTTCTGGGATAGAATCCAGCTCTCCAGACAGAATCATGTTGAAGCCCTTAATGCTATCCTCTAGGGTCACATATTTACCAGGCATACCTGTAAATATCTCCGCCACAAAGAAAGGCTGGGAGAGGAAGCGTTCAATCTTCCGAGCTCGAGCTACCACTAGACGATCATCTTCAGACAATTCATCTAGACCAAGAATGGCGATGATGTCTTGAAGTTCCTTGTACCGTTGCAGAATCGACTGAACTGAACGAGCGGTCTTGTAGTGCTCCTCACCCACCACACTGGGCTGCAACATGGTAGAAGCAGAGTCAAGGGGATCCACCGCTGGATAAATTCCCTTCGAGGCTAAACCACGGGATAAAACGGTGGTAGCATCCAGGTGAGCAAAGGTAGCTGCCGGAGCCGGATCGGTAAGGTCATCAGCAGGTACATAAACAGCCTGAATTGAAGTGATTGATCCCTCATGGGTGGAGGTGATGCGCTCCTGCAGGTCACCAACCTCCGTACCTAGGGTGGGCTGGTAACCCACCGCTGAGGGCATCCGCCCTAACAGAGCTGATACCTCAGAACCGGCCTGCACAAACCGGAAAATATTATCGATGAATAACAATACATCTTGTTTGTTGACATCACGGAAGTATTCCGCCATGGTCAGAGCGGAGAGTCCAACCCGCATACGGGCCCCAGGAGGCTCGTTCATCTGGCCGTAAACCAGGGCTACCTTTGACTTACCCAGGTCATTAGCGTTGATTACGCCCGACTCAATAAATTCGTTATAAAGGTCATTGCCTTCTCGGGTGCGTTCACCCACGCCACCAAATACGGAAACCCCACCATGTTCCTTGGCGATATTATTGATTAATTCTTGGATTAATACGGTTTTTCCTACACCAGCACCACCGAATAGGCCAACCTTGCCACCCCGCCGATAGGGAGCCAGCAGATCAATGACCTTAATACCGGTTTCAAACACCGTTGGTTTGGTTTCCAGTTCGGTTAGCTTGGGAGCAGCTCGGTGGATGGGAGAGGTAGTTTCCAGACTAACAGGACCTTTCTCGTCAACGGGTTCGCCCAGGACGTTGAAAATTCGCCCTAAGGTAGAAGCTCCTACTGGCACACTAATAGGGGCACCGGTATCCACTACCTCCATGCCCCGAATTAGCCCGTCAGTAGAGCTCATAGCCACGGCCCTAACCTGGGAGTCACCTAAAAGTTGTTGTACCTCACAGGTAACGGAAACCTCGGATCCGGCAGGGTTAGTGCCCTGAATTTTGAGGGCGTTATAAATTCTGGGCATTTCGCCACTAGCGAATTTAACGTCCACAACCGGACCGATGATTTGGGTAATATAGCCAACGTTTGTTTTTTCTGCTGTGGTGACCATGCTTTCGCCTATTCCCTATGATCAGCTTATCTGGCGACTTCTATGTCACTGTTACATTCCAAAGCGCCACCTTTCAGATTATCACTAGACGGGAACGCCCTATACGGATTATTCTCAATCATTCTGATTTTGATTGCCAGGACAGCCCTTCGATAGATTCAGGAAGCGGGAAGATCGGAGGAAAGACTGTTTAAGCTCAGGCAAACCCACCTACATGGGCCCAACCAAGTTATGGTTGTAACCATCGGCAAGGGGATAGGGGCGAACCGAACATTTAGGTAGGGCTTCGGTTCACCGATCTACCCGGTCCTCGATGTTCTGGCCAAAGCCCTATATCTCTCTATATCTCTACCTACTCCAGTTCTCGCCGACCTTCCAGAGCACGGGCCAGGGTGATTTCGTCTGCATACTCTAAATCACCACCCATGGGTAAACCAAAGGCAATCCGGGTTACTCGCGTAAAGGGCTTGAGTAACTGTCCAATATAAAGGGTTGTGGTATCCCCCTCAATACTGGGGCTAATAGCCATAATCACCTCTTCGATCCCATCCTTACTGACTCGATGTACCAAAGCACCGATACTCAGTTGTTCCGGTCCAATGCCATCCATTGGGGAGATCAATCCTCCCAGCACATGGTATTTACCCTTATATTCCCGGGTCTTTTCAATGGCAATAACATCGCGAGAGTCAGCTACAACACATAAAATCTGATGATCCCGGCTGGTTGAACGGCAGATATCACAAACCGGTTCCGCCGAGAGGTGGAAACAGATAGAGCAGTGGCCGACCTGACTTTTAGCGTCTAACAGAGCCTGGGCTAGATTCTGAACTTCGGCCTGGGGACGTTTAAGGATATGTAGCGCTAACCGCTGGGCAGACTTGGGGCCGACACCAGGGAGACGTTGCAGTTCTTCGATCAGTCGAGCCAGGGGACGGGTATAGATAAAGCCACTCCTGCACAATATCCTGGGAAAAACGACCTAGGAAGCAAACTCTTCCAGGGTCTGGGCCAGGGCTGGCAACTCTAGGCAGTAGCCCGCACCGTAGACGGTTTTAATATATCTCGGATGGCGGGGATCGGGTTCTAATTTAGTCCGCAGATGGCGAACGTGGACCCGAATAGTTTCGATATCGTCGTTGGGCTCGTAGCCCCACACCTCTTGCAGAATCTGACTGGGAGAAACGGTCTGGCCGTGGCGTTGCAGCAGGCAGTGAAGCAGTTCAAATTCTAGATGGGTGAGCTTAACCGTTTGGTCAAACCAGATGGCTTCATAGCGCTCTGGAATTAAGGTGAGGGGGCCGTAGTTAAGGATCTCGCTATGCTTGGCCGCCTGGGGAATGCGATCGGTACGGCGCAGTAGAGCCCTTACCCGAGCCAGCATTTCATCCAGTTCAAAGGGTTTGGTTAAATAATCGTCGGCCCCAGCATTGAAGCCGTCTACCTTGTCCTGGGTTTGACTCAGGGCCGTCAACATCAGTACGGGAATGTCAGCCGTCCGCCGATCGCGGCGTAGACGTTGACACACCGTCAGCCCGTCCACCTTCGGTAGCATTAAATCAAGCATGATCAAATCGGGCATTAGCTGAACGGCTAAGGCCTGTCCCTTGACCCCGTCGCCAGCCTGATTAACATCATAGCCAGCCATTTCGAGGTTGACAGAAACCAGCTCTGCGATGGCTGGATCATCATCGATGACGAGTATACGAGGCATCATTTTAAAGGGGCATTAATTTGCCAGTTATAACCGTCCCGAACCGAATTCCCTAACCCTGTCAGCCTATCAGCTTTACATCAATACATAGATGCAATTGTAGATTAGCACCAAGAATAAACCAGGAACAGCAAAACGCTAAGATTCCCATACAAATTATAAGCAATGTTCCAGATTTGTCTTTAATTGGGGGCAGTTTATTTCGATAATTTAAGAATTAACTTATATTCCTTCCAGCCTTTCCATCTCGCTGGGGGAAGGGAGCAATCGCCCTGCTGGGTGACGCCGTTACCTGGTCTGCCAGTCCGGGGGTACCAGGAAATGGCTACCTCTTTTTAGATCGCCCCTTAGCCTTGACTCAGTCACCTGCTATAGCTAGACCGGTATCCCTGAGTCTTTGCCAGACGGTCAGATAATCTGCCAGATGGGTCTCTCCCTGATCAATATGTTTTTTCAGTAGGTCCTTGAGGCGATTTTCTTCCTGGGCATACTGGTCGGCATCAAAAAAACCGGCAAAACGGGCGGTTCGTAGCCAGATCAGGTAGGTGGTTAAGGCATCCCACTGGTTATGGTGCATGATTGCCTCCAGGTTACCCTCTACCCACCAGTCAACAATGGTGGGATGGTCTGGGGTAAGCTGCCCTGGGATACCCATTACCCTGGCCAATTCGTAGAGACAGGGAGCGCCAATTCCCCAACCGCTGATAAGGGCCTTTAGATCAATGTGACTATCGCCCTGACGGAGAAAGTAATCGGTGCCCTGCCAGGGGCGATCGGGACGCCGACAAAATTCCTTAGCTGAAACTCCGGTGGCAATGCCCCGTTGAAGCAAAATTGGTAGGTCTGAGGTGTGGGAGTTAAAGCCCACCAGTTGAGGCTGTTGTTTACCCAGGTAGGCCAGAAAAGCCCCGATTAGCTCCGCCTCCGCCATGGGCTGGTGGGGCGTTTTCGGGAGTCTGGTCAGGCGTAGGGTGACCTGGCCCTTAGGACTTTGTTCCCGAATTACTGCGGCTACGGAAATGACCCGACAGAGAGCGGTTTTTAAGAAGGGACGGGGTTTTTCCAGGGTTGCTCCAGCCTTTTCCCACATCACCTCAAAAACCCTGCGATCGCCCATGGTTGTGGGCAAGTCGTAGACTCGCCGCCCCGAGTCTGGGTCAGGTGCCCATTCCAGATCGAAGGCGCAAACCTCAGAACCTATGGATTTAAACACTAGGATTACCTGAACTCACCAATTGACAGCATCAGCAGAGGAGTTAGGGCAGTGGCCAGTCTGGTGCGGACAAGACGGCGACACCGCCCATAGTCCTAACCGGAGGTAAGGGGGTGGAAGGGATGGTTAAAACAGCGACATAAAAGGCCCCAGCTATCGCTCTGGGGCTGTTCAAGTGCACAACTCTCCACCTATACCATGAGGTTTGGCTCCCCGTAGATACCTTCCAGGTTGCCCAAAACTCAAATCAGGTAAACCCTGAAGGCTGTGGAAAATTCCGGCAGTAGTCCTCTATGGCCTAAGGGCTCAAGATGGCCGGGAAAACAGCTTGAAATAAAGCCAGCGACCCGATTCCTGAATGGGAAAGAACATATAGGTGAGGGGATTAATCGTGACAATGATATTGCGGACGTTGCGTTTAGCTAGGGCAACTATGGCCCAGGCTACGGTCTCCGCTGACATTACTCCAATCGGATTGAGATCGCTCTTGAAGGGGCCTAGGACTAACTTCCGGACTACACAGGTAGCATCCAGGCGGCGCAGGGTTACCAGCTCCCCCATCAGACGCTTGGAAACTTCGTACAACGGACTAAAGGCAGGGTTAACTTCTGCCTCTGAGGTATTTACCCAGACCTCCTTCATGGCCCTCTGGGGAGAGGTGTGCACAGTGGCGAAGAACATTTCCATCAGTCGCCAACCGGAGAGGGCGTTGACCTGCAGAGAGGTTTCGATGGCGGCTGGTGTACGCTCACCATGGACGTTAACACCGTGGTTAATAACTAAGATATCCACCCGCTGGAGAAGGTCTTGCAGCTCCGTTTCTAAACCAGGTTGCCAGTAGTGGGTGGTTACGCCGTTGGGGAACTCAGCCGTAGCTGAGGTGGTTAGGGCGATGGGTTTAGCCCTTTGCTGCAGTAGTTGCTGAATTAAAGCCTGCCCCAAACTACCCGAGGCTCCGGTTACGGCGACGGTTTTTCCTTTCAGGGAAACCGCTGTGCCCATAACCTTATCGGCCAGGGTGAAGGACCCGGCAAAGTAGGCATTGGGGTCGTCAAAGTGATGGCGCCAGTGGTAGGTACGATTGACCCACCAGTTAGAAGGAATGGTGGTGAGTTCTCCAGGCTCGTGGGTCAGATCGGTGGCCATTAACCAGCCCTGGGATCGGGCGATCGCGGTAATTACAAACCCGGCACTGTAGACAACTCCTAGCCAAAGGCCCCAAAGGCCAGCCGCTGTGGCCAGGATCGTCATCACTGCCAACATCACGGAGGATTCGGGCAAATCGTTGTAAAGTTGGGCTTGACGGTAAAGGGTAGGGCTAACCGGGGTAAAGTCTTTCTTATAAACGCGATGATGCCAGTTGTGCAGCCTAACCAAAGGATGCCAGTAATGCCCCAGAACGTGGTAAAAGTCCCTAACCAGTTCTGCCACAACAACTGAGGCTAAGCCCCAGAGTACCTGGAAAACAACCGTCTGTAACGGCATACCCAATCACCTCACGCCAATTCACCATTTCTATTCTGCCACGCCTGCGGAAGTAGACCGGATCAAGGGCTTTTAGACGGCTGGGGATTAACCAACCGGGCGAGGGAATTCTTTTCCGTTTTCTTCAAAGATGACTAGGGGAGAACCCCCATACATTTCAATCCGCTTAACTAAAACCTGACCGTTGGCCAGGCGCTGTCCCACTTTAACGTAGCTAGGGGTGCCTAAATCGGCAGATTCAACAATAGCGTAGCTATTACCCCCCAGATTAATCACCCCTGTGACCTTAAAATTTTCCGACAGAGGGGCTGGCTGGGGGGTAACAGTTGCCCCCGTTGTCGAGCCGGAATTGTTAGCAATGGAGGGCTGCTTAGCACCTCCGGAGGTAGCTGGTGGAGAGGTCGGGGAAGGCAGCACTGGGGCTGCAGGTTTGGTAATGGCTACTTCGGATGGTGACCCTGACTTCCCTTGATTGGCTACGGGTGGGGGTGGAATGGGCACCGTAGCGTAGGGATCAAGACGGTTGCTATTGACCAGGCGACGGCGTGCATCGGGATCGGTAGACTGAATCAAATTGGCCCTGGCGATCGCTGAGAAGCCTGGTGCTGCCGGTACAAAGGGTTTAGCAAAGACCTGGTTTTGAGACTCGGCCACCGGCATTGAGGTAGGGGTACCGGAGGGCTCAGCGGTGACCGTTGGCTCACTACCTACCCATTTCTGGATCAGGGGCATCGTTAACTCCTGCAGAAAGGGCAGGCTTATCACCATGGCCAGCAATCCCAGCAACCCCAGCACTAGACTGTTACGAGCCCAGCGGCGCCTATCCCAGAACTTAATGCAAAAGAACAGTAGGGCGAAGGGAATAAAAAGGGATAATAAACCCCAACCAGGACTAACATTGAAGGCATCTACTATACCAATGAGGGCTCCCAGGATAGCCAGTAAGATCCCTAGCAAAAATAGAAGCAGAAAAATACTAGACCCCATTAGATATAGTTTCCCTAAATCGCCCTAAAATTATGCCTTAACAATAGCTTAATTCTCAAAAATTGAATCCTATTTAAAGGGCACTTGAAAACCTTCGGAGAGTTGGCTATCTCTAGAGTCAGATCTCTGCAGATGATGGCTGAAGCGAATTTAGTTGATCCCCCCATCCTTAGTTGCTATTTTCGCGGGAGGTAATCATCAGGGATTTGAGATGCTGTAAACCTTGCTTGACCCGGCGGGATACGGTGATTACGCTAATACCCAGTTGTTCTGCGGTTTCCTTTTGAGTTAAGTCATAGAGAAAAACGAACTCAAGGATCTGACGAGTACGGTGTTCCAGTTGATAGAGGGCCTGTTGTAGGCGAATCTGATCTTCCTGGGCCAATTGGAAACTTTTGTAGCGGGGATCGGGAATCAACTCTACCAGGGAGGTAGGCGTAGCATCCCCATCCTGGACAGGCACGTCCAGACTCAGGGTAGTGCAGTTGTGACAAGCGAGTCTGGCCTCCTGCCATTCCGCCAGAGAAACTCCCAGATTGGCGGCGACCTCCTCTTCACTGGGGTAACGACCCAACTCCTGCTGTAACTGCCGGGTAATCCGATTAGATCGAGATTGAAGGGCTTGCCAGCGCCGGGGAATACGCATGGAAGCGCTCTTATCGCGAAGATAATGTTGGATTTCTCCACGAATATAGGGAACAGCAAAGGAACTAAAGGCATAGCCCCGGGTCGGATCAAACCGCTCGATCGCCCGAATCAGGCCCAGACTACCTACCTGGACTAATTCATCAAAGCTTTCCTGGCAGCGCTCTAACCAGCGATAGGCTTCCTGGCGTACCAGGCCAATGTTCAAATGAACTAATTGATTTCGCAGCTCAGGACAGGGATGACTTTGATAGTCCTGTAAAAGGTTAAGGCTATTATCTTTGAATCGCTGGGAAGCATTAGCTCTCATGACCACCATCAGTAAAAATTCTGTCCCTTAGGGTTTATAAAGCAAAGACCAGGGAGGAAACCGTTAGTTTCATCATGAAGATAGAGCTTTGGTTAGAACCCTGAGGACCGCGTGAACTAGTGAAGGCGAAGACTGGCCAGATGATAACTGTAATCCTGAAAACAAATAGTAATTTTTACTTAGTATAGAAGCTACTGACCTGGATCGGCTCAGGGAATCCTCAACTTACTCGGCTTAGCCAGGAGACAGTGAGTTTTTTCTACATACGTTCCAGCACTGGGATTCCCAGCAGGTTCAGTCCTAGTTTCAGGGTTCTGGCGGTTAGGTGAGAAAGGATCAGCCGTGATGTACGTTGGGGTTCGGGGGCCTGGAGCACCGTGCAGCGATCGTAGAACTGATTGAACTTTTGACTCAGTTCAAACAAATAGAGACAAAGCTGGTTGGGATAGAGATCCTGGGCGACCTCCTCCAGCACCTGATCTAACTGCAACAGGTGGCGAGCCAGGGTAAGTTCTGATTCCTCCTGCAGCTGAACGGCGGTCGTCAGGGGGAGATGGTCAAAGTCAATGTTGCCTTTGCGACTGATCCCCTGGATACGCACGTAGGCATAGAGCATATAGGGAGCGGTGTTGCCCTGTAGGGCCAGCATTTTGTCAAAGCTAAAGATGTAGTTGCTGGTGCGGTTCTGGCTCAGGTCCGCATACTTGACGGCACCCAGACCAACGATCGCCGCTATGGACTCTATAAACTCCTGGGACTCCTGACGACCTTCCAGTTCTAGCCGATGCTTAAGGTCTGCCCTGGCTCGGGCTACGGCTTCGTCGAGTAAATCCTTGAGCCGCACCGTTTCCCCTGATCGGGTTTTAAACTTTTTACCATCTTCTCCCTGGACTACCCCAAAGGGCACATGGGTCAGGGTAACACCAGGGGAAATCCAACCCGCCTTTTCCGCTACCTGAAAGACCTGGGCAAAGTGGGTGCTCTGACCGGCATCCACTACGTAGAGCAGGCGATCTCCACCATCGCAGGTAATCCGGTAGCGCAGGGCGGCCAGATCGGTGGTGGCGTAGTTATAGCCGCCATCAGATTTTTGAATGATAAGGGGCAGGGGCAGCCCTTCCTTGTTGGTAAAGCCCTGGGTGAAGACCACCTGGGCGCCGTCATTTTCCACCAGTAATCCCTGGGCGGCTAAATCCCTAACCACCATAGCCAGAGAGTCATTATAAAAAGACTCACCCCGCTCCTGAATGGTGATATCCAGGCGTTGGTAGATTTGCTCGAATTCCTGGCGAGATTGATCGCAGAGAATTTGCCAGGCTCGAGTCGCTTTTGGATCCCCCCTTTGTAGATCAACCACCGCCTGGCGTGATCGCTGCTTAAAGTCACTATCCTGGTCAAAACGTTGCTTAGCCTGTTTATAAAAATTGACTAGATCGCCGATGGCAAACCCAGAATTGGCCTCCAGGGCTTGGGGACAGGTTTCCTCCAGGTGGGTAATCAGCATGCCAAACTGGGTTCCCCAATCGCCTACATGGTTAAGGCGGAGTACAGAGTGGCCGAGAAATTCTTGTACTCGGGCCAGGCAGTCACCAATAATGGTGGACCGCAGATGGCCTACATGCATTTCTTTAGCAATATTGGGGCTGGAAAAATCAACGATCACCCGCTGGGGCTGGGTAACAGGGGTAATTCCCAGTCGGGGATCGGCCTGTCTGATCTGGACCTGGCTCTGCAAATAGGCAGTGCTGAGGCGCAGATTGATGAAGCCGGGACCGGCAATTTCCGGTGGTTCACAGAGATCTTCGAGCTGCAAATGGGTAACCAGCTCACTGGCGATCGCTCGGGGGCTGCGCTGTAGGGGCTTGGCCAGACCCATGGCCAGATTAGCCTGGTAGTCACCAAACTTAGGATTACTGGTCGGCGTCAGTAGTGGATCGGTCTCGGCCCAGTCTGGCCCGAAGGCAGCGGCCAGGGCCTGGGCAAAGCGAACTTTGATTTGGGCAAGAATGGAGGTCATGGGGCTGCTTCAGGTGGAGGGCGATCGAGAATTGGTTGCCTGCCCTGCCCATTATAGTTTTAGGGCTGCCTGGGAAGGAAAATTGATCCTCACCCCTCCTTTCCCTAACCAGATTAATAGGCACCCTTCCCCCGTAGCAAAATGCCCAAGGTAGCAGCGAGAATGTCCAGGTCCAGGTTTAAAGACCAGTGGTCAATGTAATGGAGGTCCAGGCGAACCACATCGTCAAAACTGTCAATATCCGATCGCCCAGAGATTTGCCACAGCCCAGTAATTCCTGGCAATATTTGATGGCGTATATGATGCCAGGCTTGGAAACGGGCCACATCGCGCAAGGGTAGGGGACGGGGGCCGACCAGACTCATTTCCCCTCGCAGCACGTTGATCAACTGGGGTAGTTCGTCTAGACTGGTGCGCCGTAGCCAGGTTCCCACACGGGTGATGCGGGGATCAGCCTTGACCTTAAATAGAATGCCATCGGCGCTGGCGTTGCGGTGTTCCAGATTCGCCTGTTGATCAGAGGCGTTTGCCACCATGGTACGAAACTTCCAGACGAGAAAGGGCTTGCCCTGTAGCCCTACCCGTTGTTGCTGGAACCAGATTGGGCCGGGAGAATCTAGACGAATGGCCAGGGCAATGGCCAGTAGCAGAGGAGCCAGCAATACCAGACCCAGCCCTGCCACCAGGTAGTCAATAGTCCGCTTTAGGCGGTAATCCCACCCTCCCATTAGAGGCGCATCCAGGCGTAAACTCGGGATCCCGGCGATGGTGTCCGGCAGGCCCCGCCAGTAGAGCATATCTCGACTGCTAGGTAAGAGTTGGAGGGCGATTCCGGCTCGCCGTAGCTTCCAGTAGAGGGCAGAGGCCAGATCGGCGGCGGGCATGCCTTCTACCAGTAAAAGGGTAGCTCTGGAGGCTAGAATCGTCCGATAGGTGGGTAATGAATTGATGGTACTAACTAAGGCTGCCCCCACCAGAGATAGACCAGCCCGCTGGCGGAGTACATCGGCCAGGGGCTTGAGGCGATGGGCGGGGGCAATCAAGAAACAACGGCTGGGGGAGTAGTGTCTTTCTAGGGGGCGCAGGATCAGGGTAATCACCGTCAGGCGGGCCAGGACCATCAGCACCATACTGGTTAACCAGGCTGAGAAAAACAGCGATCGCGGCAGGTCCAGCTTAGGATCGTAAAAATACATCCCCACCAGGGAGGTCAGGTAGACCAGGCTGACCAGTTTGCCCGCCCGTAGGTAATTTTGTAGAGCATAGCTACTCCCGTAGAGCCCTGTGATTGCAAATAGCCCTACCGTAGCAAGCACCAGCAGCCAGAAGGGACTGGGCAAGCCTAGCCAGATCCACCACACCAGGGGGGGAGGAATGGGAGAGAAAAACTGATTCAGGAATCGGGCTAGATGCCAGGCCAGGCCCAGGGTGGTTAGATCGCTGAGGAGCAGGAGAAGACTACGCTGAGTCGGCCAACTGAGCAGGTCACGCCAGCCTAGTCGCCGGGGGGCACGGATATCGTGAAGGGGAGCAAAAGCCCGATCACTGTCACCGCTATGTTGATCTACGGGTTGATAGGACGCCATTTCAGGGAGGGGAACTGGTGGGCTCCTGCAGATTGCCTGATAGAGCCGTAGCCCTGGATATACAGAATAGAGACTGGTTACAACTTAGGCCAGTCTTCGGCTTCACCGATCCAATCGGTCCTCAGGGTTCTGGCTCAAGCTAGCTTGATTACCTGGGCAGATCCTGGTGCGTGAAGGGGCGAGCCTGGGCACCACTGTAGGTAGCCACTACATGGCCGTTACCGACTAACTGGTATTTGTAGGTGACTAACCCTTCCAGCCCCACGGGCCCTCGGGGCGGCATTTTTTGGGTGCTAATGCCCACTTCGGCGCCAAAACCATAGCGAAAACCATCGGCAAAACGGGTGGAACAGTTGTGGTAGACCCCCGCCGCATCCACCTGGCTCATAAATTGGGCGGCGACAATCGGGTCCTCTGTCACAATCCCATCGGTGTGGCGCGATCCGTAGGTATTGATGTGGGCGATCGCGGTAGCCAGGCAATCCACCACCTTCACCGCCAGAATCAGGTCACTGTATTCCGTGGTCCAGTCCGTCTCCGTAGCCGCCACCAGATCGGGAATTATCTGACGAGCCTGGCTATCCCCCCTAACTTCCACGCCAGCTTGGCGCAGGGCCGTTACCAGGGCGGGCAGAGCGGTGGGGGCAATAGCCTGGTGGATCAGCAAGGTTTCAATAGCGTTGCAGGCAGAAGGATAACCCGCCTTTGCATCAACGGCAATGGCGATCGCCTTGCTCACGTCGGCAGCGTCATCAAGGTAGAGGTGACAGATGCCATCGGCATGGCCTAATACTGGAATCCGAGTATGAGTTTGAACAAACTGCACAAAGGCATTGGAGCCCCTCGGAATGATTAAATCGATATAGCGATCTAACTCCAGTAAAGCCTGGGTCTCTTCCCGGGTCGTTAGCAACTGCACCAGGGCTGGATCAAAGCCGACAGCGGTAAGTCCCTCATGAATAGCCGCCACCAGGGCCCGGCAGGAGTTTACGGCTTCGCTACCGCCCTTGAGAATGACTCCGTTGCCTGATTTGATAGCCAGGGCTGCAATTTGTACGACCGCATCGGGGCGTGACTCAAAAATCACCCCCAGGACCCCCAGTGGGCAGGTAACCCGGCTCAAAATCAGGCCCTCATCCAACTGGCGATGGAGCTGTACCGTACCCACCGGATCGGGCAGGCGCGCCACATCTCGCACACCGGCGATCGCGCCCTTGAGCTTTACCCCATTGAGCCTAAGGCGATCGTAGAGGGGCTTAGCCAACCCACTGTCTTCGGCGGCCTGGCAGTCAGTTTGATTAGCGGCCAGAACCTGCTCCTGCTGGTTTTCCAGAGCTGTGGCAATGGCCTCCAGGGCTTGATTTTTTATTGTTGTCGAGGCTACTGCTAGAGCTTGAGCCCCTCGCCGGGTAGCCTGGGCAACCGCCGTTAGGGAGAAGGTTGGGATGGAAGAAGGGAGAGAAACAGTCATAGGAGAGTGGATAGCTTGTCGAGTTCTAACTATGATTGCCCTTGATCCCTATCGGGACCATGGCAAAGGACTGAATTAACCATAGCAAGCCTCTATAGAAAATATAGCTGCGCCTCGAATGCTGAAGACCGGGTGGGTGGGTCACCGCCAGGGCTGGGTAGATGTTCTGGCATGCCTTCGTCCCCTTGCCCATGGCTTCGGCTATAACAACTCAACATAACAACACCCAAGCCCTTTAACCAGGAACTTCCCCATTTTAGATCGAGCCTTTATGGAGGTAAATCTCTGATTAAACCCTAACCTCAATTAGGCATTAACCAAGATTTTTGACCACTCCCTTTAGCTAATATAGAAAGTATGGAAATACGGGATTGGGTGTTGTCAAATAGGCGAGACAGATGGAAATCTAACAGCAACTTCACTCCTTTCTGTGTATGGATCATTGGCTGTTTGATCTGCCAGGGAAGCCTCTTCAGCTCCATCCCTAA
>JBMOHM010000031.1:0-33433 GCA_049317845.1 Nodosilinea sp. | reverse complement strand
ACGGGTAACGAGGTATGTATATCCCTACCTTAACCGAACTGTTTCGATTTGTAAACAAATCTGGGGCAAATCTTAAAAGGGCCATGGCAGCGGCTGGAAATAGGCTAGTAGCCATGATCGGTGAGAAAATCAAAGGAAATATTTTGTCCCATGGAGGGAGTATCTTTTCGCAGTAACTTTTCGACGTACTTACCCAGAATATCTGCCTCCAGATTGACCCATTCGCCGGGTTTCAGGTAGGCCAGGGTGGTTTCCTGGTAGGTAACTGGAATGACGGCTACGGCGAACCAGTCCCCAGCCGGGTTGCACTCGGCTATGGTCAGACTAATGCCGTTGATGGCGATGCTACCCTTGGCGACAATGTATTGAGTGACCTGGCGATCGCAAATGGTAAAGCAAAGACGCCAGGCATTGTCGGTGACCGTTGCGGTTTCTAAAGCCCCTCGACCATCCACATGGCCCGTCACAAAGTGCCCCCCTACCTTGCCCCCCACCCGCAGGGCCGACTCCAGATTCACCCAACTACCCTCCGCCAGTTGTCCCAGGGTACTGCGGGCCAGGGTTTCTGGAGAGACCGCCGCCACAAAACCCTGGGGTAAGACCTCTGCCACCGTCAAACAAATGCCATCTACGGCGATGCTATCCCCTAAATGGATATCTCGTAATAAGGGATGGATAGGGGCCATAACCTCAATCTGTAATTGGCTATGGCCGCGATGGAAAAGCTGACCCCGAGATTGGATTAAGCCAGTAAACATAGGACAGCCAAGGGCAGGATGGATAGGGTAGGCGTTATCAACACTTAATCATATCCCCAGGTCAATGTACCCCCAGCCAGGATAGGATCAAGGCATACTGGAATTATGAAATATAATATTCTGGTTAAACCTATGCCTCGTCAGGAACCCAGTCCATTGAACCCGATCAACTCCCGGTCTTGATAACGATGAGATTATCGGGCTACATGGGGCTTAACCAGGTCTTGCCGGGAGAGTTAACTGGCATCATTCCAGTGACTGAACTCCGGGGATTTGAGGCAGGCTGTCCAGGGTGCAACGAATCCAAGAGGACAAACTCATGATTGAAATGAAAGTCGCTGGGATTGCCCTTGATGCGGCGTCCCATAGTCCACTGATTCTGCTGCGCGATACCACCGATCGCCGCCAGCTACCCATTTACATCAGCCGAGAGCAGGCCAGCTCGATTATTAGCGTCTTAGAAAACCAGCCCTCTCCCCGTCCCCTAACCCACGACCTCTTCGTCAATCTTCTGGAGGCGTGGGATATGACTTTGGAACGGGTGGTGATTCATTCTCTGCGGGACAATACCTTCTACGCCCTCCTCACCCTGGTCCAGGGAGACACCCGCCAAGAGCTGGATGTCCGCCCCAGTGACGCCATTGCCATTGCCCTGCGGTTAGATGCCCCCATCTGGGTGATGGAAGAGGTGATCGCTGAGGCCTCTATGCCCGTGGATCGGGATGCGGATGAAGCCGAGAAAGAAGCCTTTCATAGCTTTCTATCCAATCTCAGTCCGGCTGATTTTATTCAGCGCGGTGGCCATCCTTCTCCCAGTAACGAGTCCCTGGAGGGTTAGGCAGGGCTGGGTCATAGAATCCTCCGGAGCTGGGGCAACCGCCTATGCACTATCGCCGCTTCGGTCGGACTAACCTGCAACTGTCCCTGTTTTCCCTGGGAACCATGCGCTGTCTGGACTCCTGGGAAGACTTTCAGGCTACCCTAAATCGGGGCCTGGATCTGGGCATTAACCACATCGAAACCGCTCGAGGGTACGGTAGCAGTGAACGTTGGTTAGGACGATGGCTGCAGGAAAAGGGGCGGCCCCAGGGATTGGTTCTCACCACCAAGATTCCCCCCCTGCCCGATCGGACTACCATGGCGGCCTATCTTCAGGACTGCCATGCCCGGCTAGCAGGTGAACCGATTGATTGTCTGGCTTTGCACGGCCTCAACACCTGGGAACACCTGGCCTGGGTACAGCAGCCGGAGGGCTGTATGGCGGCGGTACGGCAGGCTCAGGCTGAGGGTTGGATTGGTCACGTAGGGTTTTCCAGCCATGGCTCCCGCCAATTGATCGAGGCGGCGATCGGGACCGGGTTGTTTGAATTCCTGAATCTTCACTACTATTTTTTCTTTCCACACCATGCTCCCCTGATTGATCTGGCCCTGCAACAGGACATGGGGATATTTATTATTTCTCCGGGAGATAAGGGTGGCCTGCTCTACACCCCTTCCCAGACCCTGGTAGACCTCTGCCAACCCTTTACGCCCCTGGCCCTGACCTACCGCTGGTTGCTAAGTCAGCCGGGAATCACCACCCTCAGTACCGGGCCTGCCCACCCAGAGGAGTTAGATTTTCTCCCTCCTCTGGTGGATCAAACCCAGCCCCTCAGCGAGTTGGAGGCGGCCACTCTGGATCGCCTCAGCCAACACCAGGGTTTGGTGTTGGGGACAGATCAGTGTAGTCAATGCTATGCATGTTTGCCCTGTCCAGAGGCTATTCACATTCCGGAGGTACTGCGGTTGCGCAACCTGGCGGTTGCCTTTGACATGGAGAACTTTGGCCGTTATCGCTATGCCATGTTTGAGCAAGCTGGCCATTGGTTTCCAGGCCGTCGGGCCAACCGCTGTACTGACTGTGGCGACTGCTTGCCGCGCTGCCCTGAGCAGTTGCCCATTCCTACCCTATTGCGGGATAGCCACGATCGCCTGCAGGGCCACCAGCGTCGCCGACTCTGGGACTGACCAGAGGATTCTAGGTGATCACCGTTGGGCGATCGCGGCCGGTGAGGGTTTTAATCTGGCCAATCTGGTCCGCTAGCTGGATCAAATCCCCTAAAGCCACCTGGGTATCCTGATTATGCTGGTTGGGGTCGGCCTGGAAGCGTTCTACATAGAGCCGCAGGGTAGCCCCAGAGGTGCCGGTACCCGATAGCCGGTAAACAATGCGAGAGCCGTCGTTAAAGCCAATCCGTAAACCCTGCTGCTGACTCACACTGCCATCCACCGGGTCGGTGTAGGCAAAGTCATCGGCATAGGCAACGGTGTAGGGGCCAAAGCTTTTACCGGGGAGGATAGCCAACTGCTGGCGCAGGTTGTCCACCAGGGTATTGGCCCGATCACTATCAACCCCCTCGTAGTCGTGGCGAGAATAGTAGTTGCGGCCGTAGGTACGCCAGTGGTCTCGCACAATCGCCTCCACCGATTGCTGCTTCACCGCCAGAATATTTAGCCAGAACAACACTGCCCAGAGGCCGTCCTTTTCGCGAATGTGGTTGGACCCTGTGCCAAAGCTTTCCTCGCCACAAAGGGTAGCTTTGCCCGCATCCAGCAAATTGCCAAAGAATTTCCATCCGGTGGGGGTTTCGTAGCAGTCGATGCCCAGTTTTTCGGCGACCCGGTCGGCCGCCTGACTGGTGGGCATAGATCGGGCAATACCGGCCAGGCCATGGCGGTAGCCGGGTACCAGGGTGGCATTGGCGGCTAAAATCGCCAGGCTGTCACTGGGGGTGACGAAGAAGTGGTTGCCCAACACCATGTTGCGATCGCCATCACCATCGGAGGCCGCCCCAAAATCGGGGGCCTGATCGCCAAACATAATCTCCACCAAATCGTGGGCATAGACCAGGTTAGGATCGGGGTGGCCGCCGCCAAAGTCCTCCAGGGGTTCCCCGTTCACCACCGTACCGGCAGGGGCACTGAGGCGACGCTCAAACAGGGCCCGGGCGTAGGGACCGGTAACCGCATGGAGGGAATCCATACAAAATCGAAAGTTACCCCCCGATAGCAACCGCTGAATTTGACCAAAATCAAACAGGGTTTCCATCAAAGCGGCGTAGTCGATGACTGAGTCAATCACCTCCACGGTCATATGGCCCAGACTATGGGTGCCGACCCGACTCAGATCTAGATCCACCGCATCAAGAATCTTATATTCCTTGATTATCCGACTCTGGTCAAAAATAGCATCGGTAATGTTAGCTGGAGCCGGGCCACCATTGGCAATATTGTATTTGATGCCAAAGTCCTCCTCCGGTCCTCCAGGATTGTGGCTGGCAGACAGAATAATACCCCCAAAGGCTTTATTCTTGCGAATCACACAGGAGGCAGCGGGGGTGGACAGGATTCCGTTCAGACCCACCAATACCCGGCCAAACCCATTGGCCGCGGCCATTTTTAAAATAATTTGAATGGCTTGGCGATTATAGTAGCGCCCATCGCCCCCGACCACCAGGGTCTGGTTAGCGTAGCCGGCCAGACTATTAAAGGTTGCCTGAACGAAATTTTCTAAGTAGTTAGGCTGTTGAAAAACCTTAACCTTCTTACGCAGCCCCGAAGTACCAGGTTTTTGATCGGTATAGGGCTGGGTGGCAATAGTTTTAATACTCATAGGTTAGAAACTAAGTTGAAAGAGTGGTTAAAAACTCAGACATAGGTTCTAATCTATATCCTTATCGATACCCTGAGACCCTTGAAAATCTAAAATATGGCTTTGGTGAATAGGCTGAGCACCGGGTTAATCGATCAAAGCCAGGACTGGCTAGGCCTCTGAACCCTCTTCTGCACCTCAGGCTGGCAGCTCCATCAAACTGCGCCCCTGGCAAAGTCCCCTTACGGAGAAGGGAGGGAAGTCCCCACGGCTACCGCCATAAAAAGGGGGAAGCACCCATTGAGAGTGCTTCCCCCGGCTTGGGTCTAACCCTGGCCCTAGCTTTCTGCTGCAACCAGTTCTCGGCGGTGCTCAGCCTGGATGGTGACCTTGCCCGTATCATCCACATCAACAGTAGCCGTATCCCCATCCACCAGACGACCGGACAGAATTTCCTCCGCCAGGGTGTCTTCCAGCAGGCGCATAATTGCCCGCCGCAGGGGACGAGCCCCGTAGCTGGGGTTGTAACCCTCTTCCACCAGGCGCTCCTTGAAGCGATCGGTAACCTGTAGGTGAATATGCTTTTCGGTCAGGCGGGCAAAGACTTCCTTCAGCAGAATTTCGGCGATTTCCTTCACCTCGTCCTTGGTCAGCTGGCGGAAGACAATAATTTCATCCAGACGGTTGAGAAACTCAGGTCGGAAGTATTGTTTGAGTTCTTCGTTGACCAGGGAACGAATACGATTGTACTGGGACTCGGCTTGATTTTGTTCAAACTCAAAGCCCAGACCGCCGCCACCCTTCTCAATTACCTTGGAGCCAATGTTGGAAGTCATGATCAGCAGTGTATTTTTAAAGTCCACTGTACGACCCTTGGCATCGGTCAGGCGACCGTCTTCTAAAATTTGTAGCAGCATGTTGAAGACGTCGGGGTGGGCCTTTTCAATTTCGTCGAAGAGCACCACAGTATAGGGTCGCCGCCGCACTGCTTCGGTGAGCTGACCGCCTTCGTTATAACCGACGTACCCCGGAGGCGAACCAATCAGTTTGGAGACAGTATGGCGCTCCATGAATTCGGACATGTCCAGCCGAATCATCGCCTCCTCTGAACCAAAGAAGTAGGAGGCCAGGGACTTGGCCAGCTCGGTTTTACCTACCCCGGTGGGACCAGAAAAGATAAAGCTGGCGATGGGGCGATTGGGGTTTTTAAGGCCCACCCGAGCCCGACGGATGGCCCGGGAAATCGCTTTGACCGCTTCGTCCTGACCCACCAGCCGCTGGTGCAGGGTATCTTCCATGTGCAGCAGCTTTTCGGATTCGGACTCGGTGAGTTTGTTAACGGGCACCCCAGTCCAGGAAGCCACAATGTGGGCAATATCCTCTTCACCCACCACTGGGGATTCTTCCCCTTCCGACTCTTCGGCAGCCTTATTCTGAGCGATCGCCCGAATTTCCGCCTTAATTTCCATTTCCCGATCGCGCAGTTCCCCAGCCTTATCAAAGTCCTGGGAGCGGACCGCATTGTCCTTATCCTTGAGCACCTGGCGCAGCTCCCGGTCCAATTCCTTGGCGGCAGGGGGCAACTGGGAGTTGATCAGCCGCACCCGAGAACCGGCCTCATCGATCAGGTCGATGGCCTTGTCCGGCAGGTAACGATCGGAGATGTAGCGATCGGAGAGCTTGGCCGCCGCCTCCAGGGCTTCGTCGGAAATCTTCAGCTTGTGGTGCTGTTCGTAGCGATCGCGCAGGCCGTGGAGAATCTCAATAGTTTCATCGACGCTGGGTTCACCCACCATCACCGGCTGGAAGCGACGCTCCAGGGCCGCATCCCGCTCGATGTGCTTGCGGTACTCGTCCAGGGTGGTGGCGCCAATGCACTGCAGCTCACCCCGAGCCAGGGCTGGCTTCAGGATGTTAGCGGCGTCGATCGCCCCTTCGGCGGCCCCAGCCCCAATCAGGGTATGGACCTCATCAATCACCAGAATGACGTTACCCGCAGAGCGAATTTCATCCATGATTTTCTTCAGCCGCTCTTCAAACTCACCCCGGTACTTGGTGCCCGCCACCAGCAGGCCAATATCTAAGGTGACCACCCGTCGGTCTTCTAGAATATCGGGCACATCGCCGTTACCAATGCGCTGGGCCAGCCCTTCGGCGATGGCGGTCTTACCCACCCCCGGCTCGCCAATCAGGACTGGATTGTTTTTGGTGCGACGACCCAAAATTTGAATCACCCGCTCAATTTCTTTTTGCCGACCCACCACCGGGTCCAGCTTACCCTCGGCAGCCATCTGGGTTAGGTTGGAGCCAAATTCGTCTAGGGTGGGGGTTTTGGTGCGGCCCTGGCCACCGCCGGTGGACACTTCAGCCGTTTCCCCCAGCATGCGAATCACCTGGGTGCGTACCTTGGAGAGATCGACGCCGAGGTTTTCTAATACCCGGGCGGCTACCCCCTCGCCCTCGCGGATCAGCCCCAGCAGTAGGTGCTCAGTCCCGATGTAGTTGTGGCCCAACTGGCGCGCCTCCTCCAGGGAAAGTTCCAGCACGCGCTTGGCTCGGGGGGTAAAGGGAATCTCTACCGCTACGAAACCAGAGCCCCGACCGATAATCTTTTCCACTTCAATGCGGGCGTCCTTGAGGTTAACCCCCATGGACTTCAACACCTTGGCGGCTACGCCGGTGCCTTCGCCAATCAACCCAAGGAGGATTTGCTCGGTGCCAACAAAGTTATGGCCAAGCCGCCGGGCTTCCTCCTGAGCCAGCATGATGACCTTGATAGCTTTTTCTGTGAAGCGTTCAAACATGATGGTAATAATCACCTGGTGCGTGCCGGATAGGGAAATTCTAACACAGGGAATTTTGTGGGTTGTGCCTAACTAAACAGTGGGATTTCCTCACCTTTGGTGATTCTCTGGAAATTAATTAGGGATTGGGGATCACTCCAGATGGGACCGCAGGTAATGGGGAGCTAAACATCCATCCCTGCCGCGCCAACTGTTCCCGGCTACGATCGCGGCGGCGGGCCAGGTTTGCTTGAAACTCAGGGGTTTGTAGAGAATTTTGCCAGAGCACCAGGGCGTCTTCTCCATCTTGATAGTAGCGACGGCGGCGGCCCAGCACTTGAAAACCAAAGCTCTGATAAAGCAGGATGGCTACCTGGTTAGAACAGCGGACCTCCAGAGTGGCCCGGTGTAACTGCTGATCACAGGCATGGGCCAGTAGCTGCACCAGTAACCACTGGCCCAGTCCCCGGCGCTGGTAGGCCGGATCAATGGCTAGCAGGGTGAGGTGGGCTTCCTCCAAAATTCTCCAGTAGCACCCCAGCCCAATTACGGGGGTCGGCTCTAGGGCAGGGCGGGTGAGAATGCGCAGGCAACTATTGGGACTCTCAATTTCGCGGCCATAGGTGGCAGCGGACCAGATGCCGCCCAGCGATCGCCGATCCAGGTCTACCAGGGCGGGAATATCCTGAAGAGACGGTTCCAGACAGCTCACCCATGAATTAATTTCACCCATGAATTCTGTGTTGTAACCAGCTCTTGATTGTACACTGTTGCCGTATCTGCCAAAGCAATCTGGTGGTTGAGACTGACCTCTGTCCAGTAGGATAGGCAAAGGCTGACACGTCCCCTCACCAGGGCTAGAGCCAGAATTGAAGATAGTTACGGCTAGGGATTTGGGACTTGTCATGGTATCGACACTTGCATTCGCCAGTCTGGGTAGTACTCAGTACTTAGCCATCCGGGGGGAGGGAGCGCAGGCCTCCCCCAACCAGAGTTTGCTGCCCTTAACGGCCACCGTCAATGATGCCGATCATCTGGTGGTGGGGGGCTGCGATGTGGTGGATCTGGTGGAACAGTTTGGCTCTCCCCTGTATATTTTGGATGACCATACCCTGCGGACGGCCTGCCAACAGTACCGCCAGGGTTTTGCCCGCCACTATCCCGGCCAGGCGTTGGTGCTCTATGCCTCTAAGGCCTGGAATTGCCTGGCGATTTGCGCGATCGTGGCGGCTGAGGGGCTGGGTATTGATGTGGTGTCAGCCGGAGAACTGTTTACCGCCACTGAGGCGGGAGTTTCCCCTGAAACCCTTTACTTCCACGGCAACAACAAATCTGGTGAGGAACTGGCCCTGGCTCAGGCGGTGGGCTGTCGGGTGGTGGTGGATAATTGGCTAGAGTTAAAAACCCTGGCGAATCTGGCGACGTCGGCCAGTCAGCCCATCCCGGTGCTGCTGCGGATTACCCCAGGCATTGAGTGCCACACCCATGAGTATATTCGCACTGGCCACCTGGATAGCAAGTTTGGCTTTGATCCCGACCAGATTGAGGCGGTGTTTGAGTTTCTGGCTAACCATCCCCAGTTACATTGCCTGGGGGTGCATGCCCATATTGGCTCTCAGATTTTTGAACTCAATCCCCATGGAGATC
Source organism: Nodosilinea sp. (assembly GCA_049317845.1). Classification (GTDB taxonomy): domain Bacteria; phylum Cyanobacteriota; class Cyanobacteriia; order Phormidesmidales; family Phormidesmidaceae; genus Nodosilinea. The sequence goes on along the minus strand of JBMOHM010000031.1, from coordinate 24,614 downwards.
TGGGGGGGGTGATGGCCCAGTGGTTAGTGGCCGCCCAGGGCTACGGTCTCACCCTGACGGAATTAGACGTAGGGGGTGGGCTGGGAATTCGCTACACCGAAGCCGATGATCCTCCCAGTATTGATACCTGGGTTAAAACCGTGTGTGACAGCGTGGTGGCGGCCTGCCGTGAGCATCAATTGCCCTTACCTCGACTGCTCTGTGAACCGGGGCGATCGCTGATCGGTTCGGCCTGTGTCACCGCCTACCGGGTGGGCAGTCAGAAACCTATTCCAGGACTACGCACCTACGTTGCCATTGACGGGGGCATGTCGGATAATCCCCGCCCGATTACCTATCAATCGGTCTATCGAGCCCTGGTGGCGAATCGGATGGCGGCCCCTCTAGATCAAACCATTACCCTGGCGGGTAAACACTGCGAGTCAGGGGATATTGTGATTAAGGATGCCCCCTTGCCCGCTTTGCAGGAGCAGGATGTGATCGCGATCGCCGCCACCGGTGCCTACAATTACAGCATGGCCTCCAACTACAACCGAGTCCCTAGACCCGCCGCCGTTCTAGTCAGAAACGGTGAAGCTAAGTTGATTTTACGGCGCGAGACCCTTCGCGATCTGATCCGCCAGGATTGCCTACCAGAAACCCTCAGTCTGGGATTAGCGTCTTATTCCTAAACCTGGTCCTATGACCAGGTTTGACTACAGGAGACGTCAACCAGGTCTGCACTGCACCCTCTCCTAAAATGGCATGAACTACCTCTGGGAGCAATGGCTGACAAACCTGGATCAGGTCAAGTTAGGGGTACAGCTCCTTGACGTTGCCCTGGTACTCTTGCTGAGCTACGTGGTATTGATAGTCATCGGCGATCGTCGCACCCTATGGATGGTGCGTGGCCTGATCTTTTTAATGCTGGCTGCCGCCGTCAGCAAAACACTGGAACTCACCCTGTTGGGTTTTGTGCTCGACAAACTGGTGATCGGCGCCGCTGTAGCCATGGCCTTTATGCTGCAGGGAGAGTTTCGCCGCCTGCTCGAACTACTAGGGCAGGGGAAATTGGTGCAGTTGCTGCGGCCGGCCCGGGAAGCCCTACCCCAAGCCAATAGCGTTATTGATGAGATTGTTGATGCCGTAAAGGAGTTATCCCAGAATCGCACCGGGGCTCTGTTAATCTTAGAAACCGATAAGCCTATTGATGACCGAGATTTTTCCGTTCCAGGAGTCAGGCTCAATGCCGAGGTTTCTAAGGAGTTGATTCAAACCATTTTTCAGACCACAACGCTCCTCCACGATGGCGCCCTCCTGATTCGGGGAGGACGGGTAGTGGCCGCCGGGGTGATTTTGCCCATCTCTGAGCGAGTTGCATCGCGACAGTTGGGTACCCGCCATCGAGCTGCCATGGGTATTACGGAGCGGGTCGAACATTGTATTTGTGTTGTGGTATCAGAAGAAACAGGGTCTATTTCTTTAGCTGAGGGAGGTATGCTAGATCGGCCCTTAACCAGTAGCCGCCTGCGTAGTATTCTGCGCTCTAGATTTGTTAAAACCACCGATCGTGAACCAGTGGCCCCTCGACTCAGAACCCTGGGGCGACAGTTGCTTGATGAAGCAATTGCCTTTGTTTCTCGCTCCTCTGGCCGATCCTAATCCTCTCCCCCCAAGCCAACATGATTCCCAAGCCGATTGCGCCCTATCCCTTACCTGACGATTTAAAGCCCGATCTCCTGCCCCAACATGTGGCCGTGATCATGGATGGGAATGGTCGCTGGGCCAAAGGCCGGGGACTACCCCGGATCATGGGCCATCGTCGCGGTGTCGATACCCTCAAAACCCTGTTGCGCTGCTGTCGGGACTGGGGTATTGGGGCCCTTACCGCCTACGCCTTTTCTACGGAAAACTGGGGCCGTCCCGTCGAAGAGGTGGACTTCTTAATGACGCTGTTTGAACGGGTACTGCGTCAGGAGTTGATGGAAATGATGGCGGAGAATGTGCGGATTCGCTTTGTAGGCGACCTGGCGGCTCTGCCCATCTCTCTCCAGGCTGAAATTCAACTGGCGGTCAACAAAACCCAAAACAATCAGGGAATTGACTTGACGGTGGCCACTAACTACGGTGGTCGGGAAGAAATTGTGCAGGCCTGTCGCGCCCTGGCTACCCAGGTTAAGGCGGGGAGGCTGGCCCCCGAAGACATTACGGAGGCCCTGTTTAGTCAGCACCTATATACAGCTAATTTGCCGGACCCTGATCTACTGATCCGTACCAGCGGTGAAATGCGGATTAGTAATTTCCTACTATGGCAGCTCGCCTATGCTGAGATTTACGTTACCGACACCCTCTGGCCTGACTTTAACATCAGTGAATTCCATCGGGCCCTAGCTGCTTATCAGCAACGCGATCGACGTTTCGGTAAGGTCAAGGCTTAAGGTCGTCTAGTCTCCAGGGAGGGGTTAGCCCAGGCAGACAGGGGCCTGGAAACCAGTACATTAAAACTATAGCTAGACCTATGTTTAGTACACAGGAGCCTAGGTGAAAAAACCGGCTTTACAGTAAAGTAGATGCTTGTGACATTTTTTGCAGTTGACCCATGCCTAAGGTTCTCGTTTCTGACCCCATCGATCAAGTAGGTTTGGATATTCTCTCCCAGGTAGCCCAGGTGGATGTTAACACCGGTCTTTCCCCTGAGGATCTGATCAAGATTATTGGTGATTACGATGCCCTGATGATTCGATCAGGCACCCGGGTAACCCAAGCGGTGATTGAAGCCGGACAAAACCTCAAAATCATTGGTCGAGCTGGAGTTGGGGTAGATAACGTCGATGTACCGGCGGCTACTCGACGGGGCATTCTGGTGGTCAACTCGCCTGAGGGCAATACGATCGCGGCAGCTGAGCATGCCCTAGCCATGATGATGGCCCTTTCTCGCTATATTCCCAGCGCCGATCGCTCGATCAAGGCGGGGGAATGGAAACGCGGGGATTTTACCGGGGTGGAAGTCTACAAGAAAACCCTGGGAGTGGTGGGCCTGGGTAAGATTGGTTCCCACGTGGCAGCGGTGGCTAGGGCCATGGGCATGAAGCTGTTAGCCTACGATCCCTTCATCTCAGCGGAGCGAGCAGAGCAGTTAGGCTGCCGTCTGGTGGATCTAGACCTGCTATTTCGGGAAGCAGACTATATTACCCTCCATCTTCCTAAAACCCCAGAAACCACCCATCTGATTAACTCCCGTACCCTCGCCTTGATGAAGCCTACGGTACGCATCGTCAATTGCGCCCGGGGAGGCATTATTGACGAGACAGCCCTGGCGGAGGCCCTGCGGCAAGGTCAGATTGGCGGTGCCGCCCTGGATGTCTACGAATCTGAACCCTTGGGAGAGTCGGAACTACGGGATCTGGGTAAAGCGGTGGTACTCACTCCCCACCTGGGCGCTTCCACGGAAGAGGCCCAGGTTAACGTGGCCATTGATGTGGCTGAACAAATTCGGGATGTGCTGCTGGGCTTACCGGCCCGCTCCGCCGTTAACATTCCTGGTTTAAGTCCTGAGGTCCTACAAAAACTTCGCCCCTATCTACAACTGGCGGAAACCCTGGGTAACCTGGTGGGCCAATTAGCCGGGGGCCGGGTACAGGAACTAACTGTGCGCCTCCAGGGGGATATTGCCTCTGGCGACAGTCAACCGATTATGATTGCGACCCTCAAGGGTTTACTCTCCAATGCTTTGCAGGAACGGGTAAATTACGTCAACGCCGCTATTGAAGCCAAGCAGCGGGGCATCCATGTGATTGAAACCCGGGATGCTGATATTCGTGACTACACCGGTTCTCTGACCATTTCCGCCAGAGGCAGCCTGGGAGAGCATGCCGTTACCGGAGTGCTACTGGGGGGGAGCGAAATCCGGGTTACCGATATCGATCAGTTTCCTATCAATGTACCTCCGACCCGGCACATGCTGTTCACCCTACACCGGGATATGCCGGGCATTATTGGTAAAATTGGCTCCCTGTTGGGTAGTTTCAACGTCAACATTGCCAGCATGCAGGTAGGTCGCAAGATTGTGCGCGGCGATGCGGTGATGGTACTCAGTCTGGATGATCCACTACCAGAGGGCATTTTGTCAGAAATCACTAAGGTAGAAGGCATTCGCGATGCCTATACGGTCAATCTATAGGTGCAGCTATGGCAACAAGTTGGTGGGAAGTACAGGTACTAGGCAACCCTGCTCTGGAGGATGGGATATTCTGGCGGTTCGATAGCTTCGGCAGCCAGGGCATCGCCAGTCAGATGCGGGGGGCTGCTTGCCTGGTCAAGGCTTACTTCCCCCAACACCGGATGGAACTCCTCGATCTCTCTGCCCTGGCCCTACTAGTTAAGCAAGATGCCCTGGTCTATGATCTGCCGGCTCCCCAAATCTGGTGGACCTTGATCGATGAGGAAGATTGGTCCAAAAGTTGGAAACAGCACTGGCAGCCCGAACCCATTGGCGATCGCCTGTTGATTACCCCTGCCTGGCTTTCCCCTCCGACCGATAATCAACGCCTTGTGTTACGGTTGGATCCAGGAGTCGCCTTTGGTACTGGCGCCCATCCCACCACCCAGCTTTGCCTGGAGTCTCTGGAAATGCGTCTGGCTACCGCTCCAGAAACGGTCACCCTAGCTGATATTGGCTGCGGCTCTGGGATTCTGTCGATTGCGGCAATTCTGCTAGGAGCTAGGCGGGTTTATGCCGCCGATATTGATGACATGGCCGTCAGTTCAGCCATCGCCAATCGGGATCTAAACCAGATCACCGCCGAGCAAATGGCGATCGTTCACGGCAGCCTGGAAGCCCTGAAGGAAACCATAGAGGCTCCAGTGCAGGGGGTGGTATGCAATATTCTAGCGGAGGTGATTATCGACCTGATTCCCCAACTAGCGCCTCTGGTAAGTTCCCAGAGCTGGGGCATTTTTAGCGGTATTTTGATCAGTCAATCCAAGCTGGTGGCAGAAACCCTGGAACAGCATGGGTGGGTCGTAGCTACCCTGTGGCGGCGCGAAGAGTGGTGTTGCCTCAATGTGCGGCGATCGGAGGCCCAATCGTCATGACCTTTGCCGCAACCAGCGTAATTATCAAACTTTTAGCTCTATCGGCTTTAATTAGCGCCCTGATCAAGTATGTCGCTCCTGCCCTGAATCCCCCTGCCTCTCCTGGGTTAGTTCTGATCCTGCTACTGTTTCCCTCAGTACTCATGGCTGGGCTATTGGGGTTACAGTCAGTACCACCAGACAACCCTGACCTTGACTAACCCACTATGCGTACCATCGACACCATCAATGAAAAAATTCGCCAGGGTCAGGTGGTTGCTTATACTGCCGAAGAGTTTAAGGCCTTGGCCCAGAAGGAGGGCGTTGTCGCTGCCGCCAAGGCCGTTGATGTGGTTGTTACAGGCACCTTTGAGCCGATGGAATCCTGCGGAGCCGTTCTCAACCTGGGCCATACCGATCCCCCCATTAAGCTACTGCACTGCTACCTGGATGGCGTACCCGCCTACGCTGGATTCGGAGCCGTTGATATCTATGTGGGGGCCAGCCAGCCCGCTGCGGTTGGCCGGGGAGGTGACTTACTGGATAGCGAAGAGGGTCGGGAATACGGGGGTGGCCACGTGATTGCCAACCTAATTGCTGGCCGCTCTGTCCATGTGCAGGCGACGGGGCATGTAACCGACTGCTACCCCCGGGCTGCTTTGGAAACCACCATTAACCGGGATACCATCAACCAGTTCTACCTGTTTAACCCTCGCTGTTTGTACCAGAATTTCATCGTTGGGGTAAATGGTGGAGAACAACCCCTATCCACCTACCTGGGGCCCTTACAGCCCCATTTGGGCAATGCTGTCTATGCCAACCCTGGTGCCCTCTCTCCCTTACTTAACGATCCCGATTTAGAGGCGATTGGTATTGGCACTCGCCTCTGGCTGGGAGGTGGAGTGGGCTACATTGCCTGGGAAGGGACTCAACATTTTCCCCTGCAACGTCGCCTGCCCAACCGCACCCCGATTGGCCCCGCCGCCACTGTTGCCCTGATTGGAGATGCTAAGCAAATGCAACCGGAGTGGGTGCGGGGCTGCTACTTTAAAGGCTACGGCCCATCTTTAATGATTGGAGTGGCAGTTCCCATTCCCCTTCTCAATGAGACTGTTGCAGCCCACTGCGCCATTCAGGATCGAGATATTGTTGCTCCGGTAATGGACTTTGCCATTCCCCGTCGGGTTCGGCCTACCTTTGGTCTGGTGAGCTATGCCCAGTTGAAGTCAGGGTCCATTACCATTGAAGGGCAAATGGTGCGGACAGCTCCCCTGGCTAGCTTGTATCTGGCCAGACAAGCCCAGTTAGAGCTTAAGGCCTGGATTAACCAGGGCAAGTTTGAATTGACCGCACCCGTAGCCGCCTTGCCTAAGGACCGTAACTTCCTACCGCAGGATGCCCTGGGTAGCTAAGGATAGACGGGTTAGAAATTTCGACATCCCCACTGCTCCGAACCTGATGGACTTTAGAAAGCCGATCAGGCGTACTTAATCTTGAGAGGTCTCCTTCTGTACCCCAGGTTTCTTAGGTCGAGCAATATCGCTTTTATCAGCAGATTGGCGGGTCTCTGGTTTCCGTCCAGGGCTATGGCGATCTGCGGGGGATCGCTTCTTGGGGGGTACAATACCAACTACGGAGGCATACTGGGAAAACAGCATTTTACCCTGGCGTCTTACCTTAAAATCCCAGAAATAACCGACGGTACGGCCTTCAATAGTACCCTGGAGATTAAGCTTAAAGGGTTTAGGGACCCCCGGAGACCGCTTCATACCCTGGAGAATTTTGACCGTAATCAGCTGATCTTCTGGCGTGTATTTGACCACCTCGCCACGAATAGAAAAGAAATGCTCATCGATCGCCGGCAAGTCAGCCCCTAAACCCGTGGATGGAGTGGCTTTTTGGGGTGAGTGCTCCGCACTATCTTTCACCTCTTCAGGTGCTTCTCCAGGAAAACCAAGGGTTTCCGGTTCCCAAACCCCGACAATTTGCAGGTGCAGGTCTAGATCTTCTTGGGTGTCTTCCTTCTGCCGGGTGCGGGGATAGACGACCCAAAGATGGGGGACCTCCAAGTCAAGATGTTTTTTTACCAGACTGGTTACCCGTCCCAGCAGCACGGCATCAATGGTGTCGCCCTCATCGGTGGTTAGGTTGCCGCGATTTAGCTCATCGGGCGCCATTGGGCTGTAGGTACCCCGTACCAGCCCAATGGCGCGGTACTGCATGGGCTCGCTAGGAGGAGCAATGGGCAGGTATCGATACATAGCCGGATCAAGGGTCGCCGCCTGAGTTGGTTCTACGGGGATAGCAATGGCGCTATCTGGTCGTCCAGGTCGGGGTTGGAGGGGGCGGCTAGCGTTCAGGTCTGGCTTAGCTTGGGGTGCTGCTGGTCGAGCTGGCGGAGCTACCAATTTAGGCCGCTGGGGCGGAACCTTTAGTTTTTCCGGTTGTACATTTGAGCGCCGGTCCTGGTTGAGGGTTGATTCAACCACCTGGGGCTGGGTTTGTTCTGGGGATTTTTGCTCTGCCGAACTCATAACACCACTGACCTCCTCTTGACCTCAGTCAGCTATCCGCTGACCGAATAATTAACCTATACCTGACTTGTAAGCCTAGCGTAACATCGAGATTTCGGTGTTCACTTTGTTATATTTCCACGGCTTTTTCTAAAAATCCGCACCTTTTCTAAAAGTTCTGCATAAAATCTTTGCTACTGTAGCCCTGTTAGAGATTGTGAGGCTATCACTGTGACCGAAAAACGAAATCGCTGGCTAGTTGGCACAGTTCTGATTCTGGCGATGGCTGCCTTTTTATCCCTCTCCCTACTACCGATTCTAAGCGGCAGTCAGAATCGTCGCACCGCAGGCACAGCCAATACTCCCCCGGCGGTTGACCCGGCTGCCCAAAAGGGCGAACTCGAGGCTCAAGCCAAAGGTTATGAGCTGGTTTTAGGACGGGAGCCCGATAATCAGACGGCCCTTAAGGGCTTAATTGAAACCCGCATTAAGTTAGGCGATATCAAGGGTATTCTGGTTCCGCTACAAAAACTGGTGGATCAAAACCCCAAGGTATCGGAGTATCAAGTTCTACTGGCGCAAACCAAACAGCGTCTGGGAGATCTGGAGGGGGCCGCCCAGGCCTATCGGCAAGTACTCGACGCCAACCCCGCTGACATGAATGCTTTGCAGGGATTAACCGCTTTGTTAGTACAACAGCAGCGTCCTCAGGCGGCCATTGGTCTATTAAAGGATACTCTCACCACTGCCACTAAAACCCAGGGGGAGGTTGCTCCAAAAATCCAGGGGGAAGCTCCGCCGCCACCGGTTGATACCCTTTCGGTGAAACTCCTGCTGGCCCAGGTCTACGCCGAAACCAAACAGTTTGATCAGGCTCTGAGTCTCTATGATGAAGCGATCGCCTCCAGTCCCAACGACTTTCGGCCCATACTGGCCAAGGCCCTGGTCCTCAAGGATAAGGGCGATGTAGGGGCGGCCAAACCCCTATTTGATCAGGCTGTGACCATGGCTCCGGCCCAGTTCAAGGATCAGATTAAACAAATGGCTGCCCAGGAGACAGGCCCTGGGACTAGCCCGACTCCAGCTCCAGCTAAGTAATTCCAGGTTTACCCTCAGGTTTTACAGGGGCCTGGAGTAGCCCAGCGCGTCTTTTACCCGGGTCAGGGTAGGGATGGCTACCGCTGCAGCCTTCTCTCGCCCCTGCCGGAGAATGGTTTCTAGATAGGTGCGATCGCCCATTAGCTCCGAAAACCTGGCCTGAATTGGGGCCAGGGCCGTCACCATGGTTTCCCCCAGCAGGGGCTTAAATTGACCCCAGCCCATAGAGGCGCATTCTGCCGTTACCGCCGCCTTTGACTGACCCGATAGCAGCATATACAGACTGAGCAGATTATGGCATTCGGGTCGAGCCGGGTCATCGAACCAGAGGCCCCGTTCCGGGTCGGTTTTCGCCCTTTTAATTTTTTTGATGATTACCTCTGGAGAATCGGTCAAATCAATGCGGCTTTGCTCAGAGGGGTCTGATTTAGACATTTTACGGGTACCCTCACTGAGGCTCATAACCCGTGCTCCTGCCTCGCTAATTAAGGGCTCAGGCACCTTCAGAATGGGGTTTTCCTCACTGCCGTACTGAAAATTCAAGCGGTTAGCAATGTCGCGGGTGAGCTCCAGGTGTTGTTTTTGATCTTCACCGACGGGCACCAGATCGGGCTCGTAGAGTAAGATATCGGCTGCCTGTAAAACCGGATAGTCAAGAAGTCCAATACTGACATTTTCTCCCTGCTTGACGGCCTTCTCCTTAAACTGGATCATCCGTTCCAGCCAGTTGAGGGGAGTAATGCAGTTAAACAGCCAGGCCAATTCCGCATGGGCCGACAGGTGGGACTGGACAAAAATAGTTGCGCGGTCAGGGTCAATACCACAGGCAAGGTAGGTGGCCGCTACCTTGTAGGTGTCCTCCGCTAGGCGACGGGGATCATGGGGAACGGTGATGGCATGGAGATCGGCCATGAACAAAAAGGCATCGTACTCGTTTTGCAAATCTACCCAGTTACGAATCGCCCCCAGGTAATTGCCCAGGTGAAGATTTCCAGTAGGTTGAATGCCAGAGAGAATGCGTTTTTTAACCATGGTCGCCCTTGGGGATTGTTTGCCAGGCCCGAGAGTAGTCTTCCTGCCTAGCAGGGGGGGACTTGAAGTCATTAACAGGGGGAATGAATTAACCCTTCCCCAGATCTGTCTTTAAGAATATTCCATTCAACCCGACTCCTGAACAGAATTCCTCCAGGATGCTTGACTGCTGTCCAAGGGATTACCGTTACCATCCCGACTCTTTAAGAAGGCCTCTATGGCGGTGGGCAGGGTGAAATAAATATGGTCACCCAATTGATTCAGCAGCCCCGATCGCTCCAGTTGCATGTACAGATCTTGCTTCACCCGGGCCATACCCATGGTAATGCCCCGGGCGGTCAATTCATCGTAGAGGTCTGCCAGCATGTCAGCGGCAGTAATATCAATTTCCACAATCGCCTCAGCATTCAGAACAAACCAATGGACCGGATCGGTTTCCTCGTCAATGGCTCCTAGGGCCCGACGCTTGAAGTCTTCGACGTTGGCGAAAAACAACGGGGCATCGTAGCGGTACAGCACCAGGCCCGGAATCGTGGTAGCCCCCGGCCAGTCGCTAATGTCGTGGAGCCCCGCCAAGCCCGGCACCTTACCCATTACAGCGTCGTGGGGACGCGCCACCCGGGCCAGTAGTTCAATCACCGACAGAGCCACCGCGATCGCCACCCCCACCAGTAAACTAGTAGCCAGCACCCCCAGGGTGGTCAGGATGGCCAGGGCAAAATCATTCCAACGAAATTGCTTCAACCGTCTGAACTCCCCCAGATCGATTAAGCGAGTGGCGGCGTAGATCACCAGAGCCCCCAGAGCCGCCTTAGGAAATAGGGCCAGCAGGGGCCGCAGCCATAGCAGCACCAACCCTACAACCCCCCAGGCGACCAGGGAATACACCTGGGTTTTACTGCCCAGGGAATCGCCAATGGTAGCCCGACTGGCGCTACTACTCACTGGGAAGCCCTGCATCAGTCCCGTAGCCAAATTAGCCATACCCAGGGCCAGTAACTCCTGACCAGGATCAATGGTGTAGCGATTACGGGTGGCAAAAGCCCGAGCAGTTAGTACGTTATCGGAGTAGGCGACAATCGCAATACCAATGGCTGCGGCCAGGACCTGCAAGGTTTCCGCCCTGGAAACCAGCGGTAACTGGGGCTGGGGAAATCCGACCGGGATCGCTCCTACCACCGCTATACCCTGGCCCTCTAGATTTCCAAGCCACACCACCAGGGTTGCCAGCAATACGGCTAGCAGGGGGCCCGGCAGGCTGGGAAAGAATGCCTGCATCCCAAATAGAAAAGCTAAAAGGCAAAGGGACAGAACCAAGGTCGGAGGATGGATCTGACTGAAATGCCCCAAAAACTCCAGCATTTGCCCCAGAATGGAATCGGACTCAATAGCTATCCCACTGACCTTACCCAACTGACCCACCACCATGATCAGGGCCACGCCGGTCATATAACCAATCAGGATCGGTCGTGATAGTAGATCGGCTAAAAAACCCAGACGGGCCAGGTAGGCGATTAGACAAACCACCCCCACCAGACAGGCCAATAAGGCCGCCACTGTGGGATAACTACCCCCATAGGTCCTCACCAGGGTTCCCACCGTTGCCGCCGTCATGATCGCGGTGGTCGACTCGGGTCCTACCGATACCTGGGGCGACGATCCTAACCAGAAATAAACAAATAGGGCGGGCAGAATTGTCCATAGTCCAACCGCTGGTCCAACTCCAGCCAATTCCCCGTAGGCCATGCATTGGGGCACCAGGTAAGCGGCCACCGTCAAGCCGGCCAAACAGTCCTGCGGTAGCCACCTGAGAGAGTAGTGGCGCAGGGTTACCCATCCCTGCAAAGGTAAAACCATGGGGCCAAGCAGACTCAGCAAACTGCAGTGTAAGTATGCCGAAACAACTGGAAGCTGTAGTGCCAACTAGGCTAACTAGGGCCATAGCAGGCTGAACATACCCAGATAGGGTACCAGCCTCTGACCATGATAGACAAGCCCTAAGTGGGCTGACCAAAGCCATACATCGGCTTACTCAATCAAGTCTCCATGGCCTGAACCATAGACAAATGAATATGCGAATCATAGATGAAGTTCAGGTCAATTTAACCTATTGTTTAATTAAATTTATTTCAAAGATAACTTGAATTTAATTCCGAATTAAAGTTTAGCTGGATTAACTCTAATTCGGAATTGGATTGATTTAAGTTCAAAAACCTGTTACTATCTTTCCCACAAGCCACTGAAAATAAGCTTCAACCAAATGTTGGTTAAAGCGTTTTTAGGGTTGAGGGTGTAGGTATCTATGCCCTAAATAGTGGAAATAAACCTTTTTGATAAGGTGTGAGGAGAAAATCAATGTCTAAACTTCTGTGGAAAGCCTTGCTGGTAGCCCCCGCGGCTCTGGGTGCAGCGGTAGCTGTCTCCGGTGCTGCCCTGGCGGCTGAATCCGCTCCTGTCAACGGTGTTGATAGCCTGCAGTCAGCTTCTGTTAAGCAAGAACCGGTACAGCTGGCTCAAATTACCAGCGTTGCCGATCTGACCGATGTCAAGCCCTCTGATTGGGCCTTCCAGGCACTCCAAGGTCTGGTGCAAAATTATGGTTGTATTCAGGGCTATCCCGATCGCACCTTCCGTGGCGATCGCTCCCTCACCCGCTACGAATTTGCCGCTGGTCTGAACTCCTGCCTGGATGTAGTTGCGGTATTGATTTCCCAGTCGGCTATTAACCCCGATGATCTGGCCGCCATTCGCCGTCTGCAAGAAGAGTTCCAGTCTGAGCTGGCCATTCTGCGGGGTCGGGTTGAGACCCTGGAAGCCACTACGGCGAAGTTAGAAGCCCAGCAATTTTCTACCACCACCAAACTGCGCGGTCAGGTAGATATGCACCTGGTGACTCCCATTGATGTTTTGGATAACACCAATAGCAAGGAAACCAGCACCAGCGTTGAAGCCCGGGCTCGCCTGAACTTTGACACCAGCTTCACCGGTAGGGACCGGCTGCGGATTCGTCTGCAAAGCACCACTGGCGCTAACGCCCTTAGCGGGTTCGCTGGTCTGGCCAACTCCAGCGGTGTTGGTAACAGTGTTTCTTACGGCGTGATAGTCGATGACTTTTACTATAAGTTCCCTGTTAGTAACAGTCTGACCGTAGCTGTAGCGGCCAAAGGTTTCTCGGGTAACGACTGGGTGAGCAGCACCATCCTTCCCTACGATGGTCCTGCCGTGGCTGATGCCAGTGGTGCTCAGTTCTATGACGTTGGCGGCAGCAGCAGCAATGGGGCTGGGGTTGGTCTGAACTTCGCCTTCTCCGACAGCGTGGTGCTGGACCTGGGTTACACCGCTGGTTACGGTGGTGCCAGCAGTCCTTCTGTTGGTATATTTGCCGCTTCTAACCAGAGCTACATTGCCCAGTTGAACTTTATTCCCAAGGGCGGACTACTCAACGCCGCTGTCACCTACCTGCACAACGATAGGTCCTCCCAATTTGCTGCGGCTGGTCCTACCGATACCTTTGGGGGTCTGGTGAGCTTCAACTTTGATAAGTTCTTCCTGGCCGGCCACGGTGCCTACACCACCTTCACCGGTGGTAGCGGTAACGACTTCAGTTGGACCGTTGGCGCTGGGGTTAGCGACTTTTGGCTAACCGGGTCTAAGTTGGGTGTTTACGGCGGTCAGTTACCTCAAGTCTCTGGTCGTAAGGATAATCCTTTCCTGGTGGAAGGTTACTACGAGGTTCCCTTTAGCAAGTACCTGACCGTTACCCCTGCGGTTATTTACGGCGATGCCAATTACAGCACTGGTGGTAGTGATACCAGCGGTCTTTGGGGCGCTCTTCGGGCCACCTTCAAGTTCTAGTTAGGTTAGCTGACTTTGGGGAAAAGCTATCCAGGTTTTCCCCAAAGTCTCTAAAAAAACTGAAATTGGCTAGATATTTACTTTCCCTTCTCCCATCCTTAACCAGGCATCCGGGAACATCAACTCTCCCAACTTCGTCTGTAGGTTCAAAGCTCATTTTTGATCAGGTCTGGTCAAGGTGAGTTTAATCTGCTAACATTTGTTTCGAACGAATGCGACGACGGTTTGGAAGTTTGTGTCTTCCGGACTTTTTCTAACATTCTCCAGTCCTACGGGTAGTTTGCCTGTAGGCTACTGCTTAGAAAACTAGCCTTTTAAGGTGTGAGGAGAGATTAAATGTCTAAATTACTGTGGAAAGCTTTACTGGTAGCTCCCGCAGCCCTGGGTGCAGCGGTAGCTGTATCGGGTGCTGCCCTGGCTGCCGAATCCGCTCCTATCAACAGCGTTGATAGTCTGCAGGCGGTTTCCGTTAAGCAAGAGCCCGTACAATTGGCTCAAATTACCAGCGTTTCTGAGTTAACCGACGTCAAACCCTCTGACTGGGCCTTCCAGGCGCTCCAAGGTCTGGTACAAAACTATGGTTGTATTCAAGGCTATCCCGATCGCACCTTCCGTGGCGATCGGTCCCTCACCCGTTACGAGTTCGCCGCTGGTTTGAACTCCTGCTTAGACGTAATGGCAGTGCTGATTTCCCAATCGGCTATTAACCCTGATGATTTAGCGGCCATCCGTCGTCTCCAAGAAGAATTCCAGGCTGAACTGGCTACCCTGCGCGGTCGCGTTGATTCCCTAGAAGCTAAGACTGCCACCCTCGAAGCTCAGCAATTTTCCACCACCACCAAGCTGAGCGGCCAGGTTGACGCTAACTTGGTAGTGCCTTTTGACAAGCTGGGCACCGATGAAACCAGCACCAGCGTTGCTACCCGAGCCCGCTTAAACTTTAACACCAGCTTGACCGGTAGCGACCTGCTGCGGATTCGTCTGCAAGGTAGTGCAGGTAACGCTGTTTCTCCTGCTGATTTAGGTGGACTGGCCTATGCTGCTGGTGGGACTAGTTACAGTAACGTTAGCATCAACCAACTGTTCTATAAGTTCCCCGTTGGCAAGAGCATTAACGTAACCCTGTCGGCTCAAGGTCTGTCTGGTAACGACTGGGTCACCAGCACCATTCTGCCCTACGATGGTCCTGGCGTGGCTGATGCCAGTGGCGCTCAGTTCTACGACTTTGGTAGCAGTTCTGGTGCTGGCGCCGGCGCTGGTGTCAATATTGGCTTTGGCAAAGCCCTGACCCTGGATCTGGGCTATACCGCGGGTTATCCTGGTGCTGCCAGCCCTGCGGTGGGTCTCTTTTCTGCCGCCAATCAGAGCTACATCGCTCAGTTGACCTACCTGCCCGGTGGGGTGTTTAGTGGTGCCCTTACCTATCTGCACAGCGACAACTCTGCGGTGTTTGCAGGTGGTGCTGCAGGGGCTGCCAATACCTATGGTGGCTCTGTCAGCTTTGACTTTGGTAAGTTCTTTGTCGCCGGCCATGGGGCTTACAGCGACTTTAGCGGCGGTAACGACTTCAGTTGGACCGCTGGGGCTGGCATTAAGGATGTAATGCTGGAAGGTTCCCAACTGGGTATCTACGGCGGCCAACTGCCTCAGACCGTCGGGGAAACTGCTAACCCCTTCCTGGTGGAAGGCTACTACCAGATTCCCTTCAGCAAATATCTGACCATTACCCCCGCCGTAATTTACGGCGACACTAAGACCGGTGGTTCTGACACCTCGGGAGTATGGGGTGTGGTCAAGGCTAGCTTCAACTTCTAGGTTGCTTTAGCCAAGCTTTTGGTTAATTAACTAGATAGTTGGTTATAAAAAAGTCCTGCCCTGGGGCAGGACTTTTTGTTTTTGTTTATTGAGAGGTTAGCCATGGAGTTTGAAACCCAGGTTATTGATAGTGTCAACACCCTTGACCCAGCTACCGGGGCCTTAATATCGCCGATTTACCTATCCACCACCTTTGAGCGGTGCGCTGACGGTAGCTATGGGGGTGGGTACAGCTATGGCCGGAGTGGTAATCCTAACCGTAATGCCCTGGAGTCTGCCCTAGCGACCCTGGAGCAGGGGGTTGAAGCAGCAGCTTTCGCCTCTGGCTCCGTGGCCACCCTGAGCCTGTTCCAAGCTCTCAAGCCTGGGGATCATGTGGTTGCCCCCACCAGTGTTTACTTTGGGGTGCAACAAATGCTGGAAAAAATCCTGGGGCCCTGGGGGCTCTCCTATACCCTGGTGGATACCACTGACCTGGTAGCTCTGGCCCATGCCCTGCGTTCCCAAACTCGCCTGGTTTTAATTGAAACCCCCTCTAACCCCCTGCTAAAGGTTACTGATATTCAGGCAATTGCCGATTTGGTTCACCCGGTGGGTGCTTACCTGGCCTGTGATAACACCCTTGCCTCACCGGTGCTGCAAACCCCTCTCACCCTGGGGGCGGATTTTGTGATTCATGCCACGACTAAATATTTGGCTGGCCACGGCGATGTGATTGGGGGGGTAGTAATTACCCGCGAGATAAATCCTCTCTTTGAACGGCTACGGTTAATCCAGACCGTGGGTGGAGCGATTCCCTCACCCTTTGATTGCTGGCTCACCCTACGGGGTCTGCAAACCTTACCCCTACGGGTGCGGGCCCAGACCCAAACAGCCCAGGCGATCGCCCACTGGCTTGACCAACACCCTGCCATTGAAGCTGTCCTCTATCCGGGGTTAGATCATCATCCGGGGCATAGCATTGCCCAGCGGCAAATGGCGGGTTACGGGGGGCTGCTATCGGTGCTGGTAAGGGGGGGACAGACCGCTGCCCAGCGGGTCGCCGCCCAAACTCGGCTTTTCACCCAGGCCACCAGTTTTGGCGGACCCCATAGTACCCTGGAGCACCGGGCCTCGGTGGAGGCCCCCGGCACCCAAACACCGACCAATCTGCTACGGCTTTCCATTGGCCTGGAGCACGAGCATGATCTGAAGGCCGATCTGGACCAGAGCCTACAGTCTATAGAAATCTGAGCCTTAGGGCGTGCTTCCCGATCCCCCTGGGGGTAGTGGGGCTGGCGCTAAGGGGGCCGGCGGTGGAGCTGGGGGAGCCGGACTGACGACGGGGGGAGGGGTTGGAGCTGGAGTATTCTGACGGGGCGGCTCGGGTATGACGGGGGGCTGAGGAGCAGGCGAACTGGGGACCTCAGGGGCTGGGGCCGGGGTTAGACCTGGAGAGGCAGAGCCAGAGGACCCCGTAGAGGATTCCTGATTGGTTGGAGATTTACTCGGATCCTGGGATTTTGACTTGGATTCAGTATCGCTAGTGGCATCAACTGGTGGATCCTTCGTTACCTGCACGGGTTTAATGGGCTCAGCCTTAATGCTGCCTTTACGGCCCGCCAAGCGGGGTAACTCAGGAAATTTCTCTACGGGAATATCGTCGGTGAGTTGGGCCATGAACTGGCGCCAGATAGCGGCGGCGGTACCACTGGCTCCACGGGTAGGACTGCTATCGTCCTTACCCATCCAAACCCCAGCCACCAGTTGGGGAATATAGCCAATAAACCAAAGATCGCGGTTTTTCTCAGAGGTACCGGTCTTACCTGCCACGGGTCGGCCCAGAGAGGCACTGGTCCCCGTGCCTCCTTGGACTACTCCCTGGAGCATCCAGGTCATAATGGCGGCCGTATCTTCATCCACGGTCTGGGTAGATTTCTTAGGAGCCTCATAAATGACCTTGCCCTGACTGTTCCAGATCCGCCGAATACCATGGACTGGAACATGGCGTCCTTGATTGGCCAGAGTACCGTAGGCACTGGTTAACTCTAAAAGGTTCACCTCCGAGGACCCCAGAGCCAGGGAGTAGGCCGGTAGGAGGGGAGACTCAATGCCCATAGCCTTGGCGATTTTGACCACTGGGTCAAAACCCACATCTATAAGCAGCTTAACCGCCACCACATTGACAGAGTGGCGCAGCGCATCCAGTAGGTTAACCTTACCGCGGTACTTTTTATCGTAATTCTCAGGCTGATAGGCATCAACAACGTAGGGAGCATCGACGTACTCCTTATAGGGGGAGAAACCAGCCGCTATAGCCGTCGTGTAAACAAAGGTTTTGAAGGTAGAGCCCGGCTGGCGCTGGGCCTGAGTGGCTCGATTAAACTGGGTTTTATTAAAATCATTACCTCCCACCATGGCTTTGATTTCCCCAGAGCGGGGGTCAACCGCCGTCAGGGCCACCTGGTCTATGCCCTGCCAGCGGCTGTACTGTTCGATCGCCTGGTCCACAGTTTTTTCAGCTTTACGTTGCCAGTTGACGTTGAGGCTGGTTTCTACCGTTAACCCACCGGCCGCCAGTTGCTCGGGGGACAGAACCTGTTCTAGCTGATTTTGAACGTAAATGGTGAAATAGGGAAACTGACTATAGAGAAACTTAGGTTGCTTGGGCTGAATTTGAATCGGGGTAGCGATCGCCGTATTCGCCTCAGCGGCGGTAATTGCTTTGGTAGCCAGCATTTGCCGAATCACCCGGTTACGCTGATTCTGGGCTGCTTGAGGATTAACCACCGGCGAATAACGGCTGGGAGCAGGGGCCATACCAGCGATCATGGCCATTTCCGCCACGGTCAGCTGCTTCATGGTTTTACCAAAGTAGACCCAGGCCGCATCGGCGACCCCGTAGGCACCGGAACCAAGATAAACCAGGTTCAGGTACCGCTCCATAATCTGATTCTTATTCAGATTTTTCTCCAGCTTATAGGCCATCAGAATTTCCTTGGCTTTGCGCTGGAAACTCTTATCCTGATTGAGGTAGACAATCCGAGCTAGTTGCTGGGTAATGGTACTAGCACCTTCTACCACATCCCCTCGGCGCAAGTTAGACCAAATCGCCCGGGCGATACCATGGCCATCAATCCCCTGATGCTCGTAGAATCGTTGGTCTTCAGCCGCAATGAAAGCATCTACGACCCGTGGAGGAATGTTTTTATAGGCTATGGTTTCATGGGCGCCTGGGCCTATTTTTTGTAAAACCAACCCATCTGCAGACACCATGGTCAGGGTCCCGTCTCGCTGATAGGTGAGGGCTAGCTTAGCATCGGGAAGATTGCCATAGGTTACCTGAGCCAGACGATAGGTGCGGGTGATGCCACCAGCCACCAGGGCACTGACCAACATCAGCAGCCAAAGAAAGACCTGGGGCTGGTCTTGCTGGGGACGCCAGGGACGGCCTCCTGATGGAGAGCGGGGCCGGGAATTGGCGGAGTCACGGCGGCGGGAGGGAACGGTTCGAGAGAAGTTTATAGGACCCACTTCAGGTGATGGACTGGAGTATAAAGATAGCCAGATCAACCAGAGTCGAGTCATAGTTACTAATAAATAAATAAAGGTTTAAAGGCCCTACAGGCCTAATGGTTATGTACTGTAGCCAGACCCCTGAGAACCCGATTAATCGGTCAGTTTAACCATGCTGTTGGCTCCCTTAGCCGCAGCTAAAACTATGGCTTTGGCCGGACCGCTTAAGACCAGGTGAATCGGTCAAAGCGAAAATGGGTAGGTGTTCTAACTGACCTTCGCTAGGTTGAACGTGGCTACCACTATATAAAGAAATACTAAAGAGCACTTTAGAGGGTTTCCGTGCTTTCAGCAAGGGGGACTCTCACCAGTGGGAGCTAAATTGGCAGAAGACTGTGGCCAAGGGCCAAACCAGCCACCAGCATCCCCAAGACCAGAAAGGGCTGAGCCCTGGCCTGATACTTAACATCGTTACCCAGAGGATCCCGCAGAAAATACATATCCTGAAAGGTGATCTGGGGAATAATCAGCATAATCAAAATCAGGGCATAGAGGTTTTGATGGATGGTGATCAAATAGGCGGCAATGCCACCTTGAAAAATATCAATCATCAGAACACAAATCCAGGCAGCGGTGCCCACGCCAAACATGACCGGCAAGGATTTAAGGCCCATCTGGCGATCGCCCTCCACGCTCTTAAAGTCGTTCACGATGGCAATTCCCAGACCGGCCAGACTGTAAAACAGGGTGAGAATAACGATGGTGACATTCAAGTCGCCAAAGAGGGCATGGCCAGCCCACCAGGGCAGGGCAATGTAACTGGCCCCCAGGGCATAGTTGCCCAACCAGCCGTTCTGTTTAAGCTTGAGGGGCGGTGCCGAATAGATATAGGAAAGTAGGGATCCCCCCACCGCCAGGGCCGTAATCGTGGGAAAACTATGGCCAGCCCACCAATCTAGGGCGTAGGCCAGGGCTACCCCGGCCCCCAGCAGCACCAAAATCTGGCCGACCACTTGGGGAACAGAAATCACCCCCGAGGGAATGGGGCGATAGGGTTCGTTGATAGCATCGATGTCGCGATCGTAAAAATCGTTGAGGGTCTGGGTGTAGCCGGTTAACAGGGGCCCCGATAGCAACATACAGGCCGCTGAAATCATCACGTACTCCAGGCTCCAGCGAAACTGCCCAGAGGATGCCGCCCCACACACCACCCCCCAGATCAGGGGAATCCAGGTAATGGGCTTCATTAATTGCAGGCGAATTTTCCAGATGGAGGTTTCGCCCATTTTCGCCCCCTTCATCCCCAGCAGCTGGCGGGTAGCGCTACCCTGATCGGGAGTGGCCTCCGGGGGTAGGGATGGGGAGCGATCGCCCGATGTAGAGGCAGGGGGTTCAACCATAACAAACCTTCATGGATGGGACGGAGTTAGGAGTGGCGGTAGGGCAGTCCCTGGGTTCGCCAGGGAAAGGGCAGATCAGGCAAAGGAAATGACCAGATACTGGTCCTGAAACTTAGCCCCAGTCACAGATTTCCCCTGTAGCTCTGCTGGCAGAGCCAGGTTACGCCGCTGGTCTCCAGCTTGTACCGTAACTTCGGGGCCGTACTGGGTTAACTTCACCTGACTTTTATCAAAACTCGGTAAAAACAACTTCACCACCTGACTACCCAAATCAACCACGGTGGCCCGGTTAGCGGTGCTGGCTAGATGCTGAGGGTCAGGTAAGTGAGCCATGATGGTACGCCAGTCCCGATCTTCCCGATCGGGGATAGAAAAATGGGGAAGGGGGGCAAAGGCCCGTTCATACTCCGACTCCAAAGGTCCTTGATGGATCAGCACCCCTCCCACCGTTAAGCCTATCTGCTGGGCGCTGCCCCAAACATAGCGAGCCGTAGCAATGGCGGCAGGGCTAGGGGTGGTGACTAGAAAGGCCAGGAGACGGTGGGGATCACTCACCGCATCGCGCCCTTGCTGGAGTAGGGAGCGCACCTCACCGGTAGGCTGTTCCAGCCAATCCCCCGACCAGTCTGTAGCTAACACCGTTGCCGCAATAGGTTGGATCAGGGGAGAAACCGTGCGTACCAGATCGGATTGCTGAAATACCCCTCGAAACCGACGCACATACCAGTCCAGTACCTCCGGCAAACCCAACATCCGCAGGGTACCCATGGCATCGCGACCATCGTAGACGATGACATCATAGTCGCCGCTAGCGTCGTATTCCCGCAGGGCATTCAGAGCCAGGGCTCCATCCATACCCGGTAGAACCGCCAGTTCCTGACCGTATATGTCCTTCAGAAAAGGAGTACGCAGATACTGGGCTTCCAGGGCCTTAATGGTGTCCCAACTACGTTCTAAAAGGTCGGTGGTATGGAACTGCACTACCCATAGATTGGGCTCAACCCCTTGCAGGGCTGGCCCTAGGGAACAGCCCAGTAAAATGCCAGGGGCTGGGGTAACATCCTGGATCGCCAATAAAACTCGCCGGCCCTGGGCCGCCAGTTGTTTAGCTGTGGCAATGGCAAAGGTAGTACTGCCGCAGCCACCTTTGCCTAAAAAGGTCAGAATTTGGGCCATAGCTTGATTAAAAATCAGGACGGAACCATTGCCTAGGCCGGTCCTAGTTCGTCTTCAAAGAACCAGGTAGCGTACTTGTCATCAAAACTGACAACAACACCGACGCCGCTACCATCCACCATTTTAAACTGACTCACCAGACCGCTTTTACCCAGGTAGCCGGCCACATCTTTGGATACCCGATCCCTGAGGCGCACAACTTTAACTTTTTGGCCAATCTCTAAAGCCATAGCGAACAAGGGCTCCCACTGCAAATCTAAAGATAATTCCAAGTCACAGTTTATCAGCGTCTTGTCCCTTAATGAATGCCTGGGGGAATGATCGCCGGGTTGATGCGGCCATATTCCTCAGAAATTCGGTTCTTTTCTCAGCATCAGATTGGCTACAGATGGCTTTAGGAGACGGTATCTGCGTTAAATTACTGATGGCGGTATCCTTGGGCAGATCTGATGCTGGCGAAACGAATTCTTCCCTGTTTAGATGTCAAAGCTGGTCGGGTGGTCAAGGGAGTTAATTTTGTTGATTTGAAGGATGCGGGTGACCCTGTAGAACTGGCCCAGGCCTATAACGATGCTGGCGCCGATGAATTGGTGTTTCTGGATATTACCGCCACCCACGAAGACCGGGACATTATTTACGACGTCGTTTACCAAACCGCAGAACGGGTATTTATCCCCCTGACCGTTGGCGGTGGTATCCAATCCTTAGAGACCATTAAACAACTGTTACGGGCTGGGGCCGACAAAGTTAGTATTAACTCCGCCGCAGTCAAGCGTCCAGACTTTGTTCGGGAAGCCAGCGATCGCTTCGGGTCCCAGTGTATTGTGGTCGCCATTGATGCCCGTCGTCGCCCTGGTCCTAACGCCCCTGCCTGGGATGTCTACGTACGAGGCGGACGGGAAAATACTGGCTTAGATGCCCTCACCTGGGCCGAGACCATGGTGGAACGGGGTGCCGGTGAGCTCCTGATCACCAGTATGGATGCGGATGGTACCCAGGCTGGCTATGATCTGGAATTGACCCAAGTCATTGCCGATCGGGTACCGGTACCGGTGATTGCCTCCGGTGGGGCCGGTAACTGTCACCATATCTATGAAGCCCTAACCACCGGTAGAGCTGAGGCAGCGCTGCTGGCTTCCCTTTTACATTACGGCCAGTTAAGTATTGAGCAGGTGAAGCGCTATCTCCATGGCCATCAGGTGCCGGTACGGTCAGGTTTTCAGCCATAACCAAAACCAAATTCTTTCTGTGAGACTCCAACTAGTTTTATGAAGAGCTGTTACAATGTGTAATAGAGAAACCTTGATACAGACTGTTAATGCCTTCCATGTTGTTTCTATTATTGGCTATTGTTATTGCTCTGGTAGCCTGGGCTCTACGGTTAATGGATCAGGCTATTAAGGTTCAGGAGTTTTCCCTGATGCTGGCAGGTTTCTTGGTGGCTTCCTCTGCGGCGGCCATCGTAGGAGTTTATTTTTTAATGGGTAATTACAGAATTTATATTCATCAGCAGTCGGTTGACGTTAATTCCTTGCTCCCCCTGGAATACCCTTCCCCCTACCCCCCAGCCAGTTTGGGTGAAATCGCCGACCTACCTGCCACCTGGTTTCTGTCTTCGGACTAGGGAGATTGCCCCTTCAGCTTAAGGTTGACGAAGTTAGGTCGCCCATGGTTCACCAACTGGCACCGCCCCAACCTGCTCCCTGTCACGCCATTCGGGGGGCGATTCTGGATTTTTGCCAGGATCCTTTTTTCTCTCCCCAGGATCAGGCGGTTCGTTATTTTGCCGATGGCCTATTGGTGATACGCCAGGGTTATATCGCTGCCTGTGGTCCCTATCATCTCCTGCAACCAGAATGGCAAGATACTCCAATTACCGATTATTCGGGCAAGCTGGTTACCCCCGGGCTGATTGATACCCATATCCATTACCCCCAGACGGCTATGATCGCCTCCCACGGCGAGCAGTTACTGGAGTGGCTGGAGCGCTATACCTTTCCTACGGAACGAAAATTCGCTGATGCCGACTATGCCGCTGAAGTGGCTGAACTATTTTTAGATGAGTTACTTAAAAATGGCACCACCACTGCGCTGGTGTTTGCAGCAGTATTTCCCCAGTCTGTCGAGGCCTTTTTTGCCGCCGCCGCTGCCCGTAACCTACGCATGATTAGCGGCAAGGTGATGATGGACTGTCGAGCCCCGGCCTATCTCTGCGATACCGTCCAGTCTTCCTATGCGGATTCCAAAGCCTTGATTCAACGCTGGCATGGTCGGGGGCGTTTGCTTTACGCCGTTACTCCCCGTTTTGCCGGTACCTCCAGCCAGGCCCAGTTGCAGATGGCAGCCCGGCTATTGGAGGAATTTCCCGATGTCTATCTCCAGACCCATCTTTCAGAGAACCTCAAAGAGGTGGCTTGGATTCAGTCTTTGTTCCCGGAACGGGCCAACTATTTGGATGTTTACGATCAGGCTGGACTGGTCAGGGAGAAGTCTCTCTTTGCCCACGGTATTCACCTCAGTGATCAAGAGTGGCAGCGGCTGTCGGAAGCCAGGGCGGCTATTTCCTTTTGTCCCACCTCCAATTTATTTCTAGGTAGTGGGCTATTTAATCTGCAACAGGCCAAGCATCCCGATCGCCCCGTCAAGGTCGGCCTGGGCACCGATATTGGGGCGGGCACCAGCTTTTCCCTATTGCAAACCAGCAACGAAGCCTACAAGGTGGCCCAGTTGCAAGGCCAGAAGTTATCGGCTCTCCAGGCTCTCTTCCTGGCTACCCTGGGGGGCGCCAGAGCCCTATGCCTGGAGGATAAAATTGGTAGCTTTGATGTGGGTAAGGAAGCGGATTTCATTGTCTTAGATCCCCAGGCTACGCCCCTGTTAGCCCTCCGTAACCAGGGTGGTTTACCAAAAGACCTGGTGGACCTGGCAGATTTGGTATTTTCTTTGCTGCTCATGGGGGACGATCGGGCGATCGCCGCCACCTATATCATGGGTCAACCTCTCCATCCGAAACCGGACCGTCGGACCCCATAGGGGAGGAATGGGGATTGGCCCGGCCCGGTCGGTAAGAACTCGGGTGAGGGAGTTGGCGCACAATGCGCGGGGGATTACCCGCCACAATAGTATAGGGAGGAACTTCTCCATCAATCACACTGCCAGCCCCCACGATGGCGCCTTC
>JBMOHM010000030.1:0-33915 GCA_049317845.1 Nodosilinea sp. | reverse complement strand
CCTTCTGAAACCCTCACCCCCACCAGATCCGCTAATACCTCGCAGACCCGATGGCGTTGTGAAGGAATTCCGCCCTCAAGTTTAGGCCTTCACAGTACCAGGCTGGAGTTGACCCAGATGGTTGGGGTCGACATTATAGGCGGCCCCAAATCCCATCACAAACCGACCGCTACGGGGACTTAACTGGAGCAGTTGGAAATCTCCTAAGGAGCACAAAGTCTGAATAATCTCTCCAAAGCGTTGTTCAAACCTTTGGGTTGTGGTTTGCCATTGGGGACTATTGCGAGGCACTGGTTTGACCCCACACTGGTAGGTGAGGCGCTGGCGGGCAAAGATCTGGGGAGAGTGAGCTTCATCCGCAATCAATAGGACGCTAACTTCTCCTGTTGTGATCAGGTTGGCGGTGTGAGCTGCCAGCCCACTGACAAAAATATAGATCTGATAGCTTTCGTCCATGACATAGGGGGCGTAGCTTACTTGGGGACTGCCATCGGGATTGACCGTAGCCAGGATAAGACTTTGTAACTGGCCCGATAGGCCCTGGTAGGCTGCATTGGCACTTTCAAAGTTAGGCATAAAATAGATATTTCGTCGCTATTATCGACTTTACCGATAAGCAGCAGAAAATAAAACGGTAGGGTTACACTAACGGTATTGTGGTCTACCGCTGATTATGTCCCGATTATCTCGCCAGGTATTACCCACCCAGACCTATCTGGCTGACCTGACGGCAGCAGATTGGACCACCCTGATGAATGGTCAGGTGTTGCTGCAAGGGGGACGGGGTCAGTATAGGGTCCTGGCGATTACTCCTGTGGATGGGGCGATCGCCTGGGCCGTTCTCACCGATTACGGTAATTTTCACCAATTCTTACCGACGGTAGCCGAGAGCCGGGTTTTGGAGGTAGATGGTTGTCGCAAGGTGGTGGAGCAGCTTGACCGTCGGCGTATTCTCTTATCCACAGTAGAGTCCAGGATCCGTACTGAAAATCTGGAGATTAATAAACAGCAAATTAGCTTTCAACTGCTCCAGGGTAATCTGGCCTATATGTACGGGCACTGGCGGTTGGATAGCACCCCACCCCAATATGGCTCCCTGCCCCTGTTACTGGTTTCCCAACAGGTTCAGGCTGAAGCAGAAACTGATTTGGGTCCCTTTAAGGGCATGTTTTATCGGTTATTTGAAAACAGCCTGACCGAAACGATGCAGGCTATTCGTACCGAGATGGAACGACGCGCCGATCGCTAGTATAGCCATAGCCACCGGCAAGAAGGCAGAACTCTCCTCTGGTATTGGTTCTGACCGATCAACTGGATTTTTAGGGTTGTGGCCAAAGCTATATTTATGGGATACCCTGTTCCTGCAACCGCTGACACGATTGATCCCTCCCTGAGGATATTCCTATGGCAATTATTGCCCTTAAAGCCTGGTATCTTCCAGCTTACGAACCCTTAAGCCAGCTAGAAAAACGTCCCTACGATCTACGACTAAGCAAAAATAGTCTGTTGAAGGCGGGTCTTCGGGCCGACTTTTTAGATGATAGTGATCTCGTGCGCCAGAGTGTTTGGTTCCAGCGTTATCTGGCAGGGGAACCGGTTGAGTTTTACATTGAGGGTAGTGGGGGATACGCGATCGCTAACATTGATCTGATCAGTCATGAAATATATTTTGTCAAGCAGGAGGTCATGGCCCACCTTGATCCGATCATTTATTTCTGTTACCAGTCCGATTATGAGCCTGCGGCGGAGCTGCTGCACCAGGAGCTAACAACGGCGATCGCTAGCTTAAATCAAAAATCTCGCCTCCCCCTCAGCCTGGAAATCTCCCACCGCCTGAGCGCCGGTCCGGCCCGCCTGAATAGTTCCCTGACCCGTAAGATTCGCAGGTCTTTACTCTTTATTGCCGATGGTACCCCCATCCTGCAAACAACTGGTGAGATAAAAATGCCAGTACCCAGCCCTAACGTTTGTGTCGAGATGGGTTATGCGCTTCAGGCTAAGGCTTTGGAACAAATTGTTCTGGCCCAGATGGACAGGCCCGATCTAACGGGACAATATCCCTTCGATGTGCCTAGTCAGAACCGCCTCACCTTTACCACCCGAGCCGATTTGGCCAATCGATTACCGCAGATCCTGGCCGCCGGTCTGGCTCGTTTTAACCTCTGGTCCTAGTTTGGGCCGGTAACGCCACGGCGTTGAGGCGGCGATTGAGGAAGCGGTGGTTGCCTATGCCGTTGAGCAACTGGCCTATGGCCAGATTTGAGTGGCAATCGGCTTCACTCAGCTGTGGTCAGGTCTCACGGGAAGGTTCTCTTGCCACTATGGGAATTACAGGACTCGGTCCCCAAGACAGTCCTTGAAAAATAGAGATTGTTTTAAGCCTGAGTAGTTACCTTTGGCGATAACAACCTGGCATAGCCTCAATCTACCGTCAGTAAAAATCGTCCCGGGGTAGTTTGGTCATAGGCATTGACAATAACGGTGTACTGGCCGGTTCGAGGCAGAGTAATCACCAGCTCTGAATCGGTGGTGCTGGTATCCCCATCGTCGTTCTCTCCCACCACCTCACCCTGCTCATCTATAAGCACCAAATAGGTATCAAAGTCACTACTTTGTAATTTCAGATGGACTGTTTGCCCACTGCGACCCCGAAAGTGAAATTCTTGGAAATAGGTGCCGTCGTCAAGGGTGGGATCCCCTGGCCCCAGCCGTCCTTGATGGCGTAAAATTGATCCGCCGCTATGGCTTGGAGCTGCTCTACCTCCCTGAACCGTGACCCGAATCTGATAACGCCCCATTTCTCCTTTCGCTACAGCGTTAGCAAGGATAATATAGGAACCGGTGTAGGGCAACTCAAAGGAGATGCGAGCATTGTAATCACCGCCGCTATCATCATCCTGTACAAACACATCTTCGTGATCGGGCGATATCAAGACCAGGAAAGGATCGATCTGGTTACTGACCATGTCGATGGTCACGGTTTGTCCAGCCCGACCTTCGAAAATATAGGGATTGTAGTAACTACCATCGGGCAAGACGTTGCTGCTATCGTCTAAACGGCCTTCCAGCGGGGAGCCATTCAGGGCGATAGAAACCGGTTCTCGACTGGTACGAGCAGTGGGAACGGTGGTAGTCGCCCGTCCCGATCGCACATCGGCCAAAAAGGATTGCACCAAATCCGTAGGAATGGCAAAGCCAATACCCACATTACCGCCACTTTCCGTAGTCGTAAAAATCGAGGTATTCACCCCAATTAGCTGACCATTGCTATTCAGCAAGGGACCACCGGAATTACCCGGATTAATAGCCGCATCGGTTTGAATTAAATTACGCTCAGTATCAATGCGGCTAATGATCCCCATGGTAAAGGTACCTTGTAGCCCAAAGGGATTACCAATGGCGAAGGCGGTCTGACCAACCCGCACCGAGTTAGGGGGGGCAATGGCGACCGTCGGCAGGTTGGTCGGATTACCTCTCAGCTTAACCGCCGCCAGGTCTAAGCGATTCTGACCGTAGGCCACCACATCTCCTTCAAAGCTACGACCATCGGCCAGCCGTACCCTGACTACCCGATCCGTACCCACAACATGGGCATTGGTCAAAATTAAACCATTGGCATCCACCAGGCTACCACTACCAGCGCCATCCTGGGTTTCAATCGCCACTACCGCCGGTTTAACGCGTTCGTAGACCTGTACCCGAGTCGCCTCATCCACCCCAGATTGGGCAAGGGCAGCCGGTATGAAACCTGGACCGCAAAGGTCAAGCCCACCGCCCAGAAGACTACCCAGCACTAAGGAACCAGCTAGCCATTGTCTCACCATTGTTGCCATGATTTCCAACACCCTTGGAATCGAACCAGAACACCTACCCAGACTTGACTTTTTTAGATCTCGCAATCAGAGATACGCTGATCCATGACGCCACCTAAACTTGGCCGGTCAACTTTGTCCTCAGGGTTCTGGCCAAAGCTCTATATTCAACTATTGACTAATGGTTGGCGCCTTTAGAACCGGTAATGCCGCCACAGGAATTGTCCCCTCACCAGTGTTCTGGCTGGCAACAAAAACCTGATTGAGGCGAATGTTTAGATGTTGGGTAGTAGCGTCGTAGATTTGGGTCAATAGTTTGGGGTAAAAACCAAAGCCAATTATCGGCACCAGCAAACAGGCAATAATAAACACCTCTCTGGGCTCGGCATCTACCAAGACCTCGTGTTCTACCAGTGCTTTATTCTCGGGACCGTA
This sequence comes from Nodosilinea sp., assembly GCA_049317845.1. Classification (GTDB taxonomy): domain Bacteria; phylum Cyanobacteriota; class Cyanobacteriia; order Phormidesmidales; family Phormidesmidaceae; genus Nodosilinea. The sequence goes on along the minus strand of JBMOHM010000030.1, from coordinate 29,668 downwards.
GAAAATTTCCCGCAGCATGGATAACAGATAAACCGGGGTCAGGATCACCCCAATAGCCATAAAGAGAACGGCGATTAGACGGAAGGTAAAGCTATAGGCATCACTGGTGGCAAAGCCCACAAATACCATCAACTCCGCCACAAACCCGCTCATTCCAGGCAGAGCCAAAGAAGCCAGGGAACAGGCCGTAAACATGGCAAAAATCTTGGGCATTTTTTTACCCACCCCTCCCATTTCTTCCAGAATCAGGGTATGGGTGCGATCGTAGGTGGCCCCCACCAGGAAGAATAGGCTAGCCCCAATTAATCCGTGGGAAACCATTTGTAACATCGCCCCACTCAATCCTAGATTGGTAAAGGAAGCAATCCCAATTAAGACAAACCCCATATGGGAGATGGAGGAATAGGCGATTTTTCGCTTTAGATTGCGCTGGGCAAAGGAGGTCAGGGCAGCATAAACGATATTAACGCAGCCCAGAATCACCAAGATGGGGGCAAAGTAGGCATGGGCATCAGGCAGCATGGCAAAGTTCATGCGAATGAGGGCGTATCCTCCCATTTTCAGGAGAATTCCAGCCAGCAGCATATGGACAGGGGCAGTGGCCTCTCCATGGGCGTCAGGCAACCAGGTGTGCAGGGGAATAATTGGCAATTTAACCGCATAGGCCACCAGAAAAGCCAGGTATAGAAGAATTTGCAGCCGCAAAGGATAGACCTTCTGAGCTAATAAACCCATATCAAAACTGACCGTATCGCCATAGAAGGCCATAGCCAGGGCCGCCACCAGAATGAATAGGGAACCTCCGGCGGTATAGAGAATAAACTTGGTAGCCGCATAGAGGCGTTTCTTGCCGCCCCAAATAGACAGCAGAAGATAAACTGGGATCAGCTCCAGTTCCCAAAAGAGAAAGAAAAGCAATAAATCCTGGACAGCAAAGACCCCAATCTGGCCGCTATACATAGCCAGTAGGAGAAAGTAAAAAAGTTTAGGTTTAAGGGTGACGGGCCAGGCGGCTAGGGTAGCCAGGGTAGTGATAAACCCAGTCAGTAAGACCAGGGGCATAGACAAACCATCGACCCCCAGGGACCACTTCAGATCCAGTTGGGGCACCCAGGTATAGGTCTCGACCAGTTGCAGACCAGACTGGCTAAAGTCGTAGTTCAGGGAGAAAGCCACCACAATCAACACAAAGTCGATCAGGCCAACAATCAGAGCATACCAGCGGACAGTTTTACCATTTTCATCCGGCAGAAACGGAATGGCCAGGGAGGCCAGCAAGGGTAAAAGGATGATGGTGGTCAACCAGGGAAAGGTCTCGAGGTCCATAGGGTTATGAGGATTATTTCTCGTCGGCAAATACTATGGCAAAGGGGATGGCAAGATAGACCAGAGTGCTCAGTAAGGTTCTATAAAAAGCTAGTTCCAGGGTTTCCCATCGAGAACCCGTGGAACTAGCCTCAGGGCCACCTAGGTGATCCCAGATAGGAGCACCAGCCCCAGAACAGCGCCAAACACAATCAAGGCATAGAATTGAGCCCGCCCATTCTCCAGATATTTCAAGCCTTCACCGGTAATCAGGGTGAGAAAGCCGGTGAGGTTAACCAGGCCATCGACAATTCGAACGTCAATATTGAGAACCTGTTTAGCTAGGCGGCGGCTACCCTGTACGAAAAGCACCTCGTAGAGGTCATCAACGTACCACTTATTAAGAGAGAAGTTGTACAGGGTCTGGATTCTCGATGCAATGGCGCTGGGGTCAATGACTCGGGTCCTGTACATGAGGACCGCCAGAAGTATGCCCACCCCAGCGATCGCGACGGAACTACCGGCCATCAGAATGAACTCACTCCAATCAAAGGCTTCTAGCTCCTCGACGGGGCCAGAGGGGTGAATAAAGGCTTCAAATAAATTGGCGAAGGGAGTGCCCACCAGACCAATCAACACCGAGGGAACGGCCAAAACCATCAGGGGCAAGGTCATGGCTAAGGGGGACTCGTGGGGTTCAGAACCATGGTCATGATCGTGATCACCGTGGTGATCCTCCACAGCATTGAGGGTAAGCTCCTGGGGATTCATCGCCCCTGGCCCCAGAGACAACCCCAGACGTTGCATATGGGCTTGCTTCAATTGCCGACGCATGGCTTCATCGTTGCCCCGAAAAGACCCTTCAAAGGTAGAAAAGTACATCCGGAACATGTAGAAAGCCGTAATTCCCGCCGTCAACCAACCGATCCCCCAGAGCACAGGGCTAACCGCAAAGGTAGAGCCTAAAATCTCATCCTTAGACCAGAAGCCAGCGAAGGGGGGAATACCACAAATGGCCAAGGTACCGATCAAAAAGGTTAGGGCGGTAACCGGCATATACTTCCGCAAACCGCCCATCAGTCGCATATCCTGAGCCAGCACCGGATCATGGCCGACCACAGCTTCCATACCATGGATCACAGAACCAGAACCCAGGAAAAGCATGGCTTTAAAGTAGGCATGGGTCATCAGGTGAAACAAACCGGCGCTGTAGGCGCCTACACCCATGGCCATGACCATGTAGCCCAACTGGGACATGGTGGAAAAGGCCAGGCCCTTTTTAATGTCATTTTGGGTGATGGCAATGGTAGCCCCCATCAAGGCGGTGAAAGCTCCGGTCCAGGCGATCACCGTCATCACGGCGGGGATAGGCTCAAACACCGGATACATACGGGCCACCAAAAACACCCCAGCGGCCACCATGGTAGCAGCATGAATCAGGGCGGAAATGGGAGTGGGACCTTCCATGGCATCGGGCAACCAAACATGGAGGGGAAACTGGGCTGATTTGGCCACAGGTCCCAAAAAAACCAGCACGGCAAACACCGCCGCCAGGGCTGGAGCCAGGCCACCGGAACTCACCAGATCGGTGAGGCGATCGCCCATGACGTCAAAGTCAAAACTTCCCGTCGCCCAGAATAGGGCTAGCATGCCCAACAATAGACCAAAGTCTCCCACCCGGTTAGTGACAAAGGCTTTTTGACAGGCTTCAGCGGCAGCCTTACGGTTATACCAAAAGCCAATCAACAGGTAGGAACACATCCCTACCAGTTCCCAGAACACATAGACCTGAAGCAGATTAGGGCTAATCACCAGCCCCAGCATAGAAGAACTAAAGAGACTCAAATAGGCGTAAAACCTGACATAACCCGGATCATGGGCCATGTAGCCATCGGTATAAATCATCACTAGAAAGGCCACCGTGGTCACCACCACCAGCATCAGTGCCGCCAGGTGATCGACGGTATAACCCATTTCTAGGTGAAAGTCTCCAGCGGCGGCCCACTCAAACATGTAGGTGTAGGCAGGATGCCCCTGGACCTGACTCCAAAAAATCAAAAACGACAGCACCATGGCTACCCCGGTCAGGGTGACAATCAGGGCAGCAGCGGGCTGTCTGAGTTTACTGGTAGTTTGGCTGTAGGAGATCAGGCCAACACCGACGATCGCTGCTCCTATCAGGGGTAACACCGGCACTAGCCAGGCGTATTGATACAAAAGGTCTATAGATTCCATCATGACTGCCCACCCCAGGATCTGGATTGATCTGGCAAAAGCCGCTTACATTTTGACATACCCTTTCCCAAGCAGTAGTAAAACATCAGGTACAGTTTTAGATTTTGTCGTTAATTTTGCCCATTCCGGAGCCCATCTAGATCGGTTAAAAAGCCCTAAAACCTTTTCTCCATAAGGATTAGAGGATGACCAAGCCAGTTCCACTAAATTTATTTTTCTTAAGGAAAACATCCGATTGTGATTCACTCCTAGGATGGTGACCTAAGGGTGAAAGTATTGCTTTAGCCAGCCGGCTGAGGCCAGGATTGAGCGGTCAAAGCTAATACTGGGAGGGCTTTCTGGCTCACCTCTTGCTCCTTACAGGTAGCTACGGCTATAAATCCTGGGAGAAATCTGGATCTATGGCCGGTCTCCTTTGCAGGGGTTGTGCCTTCAGTCCAGGCCACCCTATCCCCACCCTCCCGTCCTTCCCCATGATCCGATCGCGGCCCTTCGACCAAACCCCAACTCCCTTACTGACAGCGGTCCAAACCGCTAGCCAGCGACCCCATGGAGCCTTTTATACACCAGGACACAAGCGCGGCCAGGGAGCCAGCGATGGCCTCAAGGGATTACTGGGATCAGCCGCCCTCAGGGCCGATCTGACAGAATTGCCGGAACTGGATAATTTGTTTACCCCGGAGGGCGTGATTCAAGCTGCCCAGGATCTGGCGGCGGATGCCTTTGGAGCAGAACAAACCTGGTTCTTAGCGAATGGTTCTAGCTGCGGTTTAGAGGCGGCTATCCTGGCCACCTGTAACCCAGGGGATAAAATCATTGTGCCCCGTAATGTTCACCAGTCAGTCATTTCAGGACTGATTTTGGCTGGCGCCCAACCGGTTTACCTGCAGCCAGCCTATAGTCCACACCTGGGGTTGGCTGGAGGCCTGGGGGCGGATGGGATCGCCACCGCCCTCGCTCACCATCCCGATAGTCGGGCCGTGCTGGTGGTATCGCCCACCTACCATGGGTTCTGTTCCGACCTCGAAGCGATCGCCGCGATCGTCCACCAGCGAGGACTGCCCCTCCTGGTGGATGAAGCCCATGGCCCCCACTTTGGCTTCCATGCCGATCTACCCCGGTCAGCCCTAAGCCAGGGAGCCGATCTGGTGGTGCAATCAACCCATAAGGTTTTATCGGCCCTAACCCAGGCGGCCATGGTGCACTGCCAGGGGTCGCGTCTGAATCGCGATCGCCTGCGGGCAGCCCTTCAAATTACCCAGTCCACCAGCCCCAGCTATCTGCTGCTGGCCTCCCTGGATAGCGCTCGACACCAGATCGCCACGGCTGGAGAACGCCTACTGGGACGTACCCTGGCCCTGGCCCTGGAGATGGGGCGGCAGATTGGCGAAATCCCTGGATTCGGGGTGCTTAAGAAAGCAGAGGTGCTGGCCACCCAGATCGGGGCAGACCTGGACCCAACCCGATTGACCCTGGATGTGAGCGGGCTGGGACTGACCGGACCAGAGGCGGATGACTACCTACACCAAAACCTGGGAATAACGGTTGAACTGGCCCAAGGGCGCTATCTGACCCTAATCCTGAGCCTGGGGAATCGTCCCAGGGATGGTAGGCACTGTGTAGAGGCTTGCCGTACCCTGGCCCGTGATTACGCCCGACCTGGAACCCAATGGGTGGATGGGCCATCCCCCCTAGCCTGGGGTAGGGACAGTCCTGTAATCCTACCTCCGGTATCTCCCCGGCAGGCTTTTTTTGCCACCACCACCACCCTAGCCACCCCTCTGGCATTGGGACGCCTCAGTGCCGATACGATTGCAGCCTATCCCCCTGGCATTCCTACCCTGGTGGCTGGAGAGGTTATCACCCCTGGAGCGATCGCCCATCTGACTCAGCTCCGGCAGGCCGGTGCCACTCTCACTGGCACCCATGACCCTACCCTAGAAAACCTCAGGGTACTTAACCTGTGAGCTGCTGCAACCCTTCCGATGGCCCCAGCCCTGTTCAATGGAGCGGAAAGGATGGTTGAAAAGCCTATGAATTCTGACCGTTGAATTAGTCTCAGGGATCATGGGAAAGTATCCTATTCAGGACCCTAAAACCCCTCTAAAGGGTCTTAATCTAAATCCATCCCAGCCAGGATAAAACCCCTTTCCCCGTTATCAACTCAATCAAAACGATGGCAATAAATCCCACCATCGCAGCCCGGCCATTCAACCGTTCAGCATAATCATTAAACCCCATCCGGGGACGATGAATGTTAGGGGTTACGGGTTGCTTAATCTTTGCCATAGGGGATGGTTTAACCTTAAAAATCTATAGCCGTAGCCACGACTGAGGGGATGGAGGCGAGCCAGAACGCCTACCCAGATCCACCGTAATCAATCAACCCTGTCCTCAGGGTTCTGGCCTAAGGTTATATCATTATAGCCGTAGTAACGGGGCCAAAAGGCAGTTTAAAGAGGCCTTTCCATGGGCAGGCCCTTTCCCATTCCCTGGAAAGGGAGCTATGGCCGCCGCCCCCTGGTATTCGCTTTTCCATGGCTCGTCAATGGGACAAGCCCGCCAGTTACCAACCATGGAATCGACCGATCAACCGTGTCCTCAGCGTTCTGGCCAAGGCATAGAACCCCTGCCCATCAGGCACAGCGCAAGACCCTGGGCCAGGGAGCTTCTAGCTGGTGTAGATCCAACCCCCGATGGAAGATCTCATCAATGGCACGCATTTCTCCCGTTGTGGTCATGAATTGGTGATCGGGGGTAGCACGGATCTTAGTGCCGTTATCCAGCTGGTACTCAAATACCTCCCGATCGCCCCGGTGGTGCCATTGGGCAATGGGTTGGGTATAGACATAACCCTGGTCATCTACGCTGAAGACCTGACAGGGAATACGTTTGAGAACAATCTCGCCAATCGGTAGGGGACCGTACTCCAGGGTTAGTACTGGGGTGTCAGCACTGAGACAGTATTCGGCGAATTTCACCATCTGGTCCCAAAGCTCCTCCGCCACCGGTTTCCCCACTCCCCTGGCCACCGCCCCAGCGACAAAGTTTTCCTGGTGCTTGAGCATTTCCGACATTTTCTTCTTACCCATGGCCCGCCGCAGCAGGTCCGCCTGCCCCAGGGAATAGCCCCCCATATCCTGGGCGATTTTCATGATCTGCTCCTGGTAGACCATAATGCCGTAGGTTTCACTGAGAATGGGTTTGAGAATCTCGTGGGCAAAGTCAATTTTTTCCCGCCCGTGTTTGCGGTTAATGAATTTGGGAATAAGTCCGGCATCGAGGGGTCCGGGGCGATAGAGGGCCAGCACGGAGGAAATATCCTCCAGACTATCGGGTTTGAGGTCTCGCACAATCTGTCGCATGCCGGAGGATTCTAACTGGAACACCCCCCCCAGGTCACCCCGTTCCAGGAGTTTGTAGGTGCCCGAGTCATCCATGGGCAGGTCGTCAGGTTCCAGGGTTTCGCCATGGTTTACCGCAATCAGTTCCAGGGTTTTCTGGATCATGGTGAGGTTACGCAGCCCCAGAAAGTCCATCTTTAATAGGCCAATCGCCTCCACGTCCTCCATGTAGTACTGGGTAATCACCTGGCCATCGTTGTTGCGTTGCAGAGGCACAATTTCATCCAGGGGATCCTTAGAAATCACCACCCCGGCAGCGTGCATACCAAAGGTTTTATTGGTGCCCTCAATCCGCATAGCCATGTCAATCCAGCGGCGGGTTTGGGGATCGCTGTCGTACTTTGCCTTAAATTCTGGGGCGGGGGTTTCGTCGGAGATCATCACCTTGAGCTTGGTAGGTTTACCCCGGGCCACCGGAATCAGCTTAGCCATCCGGTCTGACTCGGCGTAGGGAATATCTAACACCCGAGCCACGTCCTTGAGCACCGCCTTGGAGGTCATGCGGTTGAAGGTAATGATCTGGGCCACCCGGTCTTCGCCGTAGCGCCGGGTAACGTACTTGATCACCTCATCCCGCCGTTCAATGCAGAAGTCGGTGTCAATATCCGGCATGGACTTGCGTTCGGGGTTGAGAAAGCGCTCGAACAGCAGGCCGTGGTGCACCGGGTCAATGTTGGTGATACCCATGGCGTAGGCCACCAGAGACCCCGCCGCCGAGCCCCGACCCGGCCCCACCGGAATGTTATTTTCCCTGGCAAAGCGGATGTAGTCCCACACCACCAGAAAGTAGGTGGGGAACCCCATCTGGATCATCATTTCGATTTCGTATTCCAGGCGATCGCGGTAGTCCTGGGAAACCTCCTCGTAGGCGTCCACCTTCATACGCCTGACCAGGCCCTCCCGGGCCACCTCCGCCATGTAGGCCCCGGCATCGGTAAATCCCTCCGGCAAGGGAAAGTCGGGGATACGGGGCTGGCCCAGAATACCGGTGTACTCCTCCACCTTATCGGCCACCGTCAGGGTATTGGCGATCGCCTCTTCGATCACCGCCGGTTCCAGGTGATCGCGAAATAGTCGCCCCATCTCATCGGCGGACTTCAGGTACTCGGTACCGCTATAGCGTAGACGCTTATCCTCCGTCAGCAGCTTACCGGTCTGGATACAAAGGAGAGCATCGTGGGCCTCCACATCGTTACAGGAAATGTAGTGGGAGTCGTTGGTGCAGATAATGGGAATGGCTAGCTCTCGAGCGATCGCCAGGATTTCTACATTTACCACCCGGTCCTCTGGCGAGCCATGATCCTGGATTTCCAAGTAATAATCATCGCCGAACAGGTCTTTATACCACTGGGCCACCCGTCGGGCCACATCGGGTCGCTTTTGCAAAATCGCCTGGGGCACCTCGCCCCCTAAACAGGCGCTGGTGACCATCAAGCCTGCGTGGTACTGCTCCAGTAAGTCTTTATTAATGCAGGGCCGGGAGAAGATTCCCTTACCCTGGACCCCCTGGAGGTGGGAGAGGGTAGTGAGTTTTACCAGATTTTTGTAGCCCTGGGTATTTTTAGCCAACACCACCTGATGGTAGCGAGGACGGCGCTGCTGCTGGGTGATGTCACCGTTAATGATGTACATCTCATTGCCAATAATGGGCTTGATGCCAGCGGCGCTACAGACCTTAATCAACTCGATCGCCCCATACATCACCCCATGATCGGTGAGGGCTATGGCGGGCATGCCCAACTCCTTGGCCCGCGCTACCAGCTGAGGTAACTGGCTGGCCCCATCCAGAAGGCTATAGTTGCTATGAATGTGAAGGCCAACAAAGGACATAGGGCAACCAATCTTTAGTGCAAGATTACTATAGTCAGTTCTTTAGTGCCAGAGTCATCTGGCCGATACTCCCGGGGCAGGAATTGATCTATATCTAGTAGATTTTAGAGGAATATTTCACTGGCCGACTCTACATTTAGGTGAACAGTCTTAAGATTTTCACCCCAGCAAGAGCTTCCCCGAGATTGGCCCGTCTGCCGGGGCCTACCTGCTGGCCATGGGTCACCAGGGCAACTGGCCCATGGCCAGCCAGGTAAGAGGCTTGTCTCCCCGATCTCAGACACCAGTAGGTCCCCCTACCAGGCTAGAAAAATCAGGGCAAACCGAAGTGAATGGCTTAGCCAATCCTGTGCCTCGGTATCATCCACTACAGAAAGTGTCCTGGCTCCCACCTTCGTCTCCCTCCCCCCTCGATACAACAGGACTATAGGGTTCGGGCCAGTCACAGGTACTCAGGCCCAATCCTACTCAATCTAGCTAAACCATCCTGCACTGGGAGGATCATCATGAAAAGTCATTTTATCGCCGCGATCGCGTTGGGTTTAACCACCGCTACCCTGGTCAGCCTACCCCTGGCTGCCCGAGCTGAGGACAAAACCACCGACTACAATTACGTCGGTCTGGGGGTCGGCCTGGGTAAGTTGGGCAGCAACGATCTGGGGCTATCCATTAACAGCAAGATTACCCTCGGTGATCACCTTTCCCTCCGCCCTGGAGTGATCACCGCCTTTAATTCCAGCAGCACAGGGCAAACCCTGGTACTGGCACCGATTACCTACGACATGGGTGGGGCCTCCAGCGACGGTCGCCTGGTGCCCTTTGTGGGAGCCGGCGTATCGGTATCGACCAAGGGAGCGGGATCTGTGGGACCCCTCCTGACGGGGGGAGTAGACTACCGTATCACCGACAAGGTGGTGGCCAATGGTGCAGTACACTGGTCCCTGTTTGGGGATAGCCAGGTAAATGGATCAATTGGCCTGGGTTACGCCTTCTAGTAAGGGCCAGGTAGCTAAGCCCTAGCTGCGAGCCAGAAGGCCTACCCAGACTCGACTTTTTGATGTCTCGTAGCTAAGGGGCTAGTCCCGGGTTACGAGGCGTCAAATTAACCCATCCGTTCTGTTCTGACCCCAGGGTTCTGGACCCAGCTATAGGCTGGACAATCTAGGCCTTAGGGGTCAGCCGTTTACCGGTCAGGCTAAAGGGGCGTACCTCCGTAATGGTCACGGCTACAGTTTGCCCCTTCAGGTCAGCCAGATCCCCCGAAAGAAAGGTGAGTCGGTTAGAGCGGGTACGCCCCATCACCTGGGTCGGATCCTTGGGATTGGCCGCTTCCACCAGCACCTCCTCAACCCGCCCCTGGTAACGTTGGGAGCGCTCGCTAGCCTTACTGGCCACCAGATGATTCAGCCGCTGCAGGCGATCGGCCTTGACCTCCTCAGCAATCTGGCTATCCCACTGGGCGGCGGGGGTACCAGGGCGAGGCGAATAGGCCGCTGTATTCAGTTGATCAAAGGCAATATCGTTAACCAGAGCAAGGGTGCTCTGAAACTGCTCCTCGGTTTCCCCTGGAAAACCCACAATAGCATCGGCGCTAATGGCGGCATCGGGCATGTAGGACCGAATAGTCTGAATAATGCGGCGATATTTTTCGTGGGTATAGCCCCGCGCCATTGCCTTCAGCACTTGATTATCTCCGGACTGAAACGGAATGTGAAAGTGCTCACACACCTTGGGCAATTCGGCACAGGCGCGAATCAAACGCTCAGTAAAGTAACGAGGATGGCTGGTGGCAAAGCGAAACCGTTCAATACCCGAGACATCATGAATGTAGTAGAGCAAATCGGTAAAGGTATGCTGGTGCCGTCCCTCAACGGTACTACCGGGCAGGTCGCGACCGTAGGCATCAATGTTTTGCCCCAATAGGGTAACTTCCTTAAACCCTTGGCGACCTAGTTCTTCGATCTCAGCACGGATTGCCTCTGGGGTACGAGATTGCTCCACCCCCCGGACACTAGGGACAACACAGTAGGTACAGCGCTCGTTGCAGCCGTAAATCACATTCACCCAGGCGGTTACCTGACTGTCCCGACGGGGCTTGGTGATGTCTTCCATCATATCGACGGCATCGGTAGCCACCACTTGGTTGCCCGCCAACACCTGTTCCAACAGATCTTCCAGACGATTGGCGTGCTGGGGCCCCATTACTAGGTCTAACTCCGGTACCCGCCGGAGCAAAGCTTCACCCTCCTGCTGGGCCACACAGCCAGCCACGACCAGGGTTAAACCGGGCCTTTCCTGCTTACGCTTGGCCTGCCGACCCAGATAGGAGTAAACCTTTTGCTCGGCATTATCACGAATGGTACAGGTATTGTAAAGAACGACATCGGCCTGATAGGGATCGTCGGTCCAGACCAGCCCCATATTATCGAGGACACCCGCCATACGCTCCGAGTCGGCCTTATTCATCTGGCAGCCGAAGGTAGTGATGTGATACTGGCGGGGGGAAGGGGTCATGGGTAGGCTTCAGATAGGCGGCTGTGGTGGTTATTTCTTCCGCAGGCGATAGGTGATGCGCCCCTTCGTCAGATCGTAGGGAGTTAATTCTACCTTGACCCGATCGCCCGGCAAGATCTTGATGTAATTACGACGAATTTTCCCGGAAATATGGGCCAGAACATTAAAACCATTATCTAAATCAACCCGAAACATAGCATTAGGCAAGGTTTCGGTTACCGTGCCTTCCATTTCAATCAGGTCTTGTTTCGACAAACTAATCCTCCCTAAAATTCATCATTGTCTACCCAATAATCACCTGTTGTAGATTTCCATGGACCGCCTCCATGGTTTGATTACCATCTACAGAAATAAGTTGCTGGCGGGTTCTATAAAACTCAATCAAGGGCTCGGTTTGCTGACGATAAACCTCCAGACGGTTACGAATGACCTTCTCCTCGTCATCCTGGCGGCCCCGATTCAGGAGGCGAGCCACGATAATTTCGTCCTCTACATCCAGGTTAATCACAAAATCCGCTGGTTGGGAAATCCGATCCAATAAATGGGTGAGAAACTCAGCCTGGGGGACATTTCGGGGAAACCCGTCTAAGATCCAACCGACCTGAGCGTCGGCTTGATCTAAGCGCTCCCGAATCAAACCGAGAATAAGTTCATCGGGAACTAATTCTCCAGCATTCATATACCCTTCCGCCTGTTTACCCAGGTCACTACCTGCAGTCACCGCTGATCGAAGAATATCTCCGGTAGAAATATGGGGTACGGCGCAATCATCAGACAGCATTTTAGCCTGAGTACCCTTGCCCGCCCCTGGCGGGCCAAGAAAAATCAACCGAGTCACTGTTGCTTCACCATCCCTTCATAGCGCTGGGAAATCACGTAGGTCTGAATTTGTTTGGCGGTATCGATGGCCACACCTACGAGAATCAAAAGGGAGGTAGCCCCAAGACCCCGGAAAGTTGGCACCCGGGTAAGGTTTTCTACGGCACTGGGAACAACCGCTACCAAGCCTAGGAAAATTGCCCCAAGAAAGGTTAAACGGCTAAGAATACGGCTGATATACTCAGTAGTCGCCTTACCTGGTCGTATACCAGGGATGCTGGCTCCCATTTTTTTCAGGTTACGGGATAGATCGTCCGGATTAATCACCAGAGAGGAATAAAAATAGCTGAAGAACAAAATCAACAACAACTCGGTGCCGATATAGATTAGGGAGGTAGGACTCAGGTATTTACCAACAGCCTGGCTTAAGGTGGGATTTGAAATATAGGAACTGAGGGAAAGGGGTAGAACCAAAACGGCAGAGGCAAAGATAATCGGCATGACGCCCCCCTGATTCAATCGCAGTGGTAAATAATTACTTTGCTCAAGATAGAGCTTCCGTCCCACCTGACGACGGGCAGAAATAATGGGGATTCGGCGAGTCCCTTCCTGGACAAAGACGATGCCCACGATCATCACCAGGAAGACCAGCATTAAAATGACAATACCGCCAACGATACCGCGATCGCCGCTCTGGGCTAATTCCACCGTCTGACCCAGGGAGCGGGGCAGGGAAGAGACAATATTGAGAAAAATCAGTAAGGATGCTCCATTGCCAATCCCTCGTTCAGTGATTAGTTCACTGACCCACATCACAAACATGGAACCAGCCGTAAGGGCAACGGTTACCTGTACTACGAAAAGAGGCCCAGGGTTTTCAGCAAAGGGAGCCAGAATAAAGGATGACAGCAGGGTACCCTGCAGGATAGCCCACCCCAAAGCAACATAGCGGGTGATCTGAGATATTTTACGTCGCCCCGCCTCTCCCTCGTTTTTCTGCAAATCTTCCAGGGAAGGAATTGCCGCCGTCAACAGCTGCAGAATGATAGAGGCATTAATGAAGGGTAAAATGCCCAGGGCAAAGATGCCCAGAGCTGACAAACCACCACCCGCAAAAATATCTAGAAATCCTAAGACTCCACCCCCGCTCTTAATGGACTCGGAGAAGGCAACCCGATTAATGCCTGGAATTGGAATAAAGATTCCCAGCCTGACCAATATTAACAACCCCAGGGTTACCAGCAGACGACTTCTCAAGCCAGCCGCCTGAGCCATCTGCATAAAAGTTTCCTGAGCACTTGGAGTCTTGCCCCGATTTACAACCATGGGATATTTCCTCGAACCTTACTTTCGCCGATTACCCGACGCTGAGCACCTAGCTATAGTCTAAAGGAGGACCGTAGCATCTGGCTAATCGGCAACCTCACAGGTGCCTCCGGCTGCTTCGATTTTAGCCCTGGCCGACTGGGTAAAGGCCGCGGCGGTAACCTTCAAAGCCACCGTAATTTCTCCATTTCCGAGGACCTTAAGGGGACCTTTGCTGGCCGTGAGAATCCCATTTTCTAACAAAGATTCTAGGGAAACCTCAGTACCTGCTGGCAATTCCGCCAGGTTCTTCAGATTAATAATAGTGTAAACCTTCTGATTCACCAGGGGAAAATGCTTCAACTTAGGAACCCGGCGATAGAGGGGTAATTGACCTCCCTCAAAACCAGGACGGGTGCCACGGCCAGAGCGAGATTTCTGGCCACGCATACCAAAGCCGCAACTAGCGCCCTGACCAGCGGAAATACCCCGGCCGACTCGGCGGCGACGGTGCTTGGAACCGGATTGAGGTTGTAGGTCGTTGAGTCTCATAATCCAAGGAAAGTAAAGGAGTGATTAACTGTAAAGCTTGTCGATGGAAATATCTCGCTCTTCCGCCACATCCGCCAGAGTGCGCAGGGCAGCTAGGGCAGAGGCGGCAGCACGGGCGTTGTTGAGAGGATTGTTAGACCCCAATTGCTTGGCCAGCACATTACGGACCCCAGCCAGTTCTAAAACCGTTCGAACTGCACCGCCAGCAATTACCCCTGTTCCAGGGGCAGCAGGACGCATAAACACTTTAGAGCCCCCGCCTAGACCTGTAGAGGGATGGGGAATAGAATCTGAACGGGTGAGAGGCACATCCACCAGATGTTTTTTGCCGTCAGCCACACCCTTTTTAACTGCACCGATAACATCGCTAGCCTTGCCAACGCCAACACCAACTTGACCTTTTTCGTTACCGATCACGACGATGGCCCGAAAGCTCAACTTTTTACCGCCCTTCACCACTTTGGTGACCCGGCGAATTTGAACGACGCGCTCCTGCCAGTCAGTCTTCTTTTCCTTTGTGCGTGCTTCTTTGCGACGGTTTGCCATGGTTTTCTCAGTGGGTCTACATCAACTTCAATCAGGTGCTACCTAATCCGATCAATAGCCAAAATATGAACAATTTGATCTAAAGCTCTAAGCCAGCTTCTCGAGCCGCCTCCGCCAGGGCCGCAACTCGACCATGGTAAAGTTTGCCACCCCGGTCAAAGACCACCTTGGTGATGCCTGCATCTAGAGCCCGCTGGGCCACCAGTTTACCAACGATGGTAGCGGCTTCCTGAGTTGCGGTGGATTGCGCCTGAATATCGGCATCGCTCTCAAGGCTGGAAGCAGCAACCAGGGTATGGTGGGCCGTATCGTCAATAATCTGGGCATAGATATGCTGATTAGAACGAAATACGGCTAAACGAGGCCGATCTGGAGTGCCAAAAACCCGCCGACGAATGCGGGCGTGGCGACGACGAGTGAGTTCCTTGCGACTTGCTTTCATGGCTTATTTCTTCCCTGACTTCCCGGCCTTACGTCTGACCTGCTCACCGGCATAGCGTACCCCTTTGCCCTTGTAGGGTTCCGGCGGTCGACTGGCCCGAATACTAGCAGCAGTATTGCCCACCAATTCCTTATCAATGCCGCTAACAATCACATTGGTGTTGTTCTCAACGGCAAACTCAATTCCCGCTGGCGGCTCAAATATGACGGGGTGGCTATAACCCAAACTCATGTTCAGATTGCGGCCCTGCACCTGGGCCCGGTAACCAATTCCCTGAATTTCCAGGCGCTTCTGGTAACCATTGGAGACTCCCTCCACCATATTAGCCACCAGGGTACGGCAAAGACCATGACGCTCCCTGGCAAGACGAGAGTCATCTCGACGGTTAACTAAAACCCTATCCCCTTCCTGCACTATCGTTACCCCCGTAGGGAGGGTACGAACCAACTCGCCCTTTGGCCCCTTCACCTGAACTTCCTGACCAGCGATGGTAACCACCACTTTGGCCGGGATTGGAATTGGCCGTTTGCCAATACGTGACATGATGCAATACTCCTAAACCCTTATCAGTTGATAACGCCCCATCCCTAAACCCTGTGACCCTACCAGACGTAGCAGAGCACTTCACCCCCTACTCCCTGCCGTCGAGCATCCCGATCGGTCATGATGCCGCTAGAGGTAGAAATGATGGCAATGCCAATTCCCCCCAGGACCCGGGGGAGTTCTTTACGGTTGGAATAAACCCGTAACCCGGGCTTGCTAACACGTGTCAGATTTCTAATAATGGGTTGACGGGTTTTACCCTTGTACTTCAAGGCGATCAGCAGGTGGGGCCGACCCGTTTCTGCATCCTCAGAAAAGTCGGTAATAAACCCCTCTTCCTTCAAAACCTGGGCAATACTGCGGGTCATTCGAGTAGAAGGAATACTGACAGTTTGGTGCCGCGCCAGGTTCGCATTCCGAATGCGAGTCAGCATATCCGAAATTGTGTCGTTAGCAGCCATAGTCCTAGTTACGCGTATAAACCTGTGTTAATTGTCACGGAATGGCATACCCAATGCCTTGAGTAGCGCTCGCCCTTCTTCATCGGTATTGGCCGTAGTCACAATGGTGATGTCCATACCACGGATCTGATCAATGCCGTCGTAGTCAATTTCAGGAAAAATCAACTGTTCTCGCAAGCCCAGGGTGTAGTTGCCCCGACCGTCAAAGCTCTTGGGGCTAATTCCCCGAAAGTCACGAATTCGGGGCAGGGCCAGGTTAATCAGACGGTTCAAAAAGGCATACATGCGATCAGAGCGAAGGGTTACCATCACGCCGACAGGCATACCCTGACGGATTTTGAAACCGGCGATCGCCTTCTTAGCTCGAGTCACCACGGGACGTTGTCCGGTTACCAGGGCTAACTCGTTCAGAGAGGACTCCAGGGCTTTAGCGTTTTGAGACGCTTCCCCCAGTCCCCGGTTAACCGTGACCTTTACCACCTTAGGAACCTGGTGGATGTTGGTGTACTTAAACTGATCGATCAGTTTGGGTACAACGGTTTCTTTGTAGAGGGTCTTTAATTGATCTGTCATGGTTGTTCTTAATTTCCTGGGCTTGGTCAGGAATAGGGGAATGGAGCAGAGGACTGAGATGGAATGAAACTAATCAATAATCTCGCCAGTTTTCTTAAGCATGCGCACCTTACGGCCATCTTCAGTAAAGGTGTAACAAATGCGGCTAGCCACTTTTTCCTTCTCTGAATAGAGCATGACGTTAGAGCTATGAATGGCCGCTTCCTGGGTAACAATCTGACCCGACTCGCCTTCCTGTTTAGGTTTGACGTGCTTGGTCCGGATGTTAACTCCCTTGACCACTACCTGACTCTTCTTAGGATTGACCGATAGGATTTCTCCCACTTTGCCGCGATCTCGACCAGCGATCACCTGCACGGTATCTCCCTTGCGGACATGCATTTTGTAGCGACTGGGTCGCTTAACGGTAGCTGCTGCCATTAAAGTACCTCCGGTGCCAGAGAGACAATCTTGGTAAAGTTCTTATCACGTAGCTCCCGGGCTACCGGACCAAACACCCGGGTACCGCGGGGATTACCATCATTATTGATAATCACAGCGGCGTTATCATCAAAACGAATACTCATCCCGCTGGATCGACGCAGGCCTTTTTTAGTGCGGACGATGACCGCCCTAACCACGTCAGACTTTTTCACCGCCATGTTAGGTATGGCATCTTTGACCACAGCAATGATCACATCACCCACACCAGCGTAGCGACGGTTACCCCCCAAAACCCGAATACACATGAGCTTTCGGGCACCACTGTTATCGGCCACATTTAAATAGGTTTCCTGTTGAATCATGACTTTCCTGCCTAGGCTTCCGCCACCCGATTAACAATGTCTGCCACGACCCAGCGCTTGGTTCGACTCAGGGGACGGGTTTCTAAGATACGCACGCGATCTCCCTCCTGACAGGCATTTTCCTCATCGTGAGCCTTATAACGCTTGGTACGCACCACAATCTTGCCGTACTTGGGGTGGGAGGTACGACTTTCAACGGCAACGACAACGGTTTTATCCATTTTGTTGCTCACCACTAACCCCACTCGTTCTTTAACCGCCATCTCAATTATCTCTCTCCCCTACTATGCTGATGTAGACTCTAGTTCTGCCGCAACCTGAGTGGGGGGCGGGGGAACCAGTTGTCGCTCCCGCTGCACTGTCATCAGTTGGGCTAGACGATGTCGGGCATGTTTAAACTGATGAACTTCCTTACTCAACTGTCGAGTAGCCTGTTTGAACCGTAGTTGAAATAACTCCTGCTTAACCTCAACAATGGCCTCAATCAACTCCTCATCACTGAGGTTACGTGCTGCTTCAATCTTAGACAGTGCCATGACCCTAGACCTCCTCCTTACTGTCTTTGAGAATAAACTTGGTCTTAAAGGGTAGCTTAAAGGAAGCTAAACGCATGGCTTCCCGAGCCGTTGCTTCGGGCACCCCAGCAATTTCAAAAACAATCCGGCCAGGCTTGATCACCGCCACCCAAAACTCGGGATTTCCCTTACCAGAACCCATCCGGGTTTCTGCCGGACGCATGGTGACTGGCTTATCGGGAAATACCCGAATCCAAATCTTGCCGCCCCGACGAATATACCGGGTCATGGCTCGACGGGCCGCCTCAATCTGGCGCGACGTTAACCAGCAAGGTTCAATCGCCTGCAGGGCAAAATCGCCAAAGCTGATATCACTGCCCCGCTGGGCCATCCCGCGCATGCGCCCGCGATGCTGCTTGCGAAATTTAGTTCGTTTTGGACTAAGCATGGATCGGCACTCGTGAACTCAGAGGTCAAAAGGAATCGAGAAAAATTAAGCTTCGTTAGAACGATCTTCAAACTGCTGGCGACGACGTGGTTGGCGACGACGCGGTTGGGCACTAGGAGCAACCGATGGTTCCTCCTGTCCAGGAATAATTTCACCCTTGAAGATCCACACCTTAACGCCCAAAATACCGTAGGTTGTTTGAGCCGTCGTGTAGGCATAGTCTACGTCAGCCCGCAGAGTATGGAGAGGTACTCGCCCCTCCCGGGTCCACTCTGTGCGAGCAATTTCAGCCCCGTTGAGACGGCCGCTAACCTGAATTTTAATGCCCTCAATACCAGCTCGTTGGGCCCGTTGAATCGCTTGGCGTACAACCCGACGAAAAGAGACCCGACGTTCTAACTGCTGAATGATATACTCGGCCACCAGAGCAGCCTCGGCATCCACCCGGTTAACTTCTACCACATTCACCCGAATCTGCCGGTTGGGATCCTTCAAGGCCTTTTGTAAACCGCTACGGAGGGATTCAATACCGGCACCACCCCGACCGACAACCACACCGGGACGAGCGGTACGAACCTCTAGATCAATCTGGTCAACCTTACGCTGAATGCGTATATCGGCAATGCCAGCATTATTAAGGGTTTTACGAACGTACTCACGAATACAGTGGTCTTCCTGTAGTAGTTCGGGATAGCGCATACCCTCAGCGAACCAAAGAGAGCGATGCTCCTGCACTACCCCAAGGCGAAACCCAGTTGGATGAATTTTATGTCCCACAAACAAACCCTCTAGAAAATGCTAGATAATTAACGACGGCACTACTCAACGAAATCAAGACCTGGGCTAATCTTCCTCTGGAGCCACAGCGATGGTGATATGGCAGGTTGGCTTACGAATCTGATAGGCCCGACCCTGGGCCCTAGGCCGAAACCGCTTCAAAGCAGCTCCACCGTCTGCATAGGCTTCACTGACAATCAGCCCTAGGGGATCAAGGCCATTATTATGCTCAGCATTGGCCACAGCGGAACGTAACACCTTAATAACAGGCTCACAGGCCTTGTAGGGCATAAATTCCAGAATGATCAGGGCATCACGATAGCTTTTTCCCCGAATTTGATCGAGTACACGTCGCACCTTACGGGGTGACATACGGATATTGCGGGCCACTGCCTTGACCTGATTTACGGTACTTACAGCCATCTCTCTCCAGTCCTCTCCCTAACGACGGGCTTTCTTATCACTTTTAGCGTGGCCCCGGAAGGTACGGGTCGGGGCAAACTCCCCCAGCTTATGCCCTACCATTTGCTCTGTCACGTAAACCGGTACATGCTGTCGGCCATTATGTACTGCGATGGTATGACCAATCATTTGGGGCAAAATAGTTGAGGCTCGCGACCAGGTTTTGATCACCTGCTTATCGCCTCGAGTATTGAGAGCCTCAATTTTTGTCAATAGATGATCGGCCACAAAGGGCCCTTTTTTTAGTGAACGTGACATAACAACCTATCCCCCATAACCGGGCAGAAAACTTCTATCAACGCCAGAATCCTAAGCATTACGACCGCCCCGACCCCGTTTCGATACCCGACGACGGCGACGCACGACATACTTATCGCTATCCTTTTTCTTGCTTCGGGTTTTGTAGCCCAAAGCTGGTTTACCCCAGGGAGTCACAGGCCCAGACCGACCAATGGGAGCCCGACCCTCCCCACCACCGTGGGGGTGATCCACCGGGTTCATTACACTACCCCGAACCTCTGGGCGACGTCCCAGCCAGCGCTTACGTCCAGCTTTACCCAGGCTAACATTACGAATATCGGCATTACCGACCTGTCCAATGGTGGCGTAGCACTCCCGCCGCACCATACGAACTTCCGTAGAAGGTAACTTAAGGGTGACGTAATCCCCCTCCTTTGCCACCACCTGGGCCCCCGATCCAGCGGAGCGGACCATCTGGCCACCCTTACCAGGCAACATTTCAATATTGTGAACTGTGGTACCCAAAGGAATTTTATAGAGGGGCAACGCGTTACCCACCTCTAAGGGAGAATCGGGCCCAGAAATCACGGTGGTACCGACAGTTAAACCAGCGGGACAAAGAATATAGCGCTTTTCTCCATCCTCGTAATGAAGTAAGGAGATTCGAGCATTACGGTTGGGGTCGTATTCTATGGTGGCAACCCGGGCGGCTACGCCAACCTTATCACGACGAAAATCAATCACCCGGTAGAGACGCTTGTGACCACCACCGCGATGGCGACAGGTAATTACCCCGCGATTATTACGCCCCTTGGGACGATGCTTAGAATGAACTAGGGACTTTTCAGGCTCGCTACAGGTAATTTCAGCGAACTCAGAGACGGTTCGCTCGCGAGTACCGGGAGTATAGGGTCGGTAGGAACGGATGCCCATGGCAATACTGACTGGCTACTGGGTTAAACAACGAGAGGCAAAGGAACGATAGATTCGGCAAGATCGCTAAAGATCGGGGAAGAGGGGAATGGAATTTCCCGCGGCCAGGGTAACCACAGCTCGCTTATAGTGAGCCCGATGACCGACAAAGCGCCCCATACGACGTTTTTTTGTAGGCGGATTAAAGGTATTGACCGCAACTACTCTGACATCAAACAGCTCTTCGATCGCTGCTTTGATTTGCAATTTGTTAGCATCGGGCACCACCTCGAAAACGTACTGGTTATTTTCCAGCAGCAGGGTGGCTTTTTCTGTCAAGAGGGGGCGGCGAATCAAATCCGCCAGGGTTGGAATAACGGCCTTAGTCACAATAAACCTCCTGAATAGTCTCAAGGGCGGTCGAGGTAATTACCAACTGGTCAGCCGCCAATAAATCGTAGACGTTCAAACCATTAGCCGTAATTAACTTGACGTTTTCAACATTGCGGGCCGAGAGATAGATAACCTCTTGCTTTTCGGCGATCACCAGCAATACCTTACTCTGGGAGTCTACTCCCCACCGGCCAAGGGCCTCGATCAAATCCTTGGTTTTGGGGCGATCAAACTTGTCGGCGAAGGACTCAACTACGATTAAATCGTCCACTCGGCTCTGCAAAGCGGTACGCAGGGCCAAACGGCGCTCCTTGCGATTCATCTTAAGGCTGTAGTCACGGGGTTTGGGACCAAAGATGACACCACCACCCCGCCACAGAGGCGATCGATTAGAACCGGCCCGGGCTCTACCGGTACCCTTTTGACGCCAGGGTTTGCGTCCACCCCCCCGTACCTCTGCTCGGGTCTTGGTGGAAACCGTACCCTGACGAGCATTAGCCATTTGGCGAACCAGGGCACGATGGACAATATGGTCTGCTGTAGATTCATCGGCGACCCGAAGGTCTAAGGTGGCGCTGCCAGCCTCATTGCCATCCCAGTTTTTAATGGCGCACTTTACCATGATCTTGACCTATCTCTAAAACTCTGCAAGTCCTGCTCAAAGCCCATCTCAACCATCAGGGGGCTAGGATTTAACCCACTGAGCTGGGGTTACACTCACCAGCCCGCCTGGCTTTCCAGGGATGGCTCCCTTAATCAGCAGCAGATTGCGATCGCCATCCACCCTGATCACCTCTAGCTTACGAATAGCCACCTGACTATTTCCCAGCCGTCCCGCCATCCGCTTACCCGGATAGACCCGACCCGGCGTAGTACCGGCTCCGGTGGAACCCGGCAGGCGATGATTCTTAGAACCGTGGGCCATAGGACCGCGGCGAAAGTTATGGCGCCTTTGGTAACCGGCAAAGCCCCGACCAATGCTTTTACCCCTGACATCGACCAGTTGACCCACCGTAAAGGTATCAGCTGTAATCAACTGCCCCAACTCATAATCCGCGGCGGTCTCAACCCGATACTCCTTCAAATGACGCAATGGAGCACTACCCGATCTAGCCAGATGGCCTAACTTGGGTCGATTCAGAGCCTTTTCCTTAGTCTCTTCGAACCCTACCTGAATAGCCGCATAACCATCCGTATCGAGGGTCTTCACCTGGGTGACCACGCAGGGGCCAGCCTGAATAACGGTAACGGGAATAGCCCTACCTGCTTCGTCGAAGATTTGGGTCATACCCAGCTTTTTGCCGAGGATACCGAGTGCCACAGCTTTGTCTCCCTAGGATCACACTATTAACAATCGCTTCTTGGGCCTTAAACAGCCCGAGAAACTAAAACCGCATCAACTCTTGAATGTCACAAAAAGAAGGGAGGGAATCCCAGGTCAGAAATCCATCCCTGCAACCGATCACTATTCAAAAGAAACTGGCTTCCTACGGTTACTGAAGACCGGTACAACCTAACCTGCCATCTTCAGAACTGTATAGCCATTGCCAGGACTTGAGGAGCATTTAACCCCGCAGTATCCTTTTTCAGCGGCAACTTCTAATGGTACATCGTTGTTTGCAAGATGTCTATTCTTATAAACTATTTTTTTGAATAGGATGGGTTAGAAACCTGGGACCAGGCAAATCCAGCCATATGACCGAATTGCCTAGATGGTTTATAGTCCGATCGGGTCATTTGGGCAAGCTATACTCAACGGGACTTCCGCTTCCAACCCTGGCAATGGGTATCTTAACCCTTTGCTCATCAAGGTTGGAAGCTTTTTCTTTGCAGGGCTTGATCAAGCCAGTCCCAAAAATTCTTCACGTTACTATAACTATCCGGTAAAGTTCCTCTTTTTTCAGCTAAATGGCGGACCATCAGACAGCATCAATCAGGCGATACTGAAAGCGTCAACCCAATTGGGTTAGACACTCCCTAAAAAGAGAAACCCATACAGCGGTCTAGCAAGTTGTTAGACCGTTTTTTGTAGGGCAAGCCAGCCCCAGCCAAGATTGGCTCCTTACCCTATCTCCTTAGATCCGAGAATTTTAGGGAAGGTTGAGACTGGTGACAGCCTGGAAACCGTACCCTACAGACCGCCGTACCAGATAGCAGTCACCATGGCGGAATTTTTCCCCAACCCTTTGCCAATCCCCTCGGAAAGTATTCTTGATCTATGCTCTATCCAGGTCTATCAGAGCCAAAGGATAGGCACCTGATAGATCCTATAAGCCTTAGAGGTGAAGCAACGTTCATGGGAGTTCGCCATTATCGCTGGTCAGGCTACCGATTGATTACCGGTTTTATCCTCACCCTGATGGTTGGCCTATCGGGTCTATCCATACCGGTTCAGGCCCAACTACCCAATCCCCTGGACAACTCAGGTCACGATCCTCCCATGAGGGTCCAACGGATTGGAGTCCTGGAGGTTACGACCGTTACCCTAGATGGTAGAAACCTATTTGAGATTGCCTCTCCAGTTGTTTTCAATCGGAATCAACCCGGTCAGCAGGTGCCTGTTGAACTGCGGGCTAAACAAGTTGAAATTAATCTCAGTCAGGTTGTTGCCCAGGCTCTTAACTACCCTGAATCTACCCCCGATGGGGAAGGGGAAAGGACGCCTGGCTCAGAACTGATTCAGGTAACAATTGATCAGATGAACAACTTACCCGTGTTATTTGCCCGCATTGGCAAGTTTTCAGAGCCCAGGGTCTTACTAACCGTTACCGATAACGATGCCCAGTACCACGGGCTGTCAGAGATCCTCCTGGCTGAGCAATGGCGGAACAAACTGCAGGTGGCGCTCCCACAAGCCCTAGAAAGCCGCCAACCCCAGGCCCTCAAGGCTCAGTTCAAGGGAGCTTTACTGACTATATTAGCCAGTCTATGTCTGACCCTGGTTCTGGCCGGTAGCTGGCAGATCTTAGGTTGGCGAAAGCAGACGCTAGAACATAAGCAGGAACTGGAAAGCATTAGATCTAATGACTCTGACGAGTCTGCCACCCTTGGATTGGCCCCATTGTCCCGATATCAAATTTCTACCATCCAGCGCCTACAACTGGTGGCTTTTTTTCGCTGGTTAATCTTCTGGGGTATTGCCTTTGTTTGGATTGCGGGCCTAGCCAGCGCCATGCATCTTTTCCCCCAGACCCGTGGCTACGCTTCTGATCTGTTTAAGGTTCCGGTTCTTTTACTGTTGACCTGGTTTACCACTGGACTATTAAACCGTCTGACCAATATTGGGATTGATAGCGTAGCCCAAGCCTGGGAAAAAAACGATCTAGGTAGGGGAAATAATATCGAACATCGATCTATGCGGATCTCAACCATTGTCAGCGCGGCTAAGGGATTCAAAACCGTTGTGATCTATCTTTTGGCTGTATTACTGCTACTACAGGCTTTAAAACTAGCTCCAGTATCGGTCTTCGCCCTGGGAGCCATAGCCGCCCTGGCGTTCTCCTTTGCCGCCCAAAGTCTGGTCAAGGATCTGGTCAACGGGGTGTTAATTCTTCTGGAAGACCAGTACGCCATTGGCGATCTGGTGTCGACTGGAACAACTTCTGGAATTGTAGAAAACCTAAATCTCCGTATCACCCAAATTCGCGGTGAAGATGGCCGCTTGATCACCCTACCCAATAGTCTGATTACCCAGGTGGCCAACCTTAGTCGGAACTGGTCACGGGCAATAATCACCATTGACGTAGCCTATGACACGGATGTTGATCGAGCCCTGGCGGTAGTCAAAAAAACTGCCCAAACCATGGCGCAGGACCCAACCTGGCAGGCTGGAATTATCGATCCTGTGGAAAACCTGGGGGTAAATGAGGTAACCCATGCTGGCCTCACCCTTTTGATCTGGATTCGGACCCAGCCCTTAAAGCAACACGGAGTGGCCAGGGAATTTCGTCGGCGATTACGACTAGCCTTGGAGGTAGAGGGTATTGGAATTGGCGTTCCCCAACGATAGTTACAGTTGCAACTGTGGGCAGAACCCTCAGCACAGCCTGGACCGGTAAAAAATACCTCAGGTAGGCCTTCTGACTCGGCTCTAGCCCGTGGCTACAGCTATGCCTCAGCCTGGGGGTACCTGACCACCCGCCGAGGCTGGATTACCCGGAGCTTCAGGCATCTGAGATGGGACTGACTGCTGACCAGAGGTATGGGGGATCTGTTCAGGAGAGGAGAAGGGCGATCCGGTATCGGTAGTTGGAGGTGCAGGTGCACTGGCATCGTTGCTAGGGCGACCAACTGGAGCGATAGGTTGGTTGAGTTCCTTCTGGGTAGCCTCAGCTACACGACGTATGAGTTCGCTGGCCCGACCATCGTTATCGGGACGCTGAACCAGAATGGCCAGCACATAGCGCCTGCCGTTGGCCGTATCAACCAAAGCCACATCTCCCAGGGATGTAGCGATATCCCCCGTTTTATTGGCAACAATCGAGCCGCTATCAGCCCCTATGCCCTTGGGAATCAGGTTTCGACTGGCGGTACGCTGCATAATACTGAGCATGCGATCGCGGGAACGGGGTGACAACAGCCCTCCCTGGTCAATCAGGGCCATGATCAGGGCCAGATCGTGGGCGCTCGTGGTGTTAGTGCCTTCCAAATCGGGTAAAGAGCTGTGCAGCACAGTAGAGCCCAGCCCCCACTCAGCGAAGCGCTGGTTCAGAGCCTCCTGTCCCCCCAGGGCATCGATGAGCATGTTAGTAGCCGTATTATCGCTATTGATAATCATCCGGGTAGCCACTTCCAGGGCACTATACTGGGTGCCAACGGGATCGTTCGCCATTGAGCCCGATCCACTAGCCACCTGGTTTTCCTTCAAAACCAGGGTCTGGTTGAGACCCATGGTGCCCCCATCTACCTGCTGTAAAAAAGCAACTAGGACGGGCACCTTAATAGTGCTGGCAGCGGCCATGGGTTGACTACCCTTGAGGTCAACATAATGACCAGAATCCAGATCCAGGGCAAAGAGGGTGGGGGTAAGACCGGGGGTAAGGGTGACCAATTGCTCGATCTGAGCTTTAAAGCGGATTAGCTCATCCGTTAGTTTCAGATCATCAACCCGGCTGGGGACAGCCGATTCTCTGGATATTATCCCCGCAGGGGGTGACTCCAGGGCCGCCGTACTCTGAGCTGGCTGGGCCGTAGAACTAGCCTGCCTGGCTGGGCTTAAGGCGGCTAGAAGGGTACCGGCGATCGCCGCTACACCCACACCCAGAATAATGAACCGAATTAGATAGAGTAGGGGTAGGGAAGGCTTGGGGAGAGCTGGACCGCCCGCCCGTCCCCGTCGCGATCGCGACGGTCCCCGACCCTCGGGGGAAGACCCTGGAAGCTCAGGTCGGGAGGTCGGGGCAGGAACAATGGTTTTCGGTGAAAACTCAGTAACCGGGGCAGAGGAACGGCGTTGAGCATTGCCCAGGGGTGAGCCAGGTTTGGGTAAGGGTCCCTTGTGATTAGCAGGATGGTGCGGATTAACGGTTAAAGGCCGGGTGGGGATGGGCCGTTGTTCTCGAGAGACCGGCTTAGATCGCACCGGTAATACTGGCATTGTCAAGAACCTAGAGTCAGCCTTCTCGAGCCTTTTCTGGGGAGATGGGTCCACCGTATTAGCCTCCAACCTGGGCCCATACTCATGTTTCATATACTTATGCTGACGCCATTGATTGCGGCGACGGTAAACCAGAGAGGGTCGCCATGGCCCACCCGCCTCAGAGGACTGAGGGTCAGCATAGTCTGTCGAATTACTCTGGGAATTGGGCTGGGATTGGTTGAACCCTGGCAACCGACCTGTGGAGAATTGGCCATGACCAGGGTGATCTCTAGGGACAGGAACCTCGGGAGAAGAAGAGGACGCCGGATTGGGATCACCAAACTGTGCCATGGAAATACTACTCAGCTACTACGTCGTTATCATCGCCAGAATCATCCCGAGAAGGGAAAAATCACCTGAGCCCATGGGCTAGGATGGATCCTGATGGGTCTCTAAAACCCAATTAATCTGTCTCAAAACCCCCCTCAGCATCGCCAATTCGTTCTGATTGGGGCCAGCTCGATTTAGCAACTGCCGCAGCTTTGCCATTCGAGTAGAGGCGGTATGGGGGTAAAGATAACCGATTCTGAGCAAAATGGCTTCTAAATCTTGATAAAATTCTTCAAATTGATTCAGGTCAGCCTGGTGGTAAGTCGCCTGCCCACCACCACCGCTGTCAGTCGTGTCCAGGGCTAAACGGTGGAGCAGATAACTACAGACCCCTACGGCCTGGGCTAGGTTCAGAGAAGGATAGGCATCGCTAGCCGGAATCCGTACCCAACGCTGGGCATGGATCAGCTCCTCATTACTCAGGCCTCGATCCTCAGGCCCAAAGATTAAGGCCCCGGCCCAGTCTGGTTGGGGAGTGGGGGGAAGTAACCAGGGCAAAGCCGTTTCTGGAGATTCTAAGGGCTGGTTTTGGGGGTGTAAACGGCCAGTGGTCGCGATCGCCCGCTGACAGTCAGCGAGGGCATCAACCAGGCTGGTAACCACCCTGGCTGCCGCCAGTACATCACCAGCGTGAACCGCCATCTGACGAGCCAGGGGATCCTGAGGATCGCAGCGGGGATTCACCAACACCAAGCGATGCAGTCCCATATTTTTCATGATTCGGGCCGTTGCCCCCAGGTTCAAGGGTCCAGCTGGTTCTACCAGCACAATCCGAATCGGGTCTAGGGGCCACAATTGCACGACTCAGGACTCCTGATTAGAGGTCGGATTTACCCGGCTTGGGTAAGGACCTGTTTTTTTGAGGGTAGCTCTGACTTTCGTAGCTTTCGTAAGCAGCCACGATCCGCTGTACCAGGGGGTGACGCACTACGTCGCCCTGTCCCAGGCGACAAAAGGCAATTCCTTCTACCCGATCGAGAATTTGCTGGGCTACCGCCAGCCCAGAACTTTGATAACTAGGCAGGTCGGTTTGGGTGGTATCACCGGTAACCACCATGCGGGAGTGGAACCCCAGGCGAGTGAGCACCATTTTCATTTGGGCGGCAGTCGTGTTTTGGGCCTCATCCAAAATCACAAAGGCATTACTGAGGGTACGACCTCGCATATAGGCCAGGGGAGCCACTTCGATAATGCCTCGCTCCATGAGACTGGTGGCTTTTTCTGGATCTATCAGCTCATGCAGGGCGTCATAGAGAGGACGTAGGTAGGGATTCACCTTCTGCTGCAGGTCTCCCGGCAAAAACCCCAGGCGCTCACCCGCCTCTACCGCTGGACGGGTGAGAATCAGGCGGTCGTATTCATTGTTTAAGAGGGCCTGCACCCCCACCAGGGTAGCCAGGTAGGTTTTGCCCGTACCGGCAGGACCGGCGCAAAAAATTAAATCCTGAGTTCTCAGCGCCTTAAGATACTGCTTTTGCCGAAAGGTTTTAGCGCGCACCACCTCACCCCGACGGGTGCGAGCAACGATATCTTGGTGGATGGCCTGGAGTTCCTCCAGGCGATCGCTACCCAGGGCTTGGCGGGCCGTAATCACATCAGCGCTGGTAATATTTTGTCCCTGGCTCCAGAGGGGCTGTAGAGCCTCCACCAAACGCTGAGCCAGTTGGGTGCTGGCCTCTGTACCCGAAATCACTAATTCCTGACCCCGCAACACCAGAGTGGCACCGGTTTGCTGTCCCAGGAGCTTCAGATTTTCATCTCGATAGCCCGACAACGCCATGGCGCTATCGATACTAGAAAGTTCAATCCGCACCAGGGCAGGCATCAAATACGAGATTAGGATTTAGGACGGAGCTGGGGCTTGGATCGGGGAGAGGATTTAGGGGCAGGGCGGGGCGCAGCCTGGCCAGGGATGGCATCCTGATCCGATGCACCGTACACATCAAAATAGGCTAGCCAACCCCACATTGCAGCTGTAGCTCTGATCACAGTACGAATGGCTTGAATATTGCGCCCTCCCCGGCCAAACACCTTACCCCGATCATCTCCGTCAAAGGCAATTCTGATCCAAACCCTGGTCTGAGCTGGGTTTGTCTCGCAATCTACCCGCAGAGTCTGGGGAGAGCTTAGAAAGGGCTTTACCAAAAACGTAACCAGTCTTGAGAAATCAGGGGTGCTCATGACCAGGACAAGGACTTTAAATCAAGCTTACGAGGATGGGGTGCCCGCCTTGAGTTGTTCAAAGACGTTAGCTTTCTCCAAAATTCGATGAACAGTTTTCGTAGGCTGGGCACCTTGCTGCAAACGCTGGAGGATGGCCGGAATTTCAAGGCGAGTTTCGTCGGTACGGGGATTATAAAACCCTAACTCTTCTAGAGGACGGCCATCGCGACGGGCATCGCTATTCATGGCGACAATCCGATAGCTGGCTTCTCGCTTTTTACCAAAACGCTTCAATCGGAGCTTAATCATAAAACCACTGCAGCAAAGTCTGAAAAGCAATAATTACAGGTAAACGTCTCTAAAGACGAGTCTATTATCATAGCAGGATAAAAGTCTCAGGCCAATGACTAGGGCAGATTTTCAGCAATTCTCATTTTAGAACTCTTGTACCAAAGATAGCGTTTCGAGCCTAGATT
>JBMOHM010000029.1:0-33928 GCA_049317845.1 Nodosilinea sp. | reverse complement strand
CCCCACTTCTCAAACGAAGTCGGTACCGGATCCCGATCCACTACTACCTTCACTTCTTGTCCCGACTTAGGGGGACTTATGGTCATGGGATTCTCCTCTCTACTACTCGAAAATACAGAGCGGAAAAGGCGCTTCTAGAATATAGGCACTCATAAATAGAGTCCATAGAAAAGCCTTAGGGTAAAGTTTTCAGGCTATAAGCCCTGATCCCCAAGATCGAAACCTGTCAAGCCTGGACGGCCATGTTTGACTGACTCTCTATCGGGATCGCTATACCTTAGTCGCACTTTTTTAAATCCTGCTGCCAGGTTTCCTCGAGTTACGAAACAACCAGAAATAGCCAGAGCAAGCCAGGGTAGGTTAAGTATCAAAGTACAGAATCACCGTAGCCCTTGTAAGGGAAGTTCTCACAAGTTAATAATTCTGGAAAGAGTAAAAATATCTGGATCCTGGAGAGGAGGAATTATGCCCATAGGTTATTTAATATGTTGACAAAAATCCCGATTTATTGTGTGAGGCTCTCCCCATGGTCAAAATATCCCGGGGTGTTTTGATAGTTCCAGATAGCCCTAGAGATTGAAGAATCCCTAGACTTTATCGCCGACCCAGTTTGCCCATGGCTTGATTTTATTCAACCGCCTTCTTAGTTTGCCTATAGTGAGATTGGATGTCACTAAGGGTAAAGAGAGCCCTGAAGGAAAGTCCTCTTTCCCTGTAAAGCTCTGCGCCTCCCTGCTGACGATCTACCAGAGCAAGAATTTGGTCGATGCGATAACCAGCTTCCTGTAGCCGTTCTACAGCTTGTAGGGCAGACTGGCCGGTCGTAACTACGTCCTCTAAAACCGCAACAAGACTGCCAGAAGGTAGGGTAATTCCCTCAATGTAAGCCTTGGTACCGTGGCCTTTAGCTTGTTTACGAATAATTAAAGGAAAGATCTCTCGGTTAGCGTAAAGACCCATCAGACTCACTGCAGTGACCATGGGATCGGCTCCCAGGGTTAGCCCCGCTACCCCCATTACTTCTGGCCCTAAGGACTCTAGCAATAACCGCCCAAGCATCAGAGAGCCCTGGGGATGGAGGGTCACCTGCTTACCGTTAATGTAGTAGGCGCTATGCTGTCCTGAAGTAAGGACAAAATCTCCCTCCTGATAAGCTTCCTGACAGATTAAATCGAGTAAGCGCGATCGCATCTGCTCTGGATTCAAACCTATTAACTGTTGTGCTGTGTGAACCATAGGAAATAAAAATGTTCTAGTTTCCAGTTTTTACGATATAAACGAGATAATAGCCTTATGTTTGATCCGATTCATTTTTCTACTTGCTAATAATACTGTTCAATGCCGAATCACATCAGGAGATTAGATATGGCCATTAAATTTACCCAGATTTCTGGATTAGTCTTGACTGTTTTGAGCGTGGGAATCTTAACCGTACCCAATGCTCAGGCTGAGAATGCTACTCCCACAACTATTCCTCAGACTGTGGATAACCTAATATCTACCCACTCTGGTAACTATCTTAGTAATCGTACGTTTGGTCGCCAGATTACTCGCATATTCGGCTTTGGCTTTCCAGAACAAGAGCTAGAATCAGACGCCCGTAACAGTATGGTTGCCTTTAAAGAATTAATGTATTTGCAGAACAGTACCGATCCAATTCTGCGAGTCACTGATCTCCCTAGCCCTTATAATACCAGCCTACTGACCTTGCCTCGACGACAGTCTTCCGTCGGGACAGGGTTTATCTTTGAAAATCGCTAGGAAATTAATTACAGCTTTGTCCGGTGTTATGGACCGTGAAGTTGACTGAACCACCAGTTTCTAGGAGGTTGGGTGGATGGTTGATTTTGCCCACCATATCTGTTGCTCGATCGCAACCCGGGGTAAGCGGTGTTTGAATCCACAGAGAATTTCCCAGGAAATCGTGTTGGTCATAGCCGCCCAATCGTCAGCGGTAATCTGGTGCTGACCATCCTGGCCCAACAGAGTGACCACATCTCCCTCCTGGAGCCCAGGAATATGGGTCACATCAATCATGAGTTGATCCATGGTGATAGCCCCAACCTGTTGGGCTAGTTGACCGTTAACCAGAACTTTCACCCGGTTAGAGAGGGATCGCGGCACCCCATCGGCATAGCCAATTCCAACTACCCCTAGGCGCATGGGGCGATCGGCGACAAACTGATGACCGTAGCTAACGCCGGTACCAGCCGGTACATCCTTCAGGTGGGTGAGACGGGCCTTAACCTGCATGACCGGTTGTAAATCTAGTCTGGAGCGTAGATGGGGAGCAGGATAGAGGCCATAAAGACCCAGTCCAATGCGCACCATATCGTAGTGCAAGGATGGATCGGTGAGGCTGGCAGCGGTATTAGCTAGATGTAGTCGGGGGGGCATTAGTTGTTTGGCCCGCAACTGCCGAATGGCCTTAGCAAATCGCTGCTGCTGTTGCTCCATAATGGTGGGATCGGGACTATCAGCAGTAGCCAGATGGGAATAGAGACTGGCAATGCGGAGGTGAGGTAGTTGGCGAACAAACTGCACAAACTCTACCGCCTCAGAGCAGGGAAACCCTAAACGACTCATGCCCGTATCTAACTTTAGGTGAACGCTGGCAGGGCGAGCCGCCACGAATCCCGAGAGCACATCAGAAAATACCAAGGCCTGCTTTGGCATCACTAGAGTAGGTTGTAACCGCCAATGGGCGATCGCCTCCATTTCCTCCCGACTATTGACGGCCCCCATGACTAAAATTTGAGCCTGAATACCCGCCTCTCGCAGTTCTATTCCCTCGGGTACGGTGGCCACCCCCAGCCAGGTCGCCCCAGCCCGTAGAGCTACCTGGGCTACGGTCACCGCTCCGTGGCCGTAGGCATCAGCCTTAACCACCGCCATCAAATCCGTATGACCACCCAGTAGACTCTTGATCTGCTTCAGGTTATGGTGCAAGGCCAGATGATTAATTTCTACCCAGGCTCGACAGCAACGCATTGGTTGCAAACTTGGAGTCTGTTCCCAACTCAGCATAGTTAGCTCCTGTCAACACCAGCACCTTCTAGCGACCCATCCTAACCCTAGGGGTCCTGGTTAGTCCAGTTTAGTGACCAAACTCTCCCATTGGGCATCTGTGCTAACATCAAGCTAGGAGGCTGTTCAGGGATAATCTAAGAGAAGCCATACCTGGTGTCGGCACAGACATTGTCAAATCCATATGAGATTCTACCTATTTTAGGGAATGTCCTTAACTTGGCGGTATCTAAGCCTTTACAGGTATCTCTTATCTGTAGCTTCTAAGGGATGATGGAAAAAAACCAGGAAAGATGTCGCTGCGTATCGACGAGTTTTTTATATTCTCAACACGGTCGAGATGTTTTCCTGGGTAGACATACGGGCCAATCCCGGTAATTCTACTGACCATTCCCCTTGCCCATGTCATAGCAATTAACCTGAAAGCTAATGAGTAAGGTTCTGGTGCTCAATGCCTCCTACGAACCGCTCAACATTACGAGCTGGCGGAGGGCTGCTGTACTGATTATTAAGGGTAAAGCCGAGCAGGTGGAGCATAATGGCAAGCTTCTGTATACGGGCTTTCCCCTGCCTACGGTTATACGCTTGCGGCACTACGTCCGTCTTCCCTATAAGGATATTCCCCTGACCCGACGCAACCTATTGCAACGCGATAATCATACCTGCCAGTACTGCGGATACAACGGTGATGGGCTTACTCTCGATCATGTTATTCCCCGTTCTCGCGGCGGCGGCGATAGCTGGGAAAATATGGTAACCGCCTGTGTGCACTGTAATGTTAAAAAAGGCAACCGGACCCCCAAGGAAGCCGGTATGCCCCTGTTTAGTCAACCCCGCAAGCCCCATAGTAGCCTCTACTTTGAGGTCACCCGCCAAATCCACAGTGGAGTACATCAGGAATGGAAAAAGTATGTCATCGGAATTTCCTAGGCCATCCTCCAGGAGACAGGGATCTTACCGATGGCAGTCCCTATTGTCTCGGCCTAGGGTAATTATTGCCCTGATCACTTTCTGTCCAAAGATTTGGTAGCGTTGATAACGGCAAGGTTACTCAGTCCCTTGAAATGATAATTGAATAACCATGAGTATCTGTCTATGACCCTATGTGAGTACAGACCAGGCTTAGAAGGGATACCGGCCACTCAGTCCAGCATCAGTTTTGTTGATGGCCAGGCCGGCCTCCTAGAGTATCGCGGTATCAGTATTGAGGAACTGGCTCACCATAGCAGTTTCCTTGAAACCGCCTATCTGCTGATTTGGGGCACCCTACCCTCTCAGCCAGAGTTAGAGGCCTTCGAACATCAAATTCGTTACCATCGACGGTTGAAGTACCGCATCCGTGACATGATGAAGTGCTTTCCAGAAAGTGGCCATCCCATGGATGCTCTGCAGGCCTGTGCCGCCGCCCTTGGACTGTTTTACTCCCGTCGCGCCCTGGATAATCCCATTTATATTCAAAAAGCTGTGGTGCGATTGCTGGCTAAAATCCCCACCATGGTAGCCGCCTTTCAACTAATGCGGAAGGGAAATGACCCAGTGCAGCCTCGGGACGATCTGGACTACGCGGCCAATTTCCTATACATGCTGAACGAACGGCAGCCCGATCCTCTGGCTGCCCGTATTTTCGATATCTGCCTGATTCTACACGCCGAACACACCATTAATGCCTCGACTTTTTCAGCAATGGTGACGGCTTCCACCTTGACCGACCCCTATGCCGTAGTGGCATCAGCAGTAGGAACCCTGGCCGGTCCCCTCCACGGAGGAGCGAACGAAGAAGTAATTGATATGCTACAAACCATTGGTAGCATTGAGAATGTTCGTCCCTTCGTGGATCGTTGTATTGAGCAGAAGGCTAAAATCATGGGGTTTGGCCACCGGGTCTATAAAGTTAAGGATCCCCGGGCTACGATTCTCCAAAAGCTGGCGGAACAACTGTTTGAGAAGTTCGGGCAAGACCATTACTACGCCATTGCCCTGGAAATGGAGCAGGCGGTATCAGAAAAGCTCGGTCATAAGGGAATTTATCCCAATGTTGACTTTTACTCCGGCTTGGTCTACCGCAAACTGGGTATTCCTACCGATTTATTCACCCCAGTTTTCGCCATCGCCCGGGTAGCCGGTTGGTTAGCCCACTGGAAAGAGCAACTAGGGGAAAATCGTATCTTCAGACCTACCCAGGTTTATACCGGTGAACGGGAACGTCCCTATATTGATCTTCCTAATCGACCCCAAACCTGGGACCAGCAGAAATTTCAAATTTCCCTCTCCTCCTGATGGGTCTGACCCCTCTGGGCATAAACCCAATCTAACTGCACTATATATTCAGTGACGATTTTCAGGAACTCCTGCCCCTCCAACCCTCTGGGTTGGAGGGCTTTTTCTATCTTACCACCTGATCAAGGGGCAGCGGACCGCCCGTACCGCACCGGGAATAATAGCCCTAAGAAAGGAAGGAGCAATGTAGAAAAAGAAAACCCTGGTATAAGTCTACCGACTTCTTCCTGAGTACTGACTTCTGGCTCCTGACTACCCCTGAAGCGTTGCCCAATTTATGCCCCGAAGTACTAGGGGGATCTCTTAATGATCCTATAGGATTTTTTTTATCGACTGAAAGTGTACTAGCGTCCAGTCCATCCCTAGGAAAGGGAGTAGAATTTTCCTATAGCCCATTTTTTAATGTGTGGCAGCTAATGTTGCCTGCTGACTGAATACAGGGTTTCCCATAGAGTATGGTTAATAACGGTTGTGCCAGGTACTGATAGATGAACCAAGGAATTGACCTACAAGGTAGTTTTGTGCAGATCCTTACGGATTTAGGTTTACCTCAAGGGGCAGCTAGGGCTCTTTGGTTGCCTTTCCCAATGGTTTTAATTTTGATTGGTGCCACCGTTAGTATTTTTGTAACAGTCTGGTTAGAACGTAAGATTTCAGCCGCCGCCCAGCAGCGTATTGGTCCAGAATACGTAGGACCATTGGGTACCCTGCAAGCTGCTGCCGATGGTATTAAACTCCTCTTTAAGGAAGATATTACTCCGGCCAAAGCCGATCCCATTCTATTTACCCTAGGTCCCGCGATCGTAGTGATTCCCGTGTTTCTGTCCTATCTGATCGTCCCCTTTGGCCAGAATATGGTGATTACCGATATTGGTATCGGTATATTCCTATGGATTGCGCTCTCTAGCATTGCCCCGATTGGTTTGCTGATGGCTGGCTATTCCTCGAATAACAAGTATTCCCTACTGGGAGGTTTAAGGGCGGCCGCCCAGTCGATTAGCTATGAAATTCCCATGGCCCTAGCGGTACTGGCGGTAGTACTGATGTCTAACAGTCTCAGTACCATCGATATTGTCAATCAACAGTCGGGCTATGGCATTCTGGGATGGAATATCTGGCGTCAACCAGCCGGTTTTTTGATTTTCTGGATCGCCGCCCTAGCGGAATGTGAGCGTCTGCCCTTTGACCTGCCAGAAGCTGAGGAAGAGCTGGTGGCTGGCTATCAAACCGAGTATACCGGCATGAAATTCGGCTTGTTTTATGTTGGCTCCTACGTCAATTTGGTCTTATCGGCCTTAATTGTCTCAATTTTATACCTGGGCGGATGGGAGTTTCCAATATCGGTAACCTGGTTATCTAGCTTATTGGGAGTTAGCGAAAATACTCCCTGGCTTCAGGTGATTACTGCTGCCATTGGCATCATGATGACCTTGTTTAAGGCCTATGCCCTTGTCTTTACAGCTATCTTGTTACGCTGGACGGTACCTAGAGTACGTATTGACCAACTCTTAGATTTTGGTTGGAAGTTTCTACTGCCCGTATCTCTGGTAAATCTGTTACTAACCGCCGCTCTGAAACTGGCTTTTCCCTTTGCCTTTGGTGGTTAGACCCGCTATGGGAATAAGTTTCATATCGTCTAACTCCAATCAACGTTGACAATTATCGATAATCTGGGAGATTTGCTCCATGCTGGGTTTTCTAAAACAAATTGGCGACTACGCAAAAGATAGTTTTCAGGCAGCCAAGTATATTGGTCAGGGGCTATCGGTAACTTTTGATCATATGGGGCGACGTCCTGTTACGGTTCAATATCCCTACGAGAAGTTGATTCCCTCTGAGCGATTTCGGGGAAGGATCCACTTTGAGTTCGATAAATGCATAGCCTGTGAGGTCTGTGTACGGGTGTGCCCCATTAATCTGCCTGTGGTTGACTGGGATTTTGACAAAACCACTAAGAAAAAGACTCTCAAACACTACAGTATTGACTTTGGCGTGTGTATTTTTTGCGGTAATTGTGTTGAGTATTGCCCCACCAATTGCCTATCCATGACCGAAGAGTACGAGTTAGCATCCTACGATCGCCACGAGCTCAACTACGATAACGTAGCTCTGGGACGGCTCCCCTATAAGGTCACCCAAGACCCGATGGTCACTCCCCTGCGAGAGTTAGCCTATTTACCTAAGGGAGTTATGGATCCCCATGATTTACCTGCTAATACCCGGCGAGCGGGTAAATTACCCCAGGAAATTCTTGAAGAAGCTACGGTCACCGGGGAACCTTAATCATTCTTCTGAGAGATCCCAACCCTGGCAGGGACGGAACTGACTCAAAACCGGATTGCAATGTTTTATCAGGAGTAAAAGCGAGTGACATTAGCGCAAGGGGTTCAACTGGTTACTTTGGGATTGCTCTCAGCAATGATGTTGGGTAGTGCCCTGGCTGTTGTGCTGCTAGAAAATATTGTCTATTCAGCTTTTTTGCTGGGAGGCGTATTCATCAGCATGGCTGGCATGTATATTCTCCTCAATGCTGGATTTGTAGCTGCAGCCCAGGTTTTAGTCTACGTTGGTGCCGTTAACGTGTTGATTCTGTTTGGAATCATGCTGGTGAATAAGCGCCAAGCTCTGGAACCCATAGCACGAGCCTGGCTAGGCCAAATCGTAACGGGCGGCGTTTGTGCCGGCCTATTCGCCCTGTTAACCCTGGCTGTAGTCAATACTGACTGGGCCATATCATCAGAGGCCCCTGCGGGTGAGGCAGCCATTGTTGAGATTGGTAAGCACTTTTTTTCTGATTATCTACTACCCTTTGAGTTGGCTTCAGTGCTATTGCTGATTGCCCTCATTGGAGCGATTGTGCTGGCGCGTCGTGAATTTATTCCCGATGCTAGCCCTGGGGAGCCTGAGTTCGACACCCTGCAACTGCCAGAGCGTCCCCGAGAGCTAGTATCCACTGCTGATTTGCGAGATTCTTAAAAGACTCCCAAATCGATTGCCAGAGGACCTCTCTTCTGATCCTCTATCTTTGGTTTATCTTCTGCCAATATCTTTGTTTACCGGATTAGACTATGCAGATTGAATACTTTTTATTGGTAGCCGCCGCTCTTTTTTGTATAGGCATCTATGGCCTGGTTACCAGTCGTAATGTAATTCGGGTATTGATGTCAATTGAGCTGATGCTCAATGCGGTCAATCTTAATCTAATGGCCTTTTCTAACTATCTCGATCCCATTGGTATTAATGGACAGGTTTTTGCTGTTTTTGTAATCAGTATCGCGGCAGCAGAGGCGGCGGTTGGGCTGGCTATTGTTCTGTCTATCTATCGAAATCGCGACACCATCGATATGGAACAATTTAACCTGTTAAAGTGGTAGGCATAGGGATTAAGCATTGGTTCTGTTCAGTTCTAAGTCAGTGCAAATCCTGGCTTAATTTCTAGTATGCATCCGTACTATGCACTTAACTGTGCACCCTAATTGTGCAACTTAACCAGGTTATTATCGTTCATAAGGCTAGGAACCGGCTGAGTCAGCAATGGGCAGAGACCTGTGCCCGTCAATTAGAGGCTATGGGCAGCCGGGTGTTAAGGGGTCCTAGCGGCCCTCAGGATAATCCCTATCCAGTTTTCCTGGCCTCCGTTAGCCAGCCCATTGATCTAGCTATTGTTTTTGGTGGAGATGGAACAGCCCTGACTGCCGCCCGTCACCTGGCACCAGAGCGAATTCCTATTTTAGCGGTCAATGTTGGGGGCCATTTGGGTTTTTTAACTGAAACCTCCGATCAAATGGAGAATACCGAGGTAGTTTGGGATCGCCTCCGTAGCGATCGCTTTGCTATCCAACAACGGATGATGCTACAAGCCCAACTTTTCCACGGTGGATCGAGCAACCGGGAACCGGCCAGCGATCCATTCCTGGCCCTAAATGAAATGACGATTAAGCCAGCGTCCCCCGATCGCATGATTACCTCCACCCTAGAAATGGAAATTGATGGGGAGGTCGTAGACCAATACCAGGGAGATGGTCTTTTAATCAGTACTCCTACCGGGTCTACGGGTTACACCGTAGCGGCCGGGGGGCCGATCATCCATCCTGGTATGAGCGCTATTGTGGTCACCCCCATATGCCCCCTCAGCCTTTCCAGCCGTCCTATCGTTTTGCCTGCCGGTTCAGTAGTCAGTGTTTGGCCCCTGGCCGATCCTGACCTCAGCACCAAACTCTGGACTGACGGCGTCTTAGGGACAGCCATCTGGCCAGGTCAGCGAGTAGACATACGCACCGCCAACCATGTGACCGAATTCATTATTCTTCGCCAGGACTATTCTTATTACACCACTCTTCGTCAGAAGCTCAGTTGGGGGGGGACCCGCATGAGTTCTGCCAACAATGATCGCAACTAAGGTGAGGAATCGATGGATAATGTCCAGGACTGTCTCTCCTCCTTACCTCAATCCCGCCTGGCATAACCTCCATGGGAAACGTCAGGAATTGACAAACGGGTATGCTAGAGCGGGCTAAGCCTATAGCCGTAGTGGTGACGGGGCACAGACCCACCAAAGCCCTTAGTCAGATTCAGCTATAAATGTCTGTTGCTAATAACCTCCCGTGCTATGCTGCAACAATATCTATCGGTGCTGGCGGAGATCAGCCGCTAGCAGTAAGGGGGAAAGTCTGGTGTAAGTCCAGCACTGTTCCGCAGCTGTAAACACCTTTTCAGAGGAAACGGGATGTTAATTCCCTAGTGCCCTGTCGTTTCCCGACCTGGAAAGCATAAGTCAGAATACCCGCCGGTAGTTGCCAGTCTGGTGAATAGTCCATGCTCCTTCCTGGGGGTGGTAGAAAAGATCAACTGACTAGCACGCTATATAACCTCTATCTGCGAGATACAGATGATGCATAGGTTTACAGATTTTACCGATCCCAAAAGGATCCTTCTTCGCCGTTTAATTATTGGCACCTCGATTGTGGCCTTGCTGGTCTTAGCCTCTCCTGCCTTGGCCCATCACCTGATGGGAGGGAAGATTCCAACTTCAGCGCTGCAAGGGTTCCTCTCGGGACTGGCCCACCCCCTGATTGGACTGGACCACGCTGCTTTTATCCTGGCAGTTGGCCTATTGGCGGCCACCAAGCCCCGCGGCCTGATCATTCCCATTGCTTTTGCAGTTATGGCAATGGTAGGTACGGCGATCCATCTCATGGGCATTACCCTGATCGGAACAGAGTTGGGGATTGCCGGATCCCTGGTGGTTTTCAGCCTTTTACTGGGTCTTGGAAATCAGCTCCCTCTGGCCATGATGGTAACCCTGGCGGCCCTGGCGGGTCTTTTCCATGGTTACGGTTACGGAGAGTCAATTTTTGGTGCCCGCCTCGAACCTTTAATTAGCTACCTGATAGGCTTTACGGTAATTCAACTAGCCGTTGCCCTAGGAGCCTTTAGTCTAGCCCGGGCCAGCCTGGTGGCTCGCAAACTAGCTCCAGAGTTAATCAGATCCCGGCTCAGCATCGCAGGCTGGGTTTTGTGCGGCGTCGGTTTGGCGCTGATCTACGGCCAGGGTGTAGACGCTTTGCTAACCAGCCTCAGACCTTAGGGCTACAGCTTGGCTCCATTAAGGGAAAACCCAATATAGACGGTTATACGCCCTCCGGTCAGGGGGCTTTCCTACCCATCAGCAAGTCTTCGGACAGCCATCATTGAAATAGGCAAAGTCTACAGAATGATTCAGGTCTGTGGAAGGAGGCGCTATGGCGAGATTATTGTGGTCACCCATGTGGGACTTAGACTTAGCAGCAGCCAAACTGCAGCGAGATATGGTTATGGCCGCCCTGGCCCCTTTTAATTTCCCTACCTCAGGGCGACTTCAGGTTACCTCCATGGAAATTCAAGAAACTCCAGAGACTCTGACCGTGACAGCCTTCTTTCCTGGAGTGGACCCAAAAACTGTAGAGGTACGGGCCACCCAGCGATCGCTTACTTTCCTGGGGCAACAACAAACCAGGTCTCCCTACGGTTCAACGGTTAGCCATTTTCAACAATCCCTGACACTGCCAGGACCAGTTAAGGATAGGGACACACAGGTAAGCTACCAAACAGGAGGAGCCCTGGTCGTTACCCTGCCCAAACAAACTGGATTCTGGAGACAGCTAGCAGAGATCGGGTGGGCGTGGAAAGGGATGGGATCACGGAGGATCAGGCCCTGGTTTGACCAACTCCAAAGGCAGTTAGGTTATCGCTTGCGGCGATGGAGCGATCGCTTACTGGTTGAAAAATATTCGGGGAAATAAACTCCGCCCATACCCTCGCCTTTTATACCAGGTCTATATCCGTGGCCAATCTGGTCAGAACAAGCTATTCCCCTATATAGGATGATGTTTCAGAGATCTAATGTTTAGACCAGGTCAGAGGTAGGAATCTAAAACCTAGGTTATAAAGAAGCCCTGACCTGGGCGATTCGGTAGAAACTAAATCATGGAGCTACAGAGTACTGATAACCAGTCCGCTGCGGTTTATCCATCCCCCCATTTAATCATTCATATCGGACCCGCCATGCTAGATTTCGACGATTTTCTCAAACATAAGTACGCCTATATCGCCATTGGTGAATTTAAGCCGGGTTGTTTTTCTGAAGCTCGACAACTCTATGAAAAAGCAGTTTCCACCTACAGTAAAGGTTTTAAAGGAGCCTACCTGATGCAAGAACCCGGAACTGACCGGGGTATTGCGATCATCCTTTGGGAGAATATAGAAAATATGGGTGAGCATCAAGATACCATTTACGAGCAGACCCTGGCTAAAATTGCCCATCTCTTTGTTGCTCCTCCAACGACAGCTTTTTACGAAGTCTGTAGCGAGATTGGCTTACCCCAAATACTAGCTAGTGCGGTCTAGCCTCTCTCCACCAGCTACCAGGAAAGGAGGAAGTCTTTCGGGTTATCCCCTTTCCTGACCTACCGTGTGAACGATCGCTAACCATGGTGGCTTTACCAGCCAATTTCGTCCCTGATAATCTCCAACTTTGAACATCTATGGCCAAACCCAAGCACACCCAGGCCCACCTTTCCCGGACTATTCCCAAAAATCAATCAGAGTTCTTTAAACAGCGAACTCGTAACTCCATGGAGTATTACATGGGCGCCAAGTTGCTGGAGGTGGGCGTTAACCCTAAAAATACAACTTACCGTTGGAGCTCCCAAATTCAAGGGAATCAAGAGATCATTACGATCAGCGCCTACTGGGGTGAATCCCGCGAAAAACTCGATGCCGAAGATCAGTAAACAGCTCATCTAATCCATAGCCTGGCCCAACTGATATTTATTCCAGGCCTGCTGAAGTGCTATCAGTTCATCCCGGTGGGCTGTAATCGCTAAAACATTAGGTACGGAGGATTCACCATCGAGCCCAGGGCGGAGGGTCAGGCTAATCTGCTCTTCCCGACCGGCCCGTCGCCAGTAAAACCAGCCGGCGGCTGGAGCCAGCAAGATCAGTCCGATAAAAGCTAGCCCATACTGGGGAAACAGACTAGCCAATACCAGGGCGAAACAGAGACAGGCAACGGCAGCGAGGAAGGTAAGAAATCCCGCCATAAACCAGCTGGGTCTGACCATACCGGTAAACTCTAGGGTAGATTCCGTCGGCTTTACACTCTGCAGCTGATAGGCCCGACTCTCAAAATAGCGGGTTAAGGCTTGCATGGTTAATTCAGGCGTTTCCGAAGGAATCAAATCAAGGGTTTCTGTGCGATCTTTAGTAGACGCCCGAATAAAAAAGAATAACCCTACCATTAAAAGCAGGGTTAGGAAGAGGGTGGAGTAGGTAGTTGTGGAGTTCACGGCAGTGGGCAACAGTGACTATATTTTCTATAGGATAAGAAATCCTAAATACTTTTTCCATCTATAGCAGTCATCAGTCTGGCTAGGACAAGGCTGGGCTGCCATGGGTCAAAGGGAACCAAAACAAGTCAAAACCCCTGCCCAGCTTTCCCTTCGGACGATCAACCAGGTCCTAGGCGTTGTGGGTAAAGCCATCTTTAGCCGTCAGATATAGCCGTAGCTACCTATCACGGGGTACGCCTTAGTGAGCTAGAAGGCCTACCTGGCATTTGCCTTGTCATGGCCCGTAACCCGAAGCCTATCAGTTACGAGCTATGAAACTGACCGGTCCACTCTGTCCTTGATCTCACGGTATCTAGTTGGAAACTGCCTGGTCAAAGAAGAAGATTCCCTTAGTAATGGGACAGGGAGACCGCCTCAGCCTGATCGTAGGCTACCAGCCTGGAATGACCCATGTAGGATTTCCACAATTCTGAAAGTTCTTCCGCCGGGAGCCGCCAATCAGGGTTGAGACGGTACATACGACGAGGACGCCCTCTACCTTCTACTTTTTTCCAGTAGCCGTCAATAGCGTTCTCATCTTCAAGAAATTTCAACGCACTGTAGAGGACGGTGTCAGAAAGACGATAGCGGGAATACATCTGACTCAGGCATTGAATTAATTCAGTGCCGTAGGAGTCCTGCTGCAGTAGGACGGTGAGAACGTAACATACCGCTAACTCTTTATTTAAGTAAATCGGGGGTGGATCCTCGAAAAACTGGTGGATATCCTCAAACTTCATGGGATCACTCCAATAGCGATGGGGCGGTCTGAATTCATGCTGGATCTATAAATCTAATTTTAGGCACAGGTGATCCCCGCTGTCCTTCATCAAGGTCAGATAGTAACCAGCCGAATTTTTTTTTAGTTATTCTTAAATATTTGTTACGGGCCATAATTTCTTCCGACTAGAGTTATTAAGGTAATTATCTTACTTTTACCGATTTACCTTGACCTCAGCGGTTGAGCTAAAGCCATACCCACTGATACCTCCTAATCCGAGACCAACTGGATTAGTTAGAAGCGCCTCAGTTGCAGGGTCAACCAGGCCCTGGGGGGTTTTGTCGATCGCTGGGGTCGTTTGTTGCCTAGCGACTACCAGGGGACAGGCTAAAGTCATTGGTATTGAACAGGACTCTGCCCTGATCTAGGGCCAGAATATTTATCTGCAAGGGCCCAGCAGTGTAAATGTTTATTGAAGTAACGGCCTGTAACTCGAGGGGGCGATTAGATTGCTTAACCGCCGCCAGAAACTTTAACAAAGTTTCAGTACGGTTATCGCCGACCTCCAGCTTATCGTCCACAATTCCATCCTGGCGAGCTCTAAATTGAGCTGAAGCTAGTAATAGGTTCAAGCTTTCTACCAGACTGCGATCGCTCAGGGGGAGGGTTTCCAGGGTAACGGTGGCCAACCGTTGGCCCTGACTATAGATCTGCTGATTTGCAGTGGCATCGATGAATACTTGAATACAGGGTTCTCTGCCTTTGATCACACAGGTCTCGCCAGTCACATAGTTGGCGGCGGATAAAAGACGGACAACATACTCCTGCCCATTCATAAGGCGTTCGATTAACCGTTGCACCTCCTGCCGTGAGATCAAAATCACCTGTTGATCAGGGGGGCGGCCAGGGGCGATAGCCTGAACCGCTCGACGATTAGCCTCAAATAGAAAGCGATCGATAATCTCCGT
Organism: Nodosilinea sp.; assembly: GCA_049317845.1. Taxonomy (GTDB): domain Bacteria; phylum Cyanobacteriota; class Cyanobacteriia; order Phormidesmidales; family Phormidesmidaceae; genus Nodosilinea. Next base: position 19,067 of record JBMOHM010000029.1, on the reverse strand, counting down.
AGCCTGTTGCCGGTTTTCTACCCGGACTAAACCCGACAATAAAACTTGGTTGCGACCCAGGGCAATATTGCCGCGAAATAATCCTTCATATTGACTTTGCAGCTCCGCTACCCGCTCCTCCAGTAAGGCTTGCTGGGACTCCAGTTCTCTCAGCCGTTGCTCACGATCCAGAATGGCCTGATCCCGATCGGCGATAACCTGGTCAAGGGCCTTGATGGCCTGATCGCGGCGGGCAATCTTGGCGCTAATAGCGGCTTGTTGCTGCTGTAGGCGATCTCGCTGAGTTCGCAGTAAGTCGGTAGCATGGCGCAGGCTAGCCGCCTCCTGGGAGACCCCCAGCAGTTGCTGACGGGTCTGACGTAGTTGCTGCTGAGTCAGGGCCTGCTGATCAACTGCCCGCCTGAGGGATTGGTTGATTTTCCCCAATCGGGCTAGGGCCCGCTGGCGTTCATTGGCCGCCGCCGTTAGATCAGCCTTAACCTTTTCCTGGGCCGCCAGGGCCTGGCTCAACTGGGTCTGGGCACTGGTCAGATCGTTCTGAATTTTACCCAGTTCAAAAACCCCTGTACGCAGCTGACTGCTAACGCCAAACAAAATACCCAGGGTAGAGGCTGAAATGACGCTACCTGTCGCAATGCTGACCAGGGTGGCGGTTTGCCGGGGGCGCAGGTTAAAGAGGCTCAAACGGGCCTTACCCACCCGCATGCCAATGCGATCTCCGAGGGTGGCAATTCCGCCCCCTAACAACAGCACTGCCAGTATCAGCACGTAGCCAGAAACCATCCCCGAGCTATCCGTCTATGTTTTCGCCTTTACTCTACTGTAAGATTCCCAGCCGTGGAGCAGGGGAGGAAAAGCCCCCCTCAGCCCGGATCCTGGCCAGGCTTGACTTAGTCTGTAGCAGGCCACAAGAGTTTAATTGCTAAGAGGGCAAATCCCACCGCCGCGATCGCCTTGACCAATCGTTCAGGCAAAAGCTGAGCCGTCCCTTCCCCCAGCACTACCCCTAACAGACTGGTCAAAATTAAAGCTGAGGCCGTACCCAGAAAGACGGCCTGGGGAACTTTAGACTGTCCCCCCAGCGCAATGGCCGCCAGTTGACTTTTATCCCCCAATTCAGAAATAAAGACAGCAGAAAAGCTCAGAAAAAGCAGGTTCCAATCCATAGGAAAAAGAAAGATAGAGCGTTAGAGGTGGGCAATGTCCCAGAGTAACCAGAGGGTAATGGCCAATAGCAGCGCTCCGGCCATGGTATTCAAGGTTTGGGAAGAAACTCGTCGGGCTAGCCACTGCCCCAACCAGACTCCAATAAAGCTGGTGGTCACCAGAGCTGCCCCGGCTCCCACAAACACCACCCAGGGAGACTCGGCCTGGGCGCTAATTAAAAGGGTTGTCACCTGGGTCTTATCCCCCAATTCCGCCAAAAAAATGGTCACAAAGGTAGAGACAAAAACTCGCCAGAAGCTAACAGAACTACTTGGCTCAGGGGTGGGCATGGCAAGCTGAGGTTTAGATTCGGAACTGGACACAATACGAATACCCTTTTAACCTAGCGCCATACTACAGCCCTGCAGTCTGGTTAAACCGTTCCATTTCCCGGCTGTCTTCACCGTAGATGTCGCCAATGTGCTCCTGACAGCAGGCGATCGCAAAATCATTCAGATCTTCGACCTCAACATCAAACATGGCCTTAAAGGTCTTAGCGGTCACCCGACAAAAATCAGGCCGGTGGTTGTAGATAGTACAGAGGCGCTGACCAGAATCGTAATGGATACACCACCCCTCGGGTCCCACCAAGCTCATATACTGATCGATCTGGTCTGGAGTCAGATAATTCTCCAGGTCAGGACGCTCTTCTGGAGCCAAGAAACAACAAGCTCCACAACTCTTGACGCACTGCCAGGTAGCCATAGATGGAAGGGCAAAACCTTGCCTTAGAATTTTATTAAGTTATCTAAAATATACTGCCTGTAAACCGGTAAAATAACACATTGAAGAAGACATAATCTACTTTGGTCTGCGTTGGGAGGTCCTATGAGCTTTTTGAGTAGCATAAATTTTGAGCTTATCGCCCAGTTAATGATGCTGGCTATGATTGTTATTGCTGGCCCGGTTATTGTATTTCTGCTATTTTTACGGGGTGGAGATCTGTAAAGTGACTAACTCAAGGCTGGGTAAAAGGTCTGATGAATAGGGCCAGGCCTTTGCAAGGCTAATTTACTTGGGCAGCTTTACCTAAACTAGTTAGAGCGCTTGACCTTGACTGATTCTGGCCAAACAATTCCAGGTATGGTTTGGCCTGGGACTTTAGGGCAATTCCTAACCTGATTGGCCTTTCAGCCTGGGTTTCCCTCTTAAGGGGTAATTTGTAAATTTGAACAGGGGTTTAGTAGCCTCCTAAATTGCAGGGCCGGTTTACCCTTGTTCATTTGCATAATTTCCTTCAACTATTTTCTCAGCATGGTTGTAGGCCAGGATACGCCCCCCGATGCGGATGGATAGGGTGGCTACTGTTCACTAAAAACGCCTATCCAGAGTTCTGACCAAAGCTACGACTCCTGACGGTCGGGAGTTGAGCCTAGCCAGCGTTGCTTGAGGATAAATTCTGCGATCGATAGGTCAACCGGCGTCGTCACCTTGAGATTGGTTTCCTCTCCCGGCACAATGTACACAGGCAGGTCGCATTGTTCAAAGAGGGCGGCATCATCGGTCACATTCCAACCCCCAACTAAGGCTTGTCTGTGGCATTGCTTGAGCAGGTCAACGTCGAAGCCCTGGGGGGTTTGGGCAGCCCACAGATGGGAACGATCAGGGGTAGATCGAATTTGCTGACCACCGTCTACTACCTTGATAGTATCCTTCACCGGAATCGCTGCGATCAAACCCCGATAGCTGGTCAGGGCCGTGGCGCACCGATTAAACAGGTCAGGGGTAGCCAGGCACCGGGCACCGTCATGGATAAGAACCTGGGTAGCCTCAGCGGGTAGCCCCAGCAATCCGTTGTACACGGATTGCTGCCGGGTCTCTCCACCGGTAATAAACTCTACTGGTTTAGTTAAACCCAATTCGGCGACCCAGGTTTCCAAATCCGGGCGATCGCCCGGCTGGCAAATCAACCCAATCCATCCGATCGCCTCCGCCGCTGCCGCCGACAACAGCGTCCAGGCGATAATCGGCTTGTCCAGCAAGGTCAGGAGCACCTTATTGCGGTCAGCGCCCATGCGTCGTCCCAGACCTGCAGCTGGAATCAAAAGGTGTACACATTTCATAACTTGTTCAAGCGGATGGGGGGAGTAAGGTGGGAATTAAGTCTTCACCTATGGAAAGATTTAATTCATTTTGCCTGACAAATAACCCTATATTCTGGTCAGGTTCCATTACAATAGCTTGCGAACAAGCATGGACGTTAATTATGCGGGTACTGGCTCTTGTTCCGGGGGGGATTGAACGCCAACTGGAGTTTTTTCCTTTGCTCAGTCAAATTAAAGATAGATTTGCATCAGCCGAAATCACCGTCGTTGCCGAACCTAGGGCCCAACCTGTCTACGCCCTATCCAAGGCTGTCAAAGAGGTTATTCCCTACAGCTTCGGAGCGCCTAATAGCCCGGCTGACTGGGCTAACCTTTTGGGAATTTTGCGCGATCGCGAGTTCGAGGTGGTTATCACCCTCACCCAGTCCTGGTCCTTAGGGCTACTGCTGTGGCTGAGTGGCATTCCTACCCGGATAGGCTACGGGGGTGGCGGAAATGGGTTATTTTTAACTAATTCCCTAGATCACCCTAGCCCACCAGGCTACGGCCATTTGCTGGCTCCCCTTAACCTGGCCACCCAGTTATCGCCACCGACCATTACCCTTCCCCAAGCCGATCTAAGGGCCGCTGAAGGACTGCGTCAAAGCGCCAAACTGGGCAGTGGTTACGTGGCCATTTACCCAGGATGCCTGCCTGGTGGTGATACCTACCCAACCGAGGGCTGGATCGCCATTCTCAAGGATTTTCAGGCACGCCAGCCCGGTCTGCCACTGGTACTGCTGCAAACTCCCGAATCCCTCGGGGCGATCGCCCCTCTCAAAGAAGCCCTGCCCGATCTACGGGTGGTGGTGCCAGAAACTCTGGGGCAACTAGCCGCTCTCATTGCTGGTGCCAACTTATTAATTGCCGTCGATAGTTATCCCCTATCCCTGGGGGCAGCCCTGGGGGTTTATGCGGTGGGTTTAACCACTAATCTGGGAGGTCCAGCGGCTATCCAGCCTGAACGGTTGGTGCTGATCACCTCCACCAGTAATCAGCTAGGAGATATTCTTCCCGAGGCGGTAATCAAAAAAGTCTGGAACGAATAGAAGGGTATTTGCCATGGATAAGATAAAAGAACAGGCTAATCGGGTCTTTGAGTTAGTCTTTACTGGAGACACGGCCCAAATTTATCAAAGAACTCTGACTCGTAGCTGGGATATTCTCAGGGAAACGGGTATTTTAATCTGGCTAGTTATCTGCCTGATCTTTGTAGGCGGTGATTGGTTTTATCGCAATTCGGTGCAGCTAGGCAGCCAAACCCGGGCATGGTATCAACAAGTTACTGAAAGTTCTGGGGTCTCCGGTGAAGGTCCATCTCCATCGGTAGGTAGCACGGGCCAGGCACTGCTAGATAGCCTGAAGTCGGGAGCCCTCTATCTGCTGGCTCAAGCACGCCAGCAGTTGGGTATCACCGCTCCCACAGCGGCTCCACCAACGCCACCCTCTGACCTCACGCCAGAAGTCCCTAGCCCACCGTCCCAACCACCGGAAGTAGCTAAACCCACTCCCACCTCTAGCCTTGAGGATTGAGTAGCCAGGGCCCAGCTTCAGGCTGGGCTCGGACTCAGCTCAAAGTAGTAATTTTCTCCAGTTCCAGGGAAAATTGCCCCGGCGTAAAATGGGGGTTCAAGATTTTATCGTACTCAAATTTGCTCAGCATCAGTTGTAAAGAGCAGATCCGGGCAGGATTCAGGGGTGCGGCTTGGGGTTGGCTCTTAGCCCGAAATAAGGGTGTTAATTGGGCAAAGGGAATGGTGACGGTAGTCCATTCTGCAGCGATAGTGTCAAAACTGTAGCCATAGGCGATCGCGTCCCAGCCCGGCTGGTCTCGCAGGAAAAACTTATAGCGCTGACCATCTCCCCGCACTCGCAGGCACAGCCCCCGATAGGCCGCGAGATTAAGGGGAGGGTCAAAGTTGCGAGTCCGCACCGAGACAAACCCTCCCCCATTATCCGTAGACACCAGCCCGGTAAAACGGAGGGATTGCTCACCAGGTTCTAATCGACTCTGACTCACTCCACCCATGACCACATCATCCAGAGCACCCCATAGGGTCAAGGGATCGGGGCTGTTCTGGGTAAAATCAAACAGGACACCATCCTGAAGCTGGGGCGGTGTGACCCCATGGGAACCTGAAATCATGGTTTGTAACCAGCTCAAAACGGGAACGGCATCAAAAAAACGCAGGCTCTCTAGAAAGCGACCCAAATCCCAGGTGCGGTTGCTAGGGGTCATCGAAGTTGTCCTCCCTTAGACTGGAGTTTAGCGATCTGGGCAATCCCTCTTGATTCATCGGATAAACCCATTGGACAAGTTGAAATTAGCCCATCACAATAGAGTCTTACTCAACCCTATTGTGCCCTATGGCCAGGGGAGTGGTAGGTTGGGTAGTGAAGATCGATGAAATATACAGTTGTCATGGTTAACTCAACGGAACCTATTCGAGTTTTCATTTGTGGATCGGCCCTGCGGGGGCAGCCAGATAACCATAATCTGCAGTCAGCAGAATTCCTTGGCGTAACCCAAACCGCGCCCCATTATCGTTTGCACTCCGTTGAAAATGGCTGGCATCCCGGTATTTATGGGACGGAGGAGGGAGGTATAGCCATTCCTGGTGAAATCTATGCCCTCACCCCAGAACAGTACGGCCATCTTAAAGATAGCGAACCTCCCCATATGTACCCCGCACCCGTAGACCTGGCAGACGGTAGTCAGGCGATCGCCTTTCTCTATCCTGAGGAATTAATCGCCGCCCATAACTGGCCCGATATTTCCGCCTACGGTGGGTGGGCCGCATACAAAGCAGCGACGACCCCCAGCCCAAACTGACCCCCTACAAAGCGACCCTAGCCCTGGTTAGGAGATTGGTGACTGTGGGCGAGAGCCAGACGGTAGTACTGCTGAGCGTGGTCTAAGAGGTTCTGGCTCTCTTCTGGAGTCAGGGAACGGACAATACGGGCTGGTACACCCATGACCAGGGATCCGGGTGGTATGGCCTTGGTCACCACAGCTCCAGCCCCAATCATACTGCCAGTTCCCACCCGCACTCCGTTTAAGATCACCGCTCCAATCCCCACCAGACTACCCCGTTCAATATGGGCGCTGTGGATAACCGCCCGGTGACCGACGGTAACAGAGTCTTCCAGGACCGTAGGGTAGCCTGGGTCACCATGTAAAATGGCGCCGTCCTGGATATTACTATAGGCCCCCACCCGGATAGCTTCTACGTCTCCCCGAAGGATCGCTCCGTACCAGATGCTACAGCCCTTCGCCAGAGTGACGTGGCCTATGACTGTAGCATTGGTGGCGACAAAGGCGGCTAGGGTCACGTCTGGCCTGGGCCAAACCAGATCAGGAGGTAGAGACATAGGCTACACCGGTGCTGGTGAATTGGATGGCGCTTAACTGACCTGCGGGTCTCGGCTAACAAGATATCAAAAATGAAGGCTCGGTAAGCGTTCTGACTCGCCTAACCCCCTTCAAACGTGGCTACGGCTATAATACGGCTACACAGTACTATTTGCCGCATTATTACTTATTACGACGAAGCGTCTGGTCCAGCCCAATGGTTAATTTCCCGTTGTCCTATCCCATCTATGGCCCAGAAATTCAGTGCCCTCACTGTCGTCAACCGATTCCTGCCCTTACCCTCACCGATACCTATCTTTGTAGTCGCCACGGAGCCTTTGAGGCCAATCCCGAGACTAAGGAGTTAGTCCACTTACAATCGGGGCGGCACTGGCGATGTTGGGATGGGGAATGGTATCGCCAGCATACCCATCCTGATGGTATTCGGTTTGAAATCCATGAAGCCCTAGATCGCTTGTACACTCAGGGTTATCGGGCTACGCGGGTGGTCATTGCTGAGCGTTACCAGGACCTGGTCAAGGGATATTTGGAGCGCAGTTCCCCCTGGCGAGGTCAATCGGACACTGGGGTGATCCCCAAGCTTTACGGTTTGCCCGTGGAGTTTAGTCCGTCCCCTGACCAGGATCCCCAATGGCAGGTGATTAACTTCACCCTGCAAAAGGAACCCGGGATACCTACCCGTTATCCCTATTTTCGCCTGTTTGAGTAATGCTCCACCATAGCTCTATTCGGACTCGAGATATTCACCGGGCCATAGCCTTTTACGAGCGATTAGGTTTCGGTGTAGAGGAACGCTTTACAACGGGCATGACCTTAGCCTGCTGGCTGCAAGGTTTAGGAACTCGCCTGGAACTGATTCAGGTGCCTGAGCCCCATCCAGTAGCCGATGCCTTTGGCGATGAACATTACACGGGTTACTATCACCTTTCCTTTGATCTGACCGATAGGGCCACCAGTTTACCGGATTGGTTAAACCAGCTCCAGGAAAGATTTGGAGGCTCTAAGGGGCCTGAGGATTTACGGATATTACTCGATCCCTGTCAGCAAATCATCGGCGATCGCGTCTACGAAATAACCTTCATTGCCGATGCCGACGGCCTACCCCTGGAGTTTTTGCGCGTCATTGGCGAGGTACAGCGATGAGCCGGGAGACCAGCCAGGCTCACCGCTATCCAGGGCTTACTCCTGGCTGGTCGGGGGTTGGGGATCATCCAGGACTTCGATTGTGATTGGCTTAGGGTCAGGTGTCTGGGGGGGTGGGGTGACCTGCTGATAGGCCAGGCTGAGCAGGGATCGCAGCCCCTGGATCAGCGGTTGCAAGGGACGGTAGCGATCACCATAGGTTTGGCCCATCTCGCTATCAAAGCGTTCCAGTTGTCCCTGCAGATGACTGATCACATCGGTGGTCCAAACAGTCTTGCGATCATTAGCCAAGGTTACCACCTCAGTCAGGATATCGGCCCAACTAGGAGCGGGGGTATCGGTAGGGATAGCGGCCTCAGCCTCGGTAGACTCCGTAGCTGAAGGAGAACTGGCCCCGTCTGGAGGAGCAGATTCCTGGGGTTTGAATTGATCAATCATGTCCGCTAGGGACCGGCGTCCCAAAGACTCGACCTCCAGGGTGCCGTCCTTAAGTTCGGAGAGGGCTGCGGTGGCCGCACTCTGAAAAATTTCACGGATCCGATCCAATCGCTGACTACCCTGCTGTTGAGCCTTTTCCCAGTCAGCCTTAACTTTGTCTTGAGCGCTATGGGTCATGGTATCCATCCTTAAAATAATTACAAAACATTCCCTATGGAAAATGACTACCCAGTCTTCGTCTGTTGATGTTTCCTAATCCCAAACCCGCGGGTCAGTTACGAGCCATCTAATTGGCCGATCAACCGAATCTTAAGAGTCCTGGCCAACGCTATATTTGCCCTGACGAAGATCACGCTTACGATCCAACAAAAGTTGAGTTACTTCGGTGATGGCAACCGTGGCTAATAAACCGTCATCAATCCAGCCTAAAATCGGTATCCCATCGGGGGCAATATCCAGGGGGCTGATCAGATATAGCAGGGTTCCCAATAGAACGACCCAGCGATATTTGGTATTACGAATTAACTGACGATACCAATTCATCACTGATGGAATAAACAGCCTCTTTTTCATGGATATCTCCCTGCCATTAACAACCCTATTGTGTCCAGAGACAACGGATTTGTACAGGTGGGGAAAACCCTTGATGTAGACTGGTTTTCCACCGTATTGACCGGATCGGGAAGACCGTATAACCAGCCCTTCCCTCCTTGGTTACGGCTACAAGACCCGCCGGGCGATCGCTCGCTGCACCATCCAGACTCCCCCCACCACCAGGGCACCGAGCCAGAGTCCACTGCCAGTCTGTACCCGACCCTCCAGCAAACACCACCCCCCCAAACCCGCCAGGCCCAAACTACAGCTCGCTACCGTAGTTAACATCCCCCGCAAAGCCTGCTGGCTGCTGGCCACCTGCGTCGCCAGGTCAGTAGCAGGGGGCAGGCGGTTGAGGGTTTTAGTCGCAGCTTCAAAAGCCTGATAATCTGCCAGGGTGACCTGGTAGTAGGTGCCCAGTTCGGGATCCCGTAACGAGGGTACGCTGTGAAGTCCAAATTGCCGGGCCTGGGCGATAGCGGTCCGAATCTGGCGCTGACTGGCCATGGGTCCCAGGGCATCGAACACCAACTGACGGTAAACACCGGTTTGGGCCATAGCCAAAACCTGGGCAGTCAGATCCAGATGGATGGCGGTTTTACTCGGCATAGGATGCTCCGGAGTCGATCTTCTGGTTTTAACGCATCAGCCAGTAGGCCAGTACAGCGCTACCCAGGGGTACGGTGAGGTTATCAAGGCCATAGAAGGAGAGGGTTTCCATGGCGGTGGCGGCGATCGCCACCACCAGGGCCGTAGTCATCACCTGGCCACTAAACCCGTTAGTCAAACCCAGCACCCAAAAACAAGTTAGAAAGGTGGCCCCAGCCATCATCAGGCTGCCCTCCCAACTCTTCTTGTTTCCCAAAACCTGGTAGGGATGACGACCAAACCGCTGCCCCACCAGGGCCGCCAAACCATCTCCCCAAGTCATGGTGAGGATACCTAGAGTAGCGTACTGGGGCAGGGCCGGGGGCCAAAAGGCCAAAGTCAGCAGACCAATGCTAATGGCATAGAAAAAGGTGCCCAGACTGTGCCGTCCCACCCCATTGATCCCGGGTAAAATCGGGTAGTGATAGGAAGCCAGGGCCACACCACTAAACAGTACCGAAGCCACCACTCCCATCCAGGTGGGGGTATGGAACCACCAGGCCAGCAGAATAACTTGCCCAGCCCCAATATGGACCACTTTGCGAGTAATTTCAGTACTCACCTGGGTGTAGCGCCGTAGGCCTTCAGCCATGGCCCCAACCAGCCCTAACCAGGCTAAAACCATTAGGATTTGCACAACGGTAGTAACCATGATGGTAAGGGAAGTGGGTATAGTGGGATGGGACTTTTAGACCTTACTACACGAACTTCCTATGGGAAAATATAAACGGGTATTACTTAAACTCAGTGGCGAGGCTCTGATGGGCAATCTCGCCTACGGTATTGATCCTCAGGTGGTAGAGGCAATCGCCGCCGAAATTGCCGAGGTAGTTAGGGCGGGCATTGAAACGGCGATCGTAGTGGGGGCGGGCAATATTTTCCGAGGTATTAAAGGATCCGCCGCTGGCATGGATCGGGCCACCGCCGACTACATTGGCATGATCGCCACAGTGATGAACGCCATGACCCTACAGGACTGCCTGGAACGCATTGGTATTCCTACGCGAGTTCAAACCGCCATTGCCATGCAGGAAGTTGCCGAACCCTATATCCGCCGCCGCGCTATTCGCCACCTGGAAAAAAATCGGGTGGTTATTTTTGGCGCCGGTTCCGGTAACCCCTTTTTTACCACCGATACCACCGCCGCCCTAAGGGCCGCAGAAATTAACGCCGAAGTCGTATTTAAAGCCACTAAAGTTGACGGAATCTACGACTCTGATCCTAAAATTAATCCGGATGCCCGGCGCTACCGTACCCTTACCTACGGCCATGTGCTTCAGCACGAACTCAAGGTAATGGACAGTACGGCCATTGCCCTCTGTAAAGATAACCATATCCCCATCATGGTATTTGATCTATCTACAGCCGGTAATATTCAGCGGGCACTGATGGGTGAATCGATTGGCACAATTGTAGGAGAGTCCTTTGATGTCAGCTGACGATATTTTGCTAGAAACCGAAGACCAGATGCAGAAGGCGATTGAGGCCACCCAGCGTAACTTCAACACCATTCGTACCGGGCGGGCCAACGCATCCCTGCTGGATCGCATCGAAATTGATTATTACGATGTCCAAACTCCCCTGAAGGCGTTGGCCAATATTTCCACTCCCGACGCCAGCACCTTGATGATTCAACCCTTTGATGCCAGTACCCTAACGAAGATTGAAAAGGCCATTTCCTTGTCTGATGTGGGGCTTACCCCCAACAACGATGGCAGGGTCATTCGCCTCAACATTCCCGCCCTAACCACCGAGCGCCGCCAGGAATTTGTAAAGACAGCCCACAAGCTGGCAGAGGAGGGTAGGGTATCGATCCGAAACCAACGCCGCCAGGGCATCGATGGGATCAAAAAGCTAGAAAAGACCAGTGAGATTTCCGAAGACGAGTCCCGTGATTTACAGGAGGAGATTCAGAAGTTGACTGACAAGTACATTGCCAAACTCGATCAGGCCCTGGCGATAAAGGAAAAAGACATTACTACGGTTTAGGCGTCAGGCTAGAACTCCTGGCCTTAGATCTGCATGGCTGGCGGTCAAAATTCAGGCATCAGTCTGAGCCTTCGCCCGTCAACTGTGTCCCCAACCTCCTGGCCAAAGCTATACAGAGCTTTTCAGGCTGGTGGAGATCACTCCCGGTAGTCAAGATTGTTTCCCTAATCTACGAATACCCTTCCATCGTGCTGATTCTAATTGTCGAAGACGAAGCTGAGATTGCCCGTTTAATTCAGCTCTATCTTGAAAAGGAAGGCTTTACCTGTCAGGTGTGTGATAACGGGGAGGCAGCCCTGGCTGATCAGCAAACCCGCCACCCCGATCTGGTGATCCTTGACATTATGCTGCCTAAGCTTGACGGGCTGGAGGTTTGTACCCGGATTCGGCAAAATCCCGGAGCCAAAGACCCCTATATTCTAATGTTGACAGCCCGGGGCGAGGAAATCGACCGAGTCATTGGCCTCTCTACGGGTGCCGACGACTATCTGGTAAAACCCTTTAGCCCTCGAGAACTGGTCGCTCGGGTCCGGGCTCTACTGCGTCGTAGCCTACGCCATAGCCAGGATCAACCTGGCCAAAGCTATCAAACCGCTCACTTTAGCTTAGATTTAGAGCGACGGACAGCCCAACGCCAACTGGCCGATGGAATCACGGAATGGCTTGATTTGACCCCCTTGGAATTTGACCTGCTATCTACCTTTATGAGCTATCCAGGTCGGGTTTGGAGTCGCCAGCATCTGATCGAAAAGCTTTGGGGAGAAGATTTCTTTGGCGATGAACGGGTTGTAGACACCCACATTGCCAGGCTACGCAAGAAAATAGAGCCCGACTCATCCCAGCCAACCTACGTTAAAACCGTCACGGGCGTAGGTTATCGCTTTGAGGACGAACTAACCTCAAGATCCAGACTATAAAAACAAAGTCTGGATAAAGTTTTAGCCTGAGAAGTAAATTTTTATCAACCAGGTTTTATTCGTAAAGGCCCTAAATCCCTTAACCAAAAGGGCTTAGGCAATATAAAGAGAGTCGTTACAGCAACCCATAACTTGTTGACATCCAGAGAAAAACTGTAAAATTAAGTACAGAACCATGCGCCAACGTTCATCTGGAATTTAGAGGATTGAGCCTCTGGGTTCTGCCTGAATATTCCCAGACGGAAGTAGGGAGCTAAGCTCTCGAAGGAACGCACCCTGCCTTAACAACTGTTGCTGATTTTAGTGAGACAGGAGTCGTCTAAATGAAACTATCTTACCGCGGCGTTCAATACGATTATGAGCCCGCTTTGCTCGAAGTTAGAGAAAGTCAAAGTTCCGGTTTTTACCGTGGTCGCCGTCTGAACTTTCCCTATGCCAGCCATCTACATGCTCCCCAACCAGTCTCTAATCTGACCTATCGGGGTATGCGTTATGACACCACAGCTGAGGGCATACGGACATCTTTCCCGCTTACGGTGGAACCTCAAAGCCCGGTTTCTATGCCAGGTCAATCCGTAGGATTAATGGGTCGGCAAGCCCGATTGAATCTCTTGCGGCAGGCAACAGAAGTTCACCGTACCAACATTGAGCGATCGCTCAATCACCGCATCGCCATCGCCAGAGCCGCTGGCGATAAACGACTGGTCCAGATGCTTGAGGATGAGTTTCATCAGTTAGTTTAGAGATGGTTTGCAGCTTATAAAGCTTAATTGTGCTGTGGCTGGAGCAGCGCAATGGCATCCTTACGGATGCTTTTTTTATGGGTTGTCACCGTCATAGTCTCCGGCTTCGTCCTAATTCTGATTCTGATAAAACCTTGCTGACCTGCTGTATCATGCCAGCAAGGCTAGAGGGACTCAGGGTGACTCAGCAACGCTTAATTATTGAGATGGGTATGGGGGTAGACCAGCATGGTCAAAACCCAACTGTAGCGGCAACGCGGGCGGTACGCAATGCGATCGCCCACAATGCCCTGCCCGGTGTCTGGGAGGTAGCTGGACTCAGTCATCCCGACCAGATGATCGTCGATGTCCAGATTGCTGTTCCCTTTCCAGAGCAAGTACGAGAAGAGGAAGTCCTGGCAGTGTTACCCTTCGGCCAGAAGTCCATCAGCCTTAAGCCAGGGGGAATGGTAGTAGCGGGGCGGGCCATCCCTGAACTGGACGATAAAAACGATGATATGTATGTGGCGATCGCGGCTGTTACCGTTTCCATTCCCATCCCGCAGACCAACCTATCCTAACCGGGTACCCCGATACCGCAGATCTCTTTTGAGGACGGTTTGCTGAACAAAACTAGGCATGTCTCCCTGGTGCCCCATCAAGATTACCGAGTCCCCTGGAGCGAGGTAAGTATCGTGACTGGGATGAATCATTACCTCCCCATCCTGTCGCCGTAGAGCCACAATAATAAAGGTACCCTTACCGCGTACCTCAACATCCCCGATAGTGCCCCCAATTAAGGGAGAGTTAGACTCTATCGCCAGTTCGCTGAGCTGAATATCCAACTCCGCCAAAAACTCATTCAACCCATGGTGACCGTCAGTCTGAGCTAGAAAGTCTACCGCCGCAGGGTGCCGAATCAGGTGAGCCATGCGGAGGGCGCTAATAGTAGCCGGGAGGACAACGTGATCGGCCCCGGCCAGACGCAGTTTCTTTTCGGTGGAGGGCATTTCTCCCCGGGCCAGAATCATTAACTGGGGGTTAAGTTCCCGAGCCGTTAGGGTAATAAAAACGTTGGCGGCATCACTGGGCAGTACGGTTGCCAGGGATCGGGCCTGAAGAATACCCGCCGCTTCCAAAACTCCCTCGTCGGTGGCATTGCCCTGGTAGACCAGATAGCCCTGCTCCCGGGCCATGGTGATGCGTTCGGCATCGCTGTCAATAATAATGAAGGGGTAGCGATCGCCCTTCAGTTTGTAGGCAACTAACTGACCAATACGACCAAAGCCACAGATAATGACATGGTCCGCTAAATTCTCAATTTCCTTGCTCATACGCTTAAGATTTAGGGCGCGGCGAATTTCCCCCTCCGTAATCAGCTGAATAAATCCTGAAACAGTGTAGGCTACCGATAGGGCTCCAGCGATGATGACAAAAATCGTAAAGACCTTCAGCCCTGCAGAATGGATGGGCCTAACTTCCCCATAGCCCACTCCAAAAACCGTAATGACGACCATGTACAAGGCGTCTAGAAAGCTCCAGCCAGCCAGGATATACCCACTTACAGCCAGTACCGCCGTTAACAGGAAAATCAAGATTCCTGTGATAATGCGCTGCAAGGAGCTTAAGGAATTCTGCATTAACGTTGCCAGATGGTAGGGACGCCCCCAGCAGAAGAAACTTGACTCAGCAAATCCAGATTACACTCACAATATAAATAAAAATTATGAGACTTCATAGGTCTCTGGGAATCAGCTCCCGAGCTAATTTAGCTGAGGTAAGCCCAACCCCCGAATGACTTTTCCTGACCTACTCTTTAGTTTTGTTTGTATCATGATGTCTACCGCTTCCATTCTACGTGTATGGAAATCGTTTCTACGGTGCATCTGAGTAGCTGCTTATTTTTGCCATGACAACTTCCACCCTGGTTGAGAATCCCCTCTTAATTGGTGAGGGCTTACCGCCCTTTGATCGCATCGAAGCGAGCCATATCGTGCCTGGTATTGCCACCTTACTAGAGAACCTAACAAAGGATCTGGAGGTGCTAGAACGTAATCTTTCTCCCACCTGGCCAGACTTGGTCAACCCGCTTACCCGGATCCGTGAACGATTAAGCTGGAGCTGGGGTATTATCGGTCATCTCATGGGGGTAAGAAATAGCCCTGAGCTAAGGGCTGCCTATGAAGCCGTCCAACCTGACTTGATTCAATTCGAGAGTCGCTTAGGACAGAGCCAGCCAATCTATGCTGCCTTTAAAGCCATACGCCACGGCTCCCAATGGTATGATTTGGAGCCCGCTCAGCAACGAATTGTGGAAGCCGCTCTACGGGACGCGGAGTTGGCTGGGGTGGGTTTAGAAGGAGCTAGCCGCGATCGCTTTAACGAAATTCAACAAACCCTGGCGGAACTGTCTACCCAATTTTCTAACCATGTCCTGGATGCCACCAAGGCCTTTAGTCTAACCCTGACCACCGCCGCAGAGATCGACGGCCTACCTCCAAGCTTATTGGCCCTGGCAGCTCAGAGTGCGCGCCAGAATAACTATCCAAACGCTACGGCAGCTACGGGTCCCTGGTTAATCACCCTCGACTATCCCAGTTTTACACCCTTCATGCAGCACAGCCGACGACGGGACTTGCGCAAGCAGATCTACCAGGCCTTTATTACCCGAGCCGCCAGCGGTGATTTAGATAATGCTCCCCTGATGCATCGCATCCTGGAACTACGTCACGAAATGACCGAGCTACTCGGCTACAGTAGCTACGCCGAATTGAGTCTGGCTCGTAAAATGGCCCCTTCCGTAGACGCTATCTACAAACTGATGGAGGAGCTACGGGTAGCTAGTTACGATACGGCGCTAGAAGAGTTACAAGAATTGAGGAACTTTGCCCGAGAAAAAGGAGCCCCCGAAGCCGATAGCCTCACCCATTGGGACACAGCTTTTTGGGCCGAACGAATCCGGGAAGAAAAGTATGGCCTCAGTGATGAGCAGTTGCGTCCCTACTTTCCCCTACCCCAGGTACTAGAGGGTTTATTTACCCTGGCCCATCAAATTTTTGACATCACCATTACCTGCGCTGACGGCGAGGCTCCCATCTGGAACCCTGATGTGCACTACTTCCGAGTCCTCAATAATAGCCACACACCGATCGCCCACTTTTATCTTGACCCCTACAGTCGCCCAGCAGAAAAACGGGGTGGAGCCTGGATGGATGAGTGTATTAACCGAGCCAAAATCAATGGTGAGGTGCGGCTACCGGTTGCCTATTTAGTCTGTAACCAGGCTCCACCAGTGGGTGGTAACCCCAGTCTGATGACCTTTGCCGAGGTAGAAACCCTGTTCCATGAGTTTGGCCACGGCTTACAACATATGCTTACCCAGGTCGACCACCCAGGAGCGGCTGGCATCAATAACGTCGAATGGGATGCGGTAGAGTTACCCAGCCAGTTTATGGAAAACTGGTGCTATCATCGCGACACCCTGTTTAGCATTGCCCGTCACTACGAAACGGGTGAATCCTTACCGGAACAGCTATACCAAAAAATCTTAGCCGCCCGCACTTTCATGACCGGCAGTGCAACCCTCCGGCAGATTCGCTTTGCCTGGACCGACCTAGAACTCCATTACCGCTACCGTTCCGGCAGTACAGAAACCATAGTAGAGGTCAGCCATCGCATTGCCCGTCAAGCTTCTATTCTTGAGCCCCTAGCTGAAGACGCTTTTCTGTGTTCCTTTACCCATATTTTTGCAGGAGGCTATGCGGCTGGTTATTACAGCTACTTCTGGGCCGAAGTCCTGAGCGCCGACGCCTATGCCGCCTTTGAAGAAGCTGGTCTGGATGATGACCAGGCCCTAGCCCAAACTGGCCAGCGTTTTCGTGACACGGTCCTAGCTCTGGGGGGTAGTCACCACCCCATGGACATCTTCAAAACCTTCCGAGGTCGGGAACCCAGTACAGAAGCCCTACTACGTCATCGTGGTTTGGTGAGTGTTTAGCTTTTGCAGCTTTCGCTCCTATAAACTGTGATCAAAAATAGATTTTTGGGAAATATAAATCAAATCTTTGCAATTGGTCACTTACCATCAAGCTTTGATTATGATTTCCTACTCTACGGCTTGTTCATCAGTGGGCCAGATTCCCCAATTACCCGTACTCCCCGTGCCTAAAGCAGGGCTGGTCGGCATCGGCGGGTTGCTACTTGTCTCCGTTATTGTGGGTATCGGAGTCTCCCGTAAAATCCAACACCTCACTAAACAGCTCAATCGGGAGCGTTACCTCAATCAGGACCTGCGCAAAAAGGTCAAGATGGCGGTCCAGACCATTACTAAAATGGAGCAAAACCCCGATTTGATCCACTCCCGGGAATTTAACCTTGACTATCTACGGATGCGTATGGAGGAAGACCTATTCCATGCTGTTATTGTCAACCAGCTGAAAATTAAGGTAAAACAGAAAATCAGTGTGGCACTGCGTCCCCCCCAAGCTGAACTAGGGCTAATGGGCATGGCGGGTAAACCCAGAACCATAGACGAAGTTTTTGATGTCGAATATCAACCGGGCGACCAACCCGGTGCTAAAAAGCGGGTACTGTTCCGAATTCAAATCAAGTTAGCCAAATTACCCACCCAAACTACATCATCTACCATCAGTGAGTTGATTAAATGCATTGAAAAGTTCATGGATGCAGCCTCTGAGCATACCCACTGGCAACCGACTATTCAGGGTCGAATTGCCTCCATACGTTGGGATCAACGGGCAAAGCCGACCCCCCTACTGGTATTTGAGCAATCTAATGACGGGGCAACGGTTACCTTCCGTAGCAAAAATATCTTACCCTTGAGCCAAAGTCGCCCGAGACCCCCCTCCCTACGTAATGCCTAACACCTATAGAAGCGGTAGTTATGGAAAGATAGGCCCACGGTGGAGCAGGTTATTTCCGGATCAAGCCTGTTGATAACGCAATTCTGCCCTACAGCTTGGTAGTGATCAAATTTTTTGTCCCCTGGGCACCCTAATCCTAACCCTTAGGATTTCAATATTATGCTGGCCAGAGTTTGGAGCGCCTCCCTGGTAGGTCTTGACGCCCTCAAGGTAGGCGTGGAAGTAGACCTTTCCGGTGGTCTACCAGGGGTAGTGATCGTAGGCCTACCCGATACCGCCGTCCAGGAATCTCGGGAAAGGGTGAAGGCCGCCCTCAAAAACGCTGGCTTTTCCTTTCCCCTGCGCAAGGTAGTAATCAACCTGACCCCTGCCGATCTGCGCAAGGAAGGTCCTGTCTTTGACCTACCCATCAGCATTGCCATTCTAGCCGCCGATGGCAAAATTCCCGTCACCGCCCTGAACGATCTACTGTTCTTGGGTGAGGTTTCTCTGGATGGCAGCCTCAGACCTGTAGCGGGAGTCCTACCCATTGCCGCTGCCGCTCAAAAACTGGGAATTCAAGGCCTGGTGGTACCCCGGGATAATGCTCGGGAAGCCGCCGTAGTCCCCAAGTTGACAGTCTACGGACTGCAGAACCTACAGGAGGTAGCCGATTTCCTGAATTATCCAGGTCAGTACCAGCCCTTCACGAGGGACGACCAAAGTTTAAACATGCCCCCGGTCGGTGCCTTAGACCTGCGGGATGTAAAGGGGCAGGCCCAAGCCCGTCGGGCCCTGGAAATCGCCGCAGCTGGAGGCCATAACCTGATCTTTGTGGGACCGCCGGGCAGTGGTAAAACCATGCTAGCTCGCCGATTGCCTTCTATTTTACCGCCCTTACAATTTGAGGAAGCCCTGGATGTGACCCAGATTTACTCCGTAGCTGGTCTTCTAAAGGAAAAAGGTACCCTGGTCCATACCCGCCCCTTCCGTAGCCCCCACCATTCTGCCTCAGGACCATCCCTGGTGGGAGGGGGCAGTTACCCTAAACCAGGGGAAATTTCCCTGGCCCACCGGGGAGTACTTTTCCT
>JBMOHM010000028.1:0-35438 GCA_049317845.1 Nodosilinea sp. | reverse complement strand
GGCGGCCTGACCGACTCACTCGTCCCCGGCTGCTGGCTAGTTGCAGGTTGATTAGGGGGAATCAGATAAACTGCCTGTACCTGTTGATTAGGGGCGGGCGCTGCCACAAAGCGGCCTTCGTCCACCAAATAGGTCACCACCTCTGCCTGCAGGGTATTACCTTTCTGGTTAACCACCACACTGCCACTCAACACGATCCGCCGTTCGTTGCTGTAGTACTGAGCCTGGGCTGAGGTGGCATGGATCTGCTCAGCGGGGTAGTCGATATATACGTGGCCTCGAGCAGTGATTACACCCGTTTCGGTGTTGGCCTCCTGCAGGTCAGACCGTAGAGTAATGGTATTCCGTGGCGGGGCTTGGGCCAGGGTAACCGGTAGGCCGCCCATTAGCGGGGCCATTGTCATCAGTGCCAGGGTTAGCCAAAAACGATGCTTGTAAAACCCCATGGTTGTAACGCCAATTGCTCCAGATACCAGGAAGCTTCACTATAGCAACCGACACTGGAATTAAACCCCCTCTCCGTTAAAATCTTAAAGCACCATTACAGCTCAGCTAACCCTGTGGACAATAGGGTCATCTACATCTTGCTCCGGGAAATGGGGCTACCCTGGTTAACCATTTAGGCCTTGATCGGGCATAACATAGAGGGTATTTCCCCGCCGTCGAGTCACTACGACCAGTTGATTTTGCCCGATTTCTAGGGCCTCGTCTTCACAACGGGCTTGCCAGGAATTACCTTCGTAGAGCACCCGTCCTGGTTCACCAGGCAAAATGGTTGTCAGGGTACGGGCCTCCGTAGAGGCTTGCAGAATATAGGGGGTTTGCTTTGGTGCAAATCGCCTCAGCATGGCAATAAAGATCACCGAAAGCACCATCCACAGAATAATCTGGGCGGTCAGGGAAGGTATCGCCAGGGATGCCATGGCCACCACAAAGGCGCTCAGGCCCAGGGTCGATTCTACAAAGGCCGTGGGTAAAAGTAACTCCATCAGACAAAGTACGGTTCCTAGCACAAGCCAGATTGGGACATAATTCATGGCTGGGTTACCTACCGCAATTTTCGCTATCCTCATAGGATTAATCTAATCTGAGGGTTAACCCTTGGGGAAACTCCTTAAGTTGTCTTAATGGATGTCTAAAAAGCTATAGCAGTCGCCAGTCTGGTTAGGACAGGATTGGCATGCCGTTGGCTAGGGGCTCAGACCCCGAGTCAGACTCGGGATCTTGAGCTAAATGGCTACAGTTATGTATAATCCCCATCCCCTCCCCCTATCGGTCCTTGCCTATGAACTCTGTTGCCCACCCTTCTAATCGCTCCTGCCCCTATCTGTGGGTAGTGGGGGAGGGTATTGCTAATTTGCCTCCCGGGGAACTGGTGGACCAGCGGTATCAGGTGGTGGCTCCGCGCCTCTGGTTAGATACTCAGCCCGACCAGCCCCCCAGTTGCCCAGATCGCTTACCACCCCAGGCCCAACCTTACCTGCTAACCCACCGTCATCGACTGCATGTACCTGGACTCTATGGAATTTTAGAGCGGACTGGAGGATCCCTGATTCTCTTACTGGATAACGTTCCCATTCATCCCCAAACCGGGGAACCCCTACCCGCCCTGGAGACTGCTCTGCTGACCGCCACGCCCCTGCGACAGGCCTACTGGCTCTGGCAGATGGCAGAACTATGGCAGGTGCTGAGCGGTTATGGTTTGGCTACGAGCCTCTTACATCTGGAAACAGTGCGGGTGGAAGGATGGTGTCTGCGATTGCTGGAGCTGCATCCAGATGTCTGTCCTCCCAGTCGGGTTAATCTGGCTGAGGTGTGGCGATCGCTGCTGCCGGTGCTCTCCCCTGCCATCGCCGCATCCCTCACTCCCCTGATAGATGGCATGGTTGCCCCTGAAGGGAGTGAGGAGGCCCTGGCCCTGGGCCTGAATCAAATCCTGCTGGCTCAGGCAGCCTCGATTCCCAGCCGTTTTGTGCTAGCTGGGGCCACCGCTCAAGGTCCCAGTCAACCCCGTAACGAAGATGTTTGCTGGCCCGACAGCACCACGGCCACGCTGCCAGCCCAAGATCGTCTCCAACTGGCGATCGTGTGCGACGGCGTGGGAGGACACGAGGGCGGCGAAGTCGCCAGCCAGTTGGCGGTGCAATCGCTTCAGCTCCAACTCCAGGCCCTCCTTGCAGAAAGTGAGAAGGAATCCCAGGTGATGCCACCGGCGGTGGTGATCAATCAAATCAAAGCCGTGATCACGATCGTGAACGACCTGATTAACTTCCAAAACGATAGTCAGGCCAGGGTGGGGCGGCAACGCATGGGCACCACCCTGGTGATGGCGGTGGTCCTACCTCAACGGCTACAGACCGATCGGGGATGGCAACGGGTCCAGGAGGTCTACCTGGCCCAGGTTGGGGATAGCCGGGCCTACTGGATTACCCCCAATTATTGCCATTTGCTCACCGTCGATGATGACATCGCCGGGCGAGAGGTAACCGCCGGTCGCCAGATTCTAGCCCTGGCCCAGCAACGGCTGGATGGCGGCGCCCTGACCCAGGCCCTGGGAACCCGTAGCGGCGATCATCTCGCCATCCACTGTCAGCGTTTAATTTTGGATGAACCGGGCGTACTGCTTCTGTGTTCCGATGGCCTCAGCGATAACTATCGAGTTGAACAGTCCTGGGCTAACTACATCGGGTTGATTGTTAAGGATATTGTGAGTCTTGAGGCGGCTGTCGCCGCCTGGATTGAACTGGCAAACCAGAAAAATGGTCACGATAACAGTGCAGTAGTTCTCCTGCAGCATCAAATCCTTCCCCCCGCCCTGACCGCCTTGCCTGACCAGGAACAGGGCGATCTCCAGGGGAGCGATCGCCCCCTTGCCCCACCCGCCGCCCTCTACGGTGAAACCCTGGAATCAGAAGAGACCCCGGTGGATCAGGGTCTAGATACCTCTGGATCTGGATTCAGGACCTGGCTACTGGTAGTGGTAGCGGCGATCGTTCTGGGAGGAGCGATCGCCCTGGGATGGTGGATCAAGCGTCCAGTTTTACCACCCTCTCCACCGGCTCCCAATTCTC
Organism: Nodosilinea sp.; assembly: GCA_049317845.1. Classification (GTDB taxonomy): domain Bacteria; phylum Cyanobacteriota; class Cyanobacteriia; order Phormidesmidales; family Phormidesmidaceae; genus Nodosilinea. Next base: position 32,367 of record JBMOHM010000028.1, on the reverse strand, counting down.
CTAGCCAGCCAGCTCCATAGCCGGGACAACAGATTACCTAGGGGTGTTTCAAGCAGGCAACCCCTAGGCCAGAATTGCTTTACATCGTCTAAGGTAGATTACAGAGGGAAAGCGTCAATAGCTCAGTACGATTAACCTCCAGTGACAATAGCCATCAAGGCCTGTCCAGCCGTCTTTCCCTATCCATTACGCTGACCTACTTACGGTGGAGTTATTCTTTCAACCTGACCAGCCTCTAGCTCAATCTTCCCTAACCCCCCAACAGTTACACAGTATTAAGGCCCAGATTGACCTGGTGCTTCTGGCCCTGGAATGTTTAACCGGATCGGGTTCGGAGGCCGTACTGGGATCTGCCTTACGCCTAGGATTGGTGGATCTGATCAATGATCGGGTGAATCTCTGGCGGCTACGGCAGGCCAGTCCCCTGCGGAAAGGCCAGGGACGTAAAAAATTGGATATTGACGAAGCCCGGGCTCTGGTACTGGTTAGTTGTGATCTGGCGGCCTCCCATCGCTCAACTATTCGTGCCGCCGTTGCAGCTCTGGAAAAGGCTCTGGAGCAGGGGCGGGCAGTGCACCAGGTGGGAATTTTGGGTAATTACCTGGATGCCTTTACCAATGCTTATCAGGAGCGCATGGAGGCCGATCCGGCTGCCTTTACCGATGACCTTTCGCCCCTCGCCTTAAAACTCCTGATTGACCTGGTGTTTTACAGTGGCGTGCAGGGTAGTCGTAAATTTTGGCTGACCCTCCTGGATCGGTCGGCGGGCTAGCTGGATCGGTTTGGATCGATAGCCCTAGCCACGGGTCACGGCCTGGAGGCGAGCCAAAACACCTACCCGGCCTTGACTTTGACCGATTAATCCGATCCCCAGTGTTCTGGCCCAAGCTATATGTACCGTAGACAGATTATGGCTCCCATCGCTCCCCTCACCACCTACCGCTACCGGACCCATAGCTGTCTTCTCAGGGTGACGGGTCAGTTATCGGCCCTCAGTCAACTGGCCAGCCAACCCATTATTAATCGATTGCGATTTCATCTCCAGCTCTGGCAGGCGGAGGATCAAGTCGAGATGCCTGGCTCCACACCCATCCTGGACCTCAGGGGAGAACAGGCCCAACTGTTGGAACTGAGCGATCAGGTGCAGGACTATGTCCAACGCCATCTACAAGGTCAGGAATCCGCCCCTAGCCCTGGGGATGGCTGGGTAACCTTGACCAGTCTGGGGCTCACTCGCCATTGCCTGCGGGTTAACCCACCAGAACCCAGGGTGGTTATGCTCTCTACCCTGCAACTGGCTGATTTAGCTGATGTCCTGGAGCAGATGGATAATCAAGTCCAGTTGGAAACCGCCATTATAGCAAGGGGGCGTCCAGGTCGCCGCCTTGCCTTACCGAGCCTGTGGATAGGATCGGCGGCCTCCATACTGGTGGCAGTGGTGTTGGGTAATCAGTGGTTAGTTCATGATTCTCCCAGGGTGGTGCGATCGCCCCAGACAACCCCGCCAGAGGTAGCTGACACAACCCCAACCCAACCTGAACCGAGGTTGGCGGCCCCAGCCACTTCAGCCCCACCCCATCCTATCCCTTCTGCCCTGGGGAACCGGTCCAACCCGATTAAGCCCAAACCCCAGCCGACGGACCAGGCCCAACGGCCAAAAACAACTACGGCGCCGCCCGCCGCTTCTCGCCCTCGGAGGGATCGGGAATTGAAGGACCAGGGGCCAACTTTGCCATCGCCATTCAGGACAAGGGCAACCCAGGCCCCTGCTGCCCTAGATGGAGCACTGGAGATCCTGAGACAAACCCTGCAAGCTCGCTGGAAAGTCCCAGCCCAATTAGGGGAGTCCCTACGCTACCAGATCAGCCTGGCTCCTGATGGAACTGTCATCACGGTCCAGCCCCTCACCCCTATGGCCAGGGATTACCAGGCCCAATCGGGGTTGCCCCCAGTCAACCAGATTATTCCTGGAATTAGCCTCAGCCAGAGGATGACTCTGGAGGTGGATTATTTACCTGATGGCAAAGTGCGGGTAGTCCCCCCATCGCAACTGGAATCACCATAGTCCGGCGATCCATCTCCTGACTCGTGGCTAGGCCTATACCTAACTCCCCTCAATGCGGGTAAAACGCTCAATCGGTAGGGGTTGGGCCATGGCCCTTTGGTAGGTGGCGGTCATGGCCGGCATCAGCCGGTCCGCCTGCTGGTAGAGGGCAGCCCGTTCTGCGTCGTATTCCGGCAGCAACTCCTGCAGCTCCGCCAGTAGGGCCGACTCATCCACCGTCACCACCTGCCCCTCCGTCACCACCAGTTGACCGTTAATAAAGACCTGGCGAATGGACTGGCCATGCTCGGCGTAGACCAGGTGAATGGGCAATTCACCGCGGGGAATAAAACTAGTGGTCTTCAGATCGTAGAGGACAACATCCGCCTTCAGCCCCGGAGCGATCGCCCCCACCTGATCCTGCAACAGGGCGGACCGAGCTCCCCCCGCCGTGGCCCACTTCAGCACATGCTTGGCCCGAGGGTAGCGGGTATAGTCGGGATCGGTGACGGAGTGGACCTGACCCGCCATCTTCACAACATCAAACATATTAAAGGAGTCATTGGAGCTCATGCCGTCGGACCCCAGGGCAAGGTTTACCCCCGCATCCATTAGTTGGCGAATCGGGGCAATACCGCTACAGAGACGATGGTTACTCACCACATTGTGGACAACCGTGGCGCCGGCCTCAGCGATCAGCTCCACATCCCGATCGGTGAGCCAAATGCCATGGGCGATCGCTGTGCGATGGGTGAGAATGCCATGGCGCTTGGCATAGCTAACCACCGATTCCCCCGGGCCATAGAACTCGGGCCCAGTCACCGCCTGGGTTTTGGTTTCCAGCATATGGGTATGGATGGGCAGATCCAGGCTTTCGGAAAGGGCCGCGATCTCCGCCATCAGGGCCGGGGTCACCCGTTGGGGGGCAGAGGGGGCCAGGGCCAGGGTAATCAGACCCTCCCGACCATGCCACTGCCGATATAACTCGTGAAACAGCGCCAACCACTCCCCATCCGTAGGGCCCACCATGGCATCCAGGTCCCGCCGCACATCGGCGGGCAAAAACCCCTCCAGATAGGGAATGGTTTGGTAGAGGGGCAGGTTAATGGCGTGGTGGGTGAGGCTGGCCCGCAGGCCAATGTCCAGGTAGGCCTGGGCGATCGCGGCGAAAATCTCTGGGGTGATGTAGGGCAACTCAATCAGATCATCCTGAATGGTGGTGGCCCCCGATTTCACCATCTCCAGAGCCCCCAGCAGGGTCCGCAGGTAGCACAGCCTGGGACTAAGGTGGGTTTGCTTCAGGGGTGGATAGGTGTAGAGCATCCAGGCCTCCAGGGGCAGGGCTTCGTAGCGGCCCTTCTCAAGGATTTCTACGGAATGGGCATGGGCATTGACAAAACCAGGGATGAGCAAATGGTCCCGGGCATCGATCACGGTCACCGGTTCAGGCACCCCCCCAATGTGGTCAGCAACTTGGGCAATGCGATCGCCCACAATCAGCACATCCTGCTGACGTGGGGTGAGATCCAGATCGCCGGAGGGGGTGGGGGTAAAGGGTAGTACGGTGGCCTGTTTAATGAGATAGGCGGTGGTAGTCATTGGAGAATCCTCTAGGTTAGGGGGAAACATAGATGGAGAAAACATCCCTGGGGAACTTAGCTCAGGAAGAATAATTCACCGATTTTGGTGTACTCCCTAGCCCCCCCCAGGCGGGTAATGGGGTGCATGGCCACGGTGTTCACCAGCCCCAACTCGGGTCGGTAGAGGTCTTGACGAACATGGAAGCGCACCACCCGGCCCAACACCATGACGTTGGTGCTGCCCTCCACCGGCACAATCTGGGTCACCCGGCACTCCATCGCCACCGGGGCATCCGCCAGGCGCAGGGGGGCCACATCCACCGAGGGCAGGGTACTCAGCCCCGCCTGATCAAACTCATTCACCCCGTAGGGAAACTCCTGGGAGGTTTTCACCATGGCCTCCGCCATGGGTTCATCCACCACGTGGCAAACAAATTCCCCGGTCTCCTTGGCGTTGCGCAGGGTGTCCTTCTCGTGGGGGGGCTGGCGTCGGTAGGATACCGAAAACATAATCGTGGGAGGGAAGCCAGCCACCGCATTATAGAAAGAATAGGGGGCCAGATTGGGCACCCCCTCCCGGCTTAGGGTAGAGACCCAGGCGATGGGGCGGGGGGCGACAATGCTGGTGAGCAGCTGGTAGGGGGCGGGGTCCGCCATTTCCGCCGGCACAAAGGAGAGGGTGACAGGGGGTTCAGCGGTAGCCATGGCAGGTAGACCAAAGGGATAGGTAAGATATTTCATTGAGGCAGGCATCACAATTCGGCGCCCTGGTCCTCGGCTCCGGTCTAGCCCCCTTCACCTATTTCACCTCTGCCTCAGATCGCTCCCGCCCCTTCAACAAAATCGGTAGGAGCAGGATCTCTACGCCGATTAGCAGGAGCAGGGAAAAGACAAAAATTACCGTACCGATCGCATTCAGGGAAGGATCCAGGTTAAAGGCCATAAAGCTATAAATGGCCACCGGTAGGGTGGGCTCAAAGCCTGAGACAAACCAGGCGATGATGAACTCATCGAAGGAGAAGGTAAAGGCCAGCAACCAGGCGGCGGCAATGCCTGGCAGAGATAGGGGCAAAACCACCCGAATCAGGGCCTGCCATTCCGTGGCCCCCAGGTTCCAGGCGGCCTGCTCTAGATCGCGGGGGATTTGGGCCAGGCGGATGGTAATCAGGGCGATGGCGGTGGGGATCAGGATCACCCCATGGGTTAGTACCACGCTCACCAGTTTACCCTGCAGGTTGACCCGCGACAGCAGCCCCAAAAAGGCCACCCCCATGATCAGGGGGGGCACCAGCAGGGGCACGATCATGATAATGGAGAGGGCGCGTTTGCCAAGGAAATTAAAGCGGTTCAGGGTGTAGGCCGCCAGAAAACCCAGGATGGTGGCCAGGGTAGCGGCGATGGGGGACACCACCAGGCTGTGCTGCAGGGCCACCATCAAGCGGCCATCGGCCCAGAGGGCGTGGTACCAGGCCAGGGTCCAGCCGGTCCAGGGTAGGGTGGGCAACCGGCTGGACTCAAAGGAAAACAGCACCAGGGCCAGTAGGGGCAGAAACAGAAAACCAAACCCCAGGGCCAGGTAGAGACCGGCGGCCAGGGCCAGGAGGCGATCGCCCGGGGTTTTTACCACAGAGGCGGTTGGGGAAGCGGTCATGGCAACCTCAGGATTCTGTCTGGGAGAACTGATTACCCACCAGCAAAACCAGCACCATGATGGCAATCAAAAGAGTGGCCAGGGCGGCGGTGCGGGGCAGGTTGGTGGAGGCGGCGTACTCATTCAAGATCATGGTGGAAAACAGGGGCAGGCTGCCAAACACCGATCGCCCGGTGCCGCCCCCCAGGATAATCCCCGAGAGCACATCGCCAAGACTGATAATCATGGCAAACACCGCACTGTAGACCACCCCCGGTCGGGTCAGGGGCAAAATCACCCGCCAGAACACCTGCCAGCGGTTGGCCCCCAGGTTTTGGGCCGCCCCCAGCAGGGTGGTGTCGATGTTTTTCAGGGCCAGGTACAGGATCAAAATCATGATCGGGGCCAGGTAGTGGAGCAGGCCAATGCGGGTGCCGGTTTGGGTGAAGACAATTTCCATGGGGGACTGCATCAGCCCCACCTGCAACAACAGGGAGTTGATCAGGCCCTCCCGGTTCAGCAGGGTCTGCCAGGCGTAGAGCCGCAGGATGTAACTGCTCCAAAAGGGGGCGATCGCCAGCAATACCCCCAGCCGTTGCCAGCGGGGAGGCACCCTGAAGGCCAGGGCCATGGCAAAGGGGTAGCACAGCACCACCGCCAGTAGGGTGGTGGTGGCGCTCACCCAGAGGGATTGGCCAATGGCGAAGGCGTAGCGGGAGCGGCTAAAAAACTGCTGGAAAATATCGCTGTAATTGGCCAGGGAAAAGCCCGGCACCATAACGTAGTTATCGACGGTCCAAAAGCCAATCCAGACCAGGAAAACCAGGGGCAATAAAAACAGCAGGGTATCGTAGATCACCGCCGGGGCCAGACAGGCCAGCCCTAGCCAACTCGATTCGTTGGGGGCCTTGGTGGGTTTGGATAGGGGCTTAGCCATGGGGTTAGGGGGGAGCAAACCAGGATCAACGGTCAAGGCGCCGTTCTCCTAGCAAAATCGTGTTGTCCAGTTGCCACACCAGCTCCAGCTCAGTATTCACCGGCACCTGCATACTGTCGCTGAAGGACTGCTGCTGAATTAACTTGACCTCGTGGCCAGTGCGGGTTTCCAGGAAATAGATCACCTGGGAGCCAATGAATTCCTTGGCCCGTAGGGTGGCCTGCAGGTGATTGTCCGCGGCTCCACCGGCGGCAATGGCCAGGCGATCGGCGGGCACCACCACCGTCACCCGATCGCCCACGGGGTGAGATCGCTGCCGCACCGGCGCCTGGATCAAGCCCTGGGGACAGCGGATTTGAATGGTGTAGCCATCGTTGGCCACCACCTCGCCATCGAATAGGTTATTGTTGCCGACAAACTCCGCCACAAAATGGGTGGCGGGGGCATTGTAAATTTCCGCCGGTGGGCCGATCTGCTCGATGCGGCCCTGGTTCATCACCACCACCCGGTCCGCCATGGAAAAGGCCTCATTCTGGTTATGGGTAACGTAGAAAAAGGAGATGCCCAGGGTCTGCTGCAACCGCTTCAGTTCCCCCTGCATGCGCACCCGCAGGTGGGGGTCGAGGGCGCTCATGGGTTCATCCAGGAGAAGGATATTGGGTTTGGTGACCAGCGATCGGGCGATCGCCACCCGCTGCTTTTGACCACCGCTCAACTGGCTGATGCGGCGGTCCAGCAGGGGCTCCAGGTTCAGCATCACCGCCATTTCCTCCACCCGTCGATTAATTTCCGACTTAGGAAAGCTGGCCAGAGTCAGGCCAAAGGCAATATTCTGGCGCACCTTCAGATGGGGAAATAGGGCAAAACTCTGCCACACCAGGGGAGTATTGCGTTGATTCACCGGCAGGGCGGTGATGTCTTTGCCCTGGAGCAACACCTGCCCCCCCGACACCCCCTCGAGGCCGGCAATCACCCGTAGCAGGGTGGTTTTGCCACAGCCACTGGGGCCCATAATAGCAATGAACTCCCCCGCCTCCACCCTAAGGTTAATCCCGTCTAAGACGCCAAGGGCGCCATAGGACTTGCAAATATTCACCAACTCGAGATCGTGGGTAGCCATAGCTGCAGGAGAAAGAATGGAGGGCAGGAAGACTCCAGGCCCAGCCCGTGGGGGCTGGACCCTAGCTAACCAGGGTTAGCTGGTCTTGAACTCGTTGTAGATGTCCTGCCACACCTTGTCAGACTGCTTCACTGGTAGACGGCGGGGGGTGGTGGCGGCGGTTTTCACCTCGGCCACGGTCTTGCCACTCACCTTCGGGTCGGGGACGTAGCCCAGCAGGGACTTTTCCGCCTCATTCATCAGGTCGATCGCCTTCAGGTTAGGCACCTGGCACTTGGAGGCGGCCACATTGGCCAACCGGGCTTGGGGCTCGGCCTGGGTCATGTAGCGCATCCACTCCATAGTCTGGGGCTTATTCTTGCTGGAGCCCGCCAGGGTCGCCCCCTCACTCCAGCGGATCGCCCCCTGCTTGGGAATGATCGCTGTGAAGTTTTTATGGCCATCCGCCACCAGGTTTTGGATCAGCCAGTCGCCAATCGGGGCGGCGATTACCCCGCCGGTCAAAAAGGAATTGGTGACATCCTGGAAGTTTTGGGAAATCAGGGACAGATTCGGCTTCAGCTTCAGCATCCATTCCTTCACCTTTTGCAGTTCAGCATCGGTGAGGTCATAGGGGTTCTCCCGGTTGGGGAAGACCGCCAGGCTAAAGTCCCCCATGTTGGGCAGGTACCAGTCAAACATGGCCACCTTACCCTTCAGCTCGGGGCTCAGCAGAAAATTCCAGTCACCGGCTTTATCCGCGGACACCACATCGGTGTTGTAGGCCATGCCGTAGAACCCATAGCGGGTAGCGATCGCCATCATCTTACCCTGGTCATAGAACAGGGGCATCTGCTGATAGGCGGGCACGTAGTTGCTGAATTCTGGAAAATCCTCCACCTTCAGGGGTTCGATCACCCCCAGGGCAATTAACTTGGGCAGGTACTCCGCGTCCGCCACGATGGAGTCGTAGGTTCCCGGCGGGGATTGGCTCACCAGTTGCAGCATCTGCTCCCCACCCACGTAGTTCTTAAACTCAACCCGAATGCCGGTGTCCTGCTCAAACTTGCTGATCACCGCCTTATCTTCATAGCCAGGCCAAGACAACACCCGAATGGTGCCCCCCTTGGCGGGGCTGGGGGTCGCCTCACCCCCAGTGGCGGTGTCCTTGGATGGGCTGGCACACCCCCCCAACTTAGCCGCCGCCACCCCCAGGGAGGTGAGGGAGGCGTACTGCAAAAAACGACGACGAGAGGAAAAGGCCATGGAAACACTCCGTGAAATTAAGGAAAAGGTCAAACTTTGGGGAGAAGGGTCCCCGTCCCACACCGGTGCTTGGGTAGAACCGATTAGGAAATCGGGCGGGTCTCAGGGACACCAGGAGCGAGCTTGTGACCCCTGAGACCCGCCCGACTAAAGTTGTCGATCGCGAGGGGGTGGGCCATGGCCCGTTGATACACCTGGTCCATGGCAGGACGTAACTGGGCCCCCTGCCGTTGAAACTGCTGGCGCAACTGCCGATACTCTGGCAGCCGTTCCCGGAACTCCGCCAGAATGTCGGCCTCCTTCAGGGTCAGCACCTCACCGTCGGCCACCACCAGGCGACCATTGACAAACACCTGGCGAATCGACCGACCATCCTCGGCGTAGACCAGGTGGAGGGGCAGTTCGTGGCGAGGGGTAAAGCTGAGGCTGTTAAGGTCATAGAGGACAAAATCCGCCTTCATCCCCGGGGCGATCGCCCCCACCTGATCCTGCAACAGGGCGGACCGGGCCCCCCCGGCGGTGGCCCACTTCAGCACATCGGCGGCCCGGGGGTAGCGCGGGTAATCGCTGTCAACCACCGAGTGGGTGAGGCCCGCCGTACGGATCACGTTAAACAGGTTAAAGCTATCCATGCCATCGGTACCCAGGGCAATATTCACCCCCGCCGCCTGTAGGGCTTGAATCGAGGCAATGCCGCTGCACAGTCGGTAGTTGCTAACCGGGTTATGAACGATGGTGGCACCAGCCTCAGCCACAAGATCGATATCTCCGGGGGTGAGCCAGATGCCATGGGCTATGGTGGTGCGGTGGGTGAGCAAACCATGGCGTTGGGCGTACTGAATGATGGTTTCCCCAAAGAACTCCAGGCCTGTCACCGCCTGGGTGCGGGTTTCCAGCAGGTGGGCGTGGATGGGCACATCGTACTCCGCCGACAGGGCGCCAATGCACTGCATCAACTCCGGCGTCACCCGTTGGGCCGCCGAGGGGGCCAACACCGTGGTGATCAGACCGTTGTAGCCTTGCCAGCGCTGATATAGATCTCGGAAGAGCTGGCTCCACTCCGGCATGGAAAACCCCGCCACCGCCTCGCTAAAGGCCGCCTTTTGGCTCTCCTCCAGGTACTCCCCCAGGTAGGGAATGGTGTGGTGCAGGGGTTGGTTAATGGCGTGCAGGGAGAGACTGGCCCGCATCCCCAGGTCGCAATAGGCCTGGACGGTGGCCTCAAAGATTTCTGGGGTGGTAAAGGGCAGGGCGTAGAGGTCATCCTGCAGGGTGGTGGTGCCATTTTTCAAGGCTTCCATGCCAGCGATCGCCGCACAAAGATAGTGCAACCGCGGATCGAGCTTTTGATCCGGTGGCAGGTACAGCATCCACAGCTCCAGGGGCAGGGCCTCGTAGGCGCACTTCTCCAGCACCCCCACCACCGTATGGCTATGGCCATCCACAAAACCAGGAATCAACAACTGATCGGTGGCATCGATCACCTGGTCAGCCCTAAACTCCAGAGCTGACCCCACCTGGGTAATGCGGTCCTCCTCCACCAACACATCCCTCACCTGGGGGTTCAGATCCAGGGTCCCGCCAGCCTGCGGGGTAAGGGGTAAAACCGTGGCATTGCGAATCAACAAGGAAGCCATAGATGGGAAAAAAACTCCAGACAAAACCGTTGCCCGGGGAACCCCCCGGACTACCGCCCCCTAACTGAGCTATCGGGGTCTTTTCAGCCCTGGCTAGCGGCCATGGGGTTTAAGCTGTGGCTACTATAGCGGCTTCGTCTGGCTTGATTCGTAGTGCAGAATACAAAATATATGCTATATCATATATAATTCTCTAGGGTTACCCATGGGTTCGACGATCACGAGTAAGGCCGCTGCGGCCCCAGGACTGGCGATCGCTGATGTCCCTGGGCGATGGTTCAAAAATCAGGCGATAATCTAAACAAGATTCGTCCATCATTAGGGAAACATCAGATTGGAATCCCCCTTAGCTAAGCTCCGGTTTAGCAATCTTAAGGTGGTCCCCCGCACCACCCGCACCACCCACGCCACCGTAACCGAGTACCTGCGCCAGGCGATCTTGCTGGGCCAGTTGCCCGGTGGTACCCGCCTGGTGCAGTCGGACCTGGCGGAGGCCTTTAACGTCAGTGTCACCCCGATTCGGGAGGCTCTGCGAGAACTCAGCAGCCAGGGATTGATTGAACTGGATGCCTTTAAGGGGGCGACGGTACGCATGCCCACCCTGAGCGAGTTGGAGGAAATCTATGAGCTGCGATCGGTGCTCATTCCCCTCAGTGTTCAGGAAGGCATGAACCGGATTACCGCAGAAGACCTGCACCAAGCTGACACGATTCTGACTCAAATGGAAAGCAGCTCAAGCCCTGAAGAATGGGTAGATTTGAATCGTAAATTTCATACCCTGCTGGATCAAACCGCCGCTAACCGTCTACTCCGGCAATACCTGGTTCACCTGTCAGACTTATCGGCGGTTTACATCAACCTATCCTTAAAAGAAGAGCCGCTGCGCAAAGAAATTTCCCAGCGAGAACATCGAGACATTTTACAGGCTTACATTAACCGGGACGTTAAAACGGCTACCCAGTTGATATTGAATCACCTCACCAGCACCCTCGAGACCGATCGCGCAGCCTTGATCAAGCAGGACCTCTAATCAAGCATCACTGGCCTGGGGTAAAACAGAGTTTTGATGGGGTTATAGTTCCTGTCTTAACAGGGCGTCTGGGCTGAAATAGGGCATACCCGCAAAACTAACTGGGATGTTGAAACACCCGGCTTATAATCAGAGTTAGGATAATTTTGATCAATTTCTACCCCAGCCCGTGACCCAAACTCCCCTTTCCCCCAAATCTATTCCATCTTTAGACCTGCTCCGACCAGATGCCCTGGGTCGCTTTGGTCGCTTTGGCGGTAAGTACGTGCCAGAGACCCTGATGCCTGCCTTGAGTGAGTTAGAGCAGGCCTTTGAGCAGTATCGAGAAGACCCATCCTTTAAGGCAGAGTTGCATGGCCTGCTGGCGGACTACGTCGGGCGGCCCAGTCCCCTTTACTTTGCTGAGCGGCTAACCGCCCATTATCGTCGCCCCGATGGTCAGGGTCCCGATATCTATCTAAAGCGAGAAGATCTGAACCATACCGGTGCCCATAAAATCAACAACGCCCTGGGGCAGGTCCTGCTGGCCAAGCGCATGGGCAAGGCACGGGTTATTGCTGAAACCGGGGCTGGTCAACACGGGGTGGCTACGGCTACGGTCTGTGCCCGATTTGGACTCCAGTGCGTGATCTATATGGGGGTTCACGACATGGAGCGGCAGGCCCTAAACGTCTTTCGCATGCGCTTGATGGGAGCCGAAGTGCGACCCGTAGAAGCAGGGACCGGGACCCTCAAAGATGCCACATCGGAAGCGATTCGTGATTGGGTTACCAACGTTGAGACCACTCACTATATTCTGGGATCCGTGGCTGGTCCCCACCCCTATCCAATGATGGTGCGAGATTTCCATGCCATTATTGGGGAAGAAACTCGGATTCAGTGCCAGCAGAAGTTCAATGCCTTGCCCGATATCCTCATGGCTTGCGTAGGCGGTGGGTCTAACGCCATGGGGTTGTTCCACGAATTTGTGCATGAACCGATGGTGCGAATGATTGGTATTGAAGCAGCAGGCAGTGGGGTGGAAACCGGCAAACATGCGGCCACCCTGACGGCAGGACGGGTGGGAGTGCTGCATGGAGCGATGAGTTATCTATTGCAGGATGGAGAGGGCCAGGTGATTGAGGCCCACTCCATCAGTGCTGGCCTTGACTATCCTGGGGTAGGACCTGAGCATAGCTTTTTAAAGGATGTGGGCCGGGCTGAATACTACAGCGTCACCGATCAAGAAGCACTGGATGCCTTCCAACGAGTATCCCGCCTGGAGGGGATTATTCCTGCCCTGGAAACCGCCCATGCCTTTGCCTACTTGGAAAACCTGTGTCCCCAACTCCAGGGAAATCCCCGCCTGGTGATTAACTGCTCGGGACGGGGCGATAAGGATGTAGAGGCAGTGGCCAGGGTGCTGGGTGATCGGATTTAGGTGATCGGTCTGCGTGTGGAACGGAGCGAAGGCTGGCTCGCCTTCGCTTTGATCAATTGCCCCCCTGTCCTCAGCGGTTAACCCAACGCTGGACTGAAGGTCAGCCCTGGAAGAAACCGGTAATAAAGAGAGCTGGCCAAGGCTATGGACCTTAGCCAGGGCGAGTGGCGGCTTGGGAAAAAGCCTCTCGCAGAGTATTTATACGCTGTTCTCGAGTCTCTTGAGGAGGAGAAAGCCAGAGGGATTCGTAAAAGAAAAACGACATACCAGCGAGGCGGCGATCGCGCAAAGCCTCGATTTGCTCCTCCAGGTGCTTAATACTCACCGGATCGGCCCTTAATCCACTCAGTAATCCAGCGCTAGTGGGTATTTTAGCCAGGGCAGACTGAATTGAGGGCTTGTCCACTTCCCAGATAAAGCGGTTTTGATCACTGCGATAGAGTTGGATCACCAGCTCATCTACCAAGCCGCGCTTTACCCAGGTAGGCCAATCTTGCAGATAGTGATCGTAGGCAAAGGGATAGGGATTCGGGGAAATGGAGACCAGTGCCTGGGGTCGACGGGATTTCACCAGGCTATAAACCAGGGCCAGGAAATCAGAGATTTTAGCCGCCCGCCAGGCCACCCATTCCCGATCTTGAGGATTGGTAGGGGGATTGCGGCCCCCATGTTCAGCCCGATAAAGGTTAATGGTGTAAGGATCGTAGCCAAATTCCACCGGTAGTCCCAGGTGGTCGTCAAACTGAAAGCCATCGATCTCATAGTTAGAAGCCAGATCGTTGATTAGTTCCAGAATGAACTTTTGAGCCTGGGGATGGAAAGGATTCAGCCAGCGGCGAGGCAGTACATTGCCCTCTAGCCAAATATTGGGATCATCAGAGCTTGGAGCAGAGTCACTGAGAGGTTGTCGTTGGGTAAACCAGTCGGGATGGCGACGATAAAGCTCGTAGTTGGCGGGAGCCATAAAGCCAAACTCAAACCAGGGAATTACGGCCATGCCTCGGGCATGACCCAGATCAATGGCCTCCTGGAGCATATCGCGATCGCCCGGATTGGCTGACGGGGGGGCACCGTTCCCCTCCCCATAGAGGTACTGACTCACGCCCAACTGTCGCTGGGCCGAGGAACTGGGGTAGAGAGTATAGCCCCAGTTCCAAACCGTGGGGTAGAGGGTATTGAAGTTAAGATCTGCTAGCTGGTTAATGGCTTGGGTTAAAGCCTGGGTAGAGAATAGTACCTGGCTATCAATATTGGTCAACCAAACCCCCCGCAGTTCCCGACGGGGAGGAGTTACGGTCACGGTCGAGGGAACGGTGGCAATCCAGTCTGGATTAATGGTTTGGGCCAGGACTGAATCGGGTGACAGTCGACAGGCCAGGGCAGCGGCCTCGCCCCGGGTCAGGGGTTGGGTCGGCCGCAGGAGATTATTTTGGGGATAGTTTACCACCAACCCCTGGGCCAAAGCTGCCGCCACGCCCTCTCGGACATAGGCAGACACCTGACTAGCATCCTGCAAGCTGGCTTTGATCAGACTATTGGCGGCAATTTCATGGTTACTGCCACGCTTGGCCGCTAGGGCCATGATCGCCTCTTCCCGCAATAGGGGCCGATTAACATCGTAATAATGAAGTGGGTAGTGGCCCGCCACGGTAGGAGGGCTAGCCAAACCCAGGGCTTGCTCCAGAGGATTTGCCCAGTTCCCCCCTTGACCAGGAGGCACAATACGATTCAGAAGAGCAACATAATCTCCCCAGGTGATGGAATTGTCAGGATAAAAGTAACCCTGGCTATCCGCGCCTATGAAGCCCCGCTGAACCAGGGCTGTGATGCAGGCTCCAGCCCAGTGTTGACTGATATCGCTAGGCTGGACGGGAGTGAGTGGGTCTACGGGGCTGGGGTTGGCCAGAACAACCCCAGTACCGATAGGGGGCGTAGTGGCTATTAGAGGACTATGGGAACCCAGGATGATAGCCAGGGCCATAGCAAAACAGAGAAAAAATCGGCGAGGTTTCCAAACCTGGCTAGGAAAGACTCCCATGGTTAAGCTCCCTTCACCCGATAACCCTTCGTCCCCAGCACAGCCACGAGTTTTTCTCGGTGGTCACCTTGAATTTCGATGGAATCGTCTTTCACCGTACCCCCCGTACCACAGTGGGCCTTAAGCTGGCGAGCCAGGTTAGCCAGGGCGTCGGGGGAATGGCTGAAACCCGTAATTACTGTTACGGTCTTACCGCCACGGCCCTTACGACTGACCTCTACCCGCAGATTTTGCTGACCAGGCGGTACATCAGGAACAGCGCGGGCCAGGGGATCGGGGGTTCCAAATTCTCGATAGACGGCGCGATCTCCTGGGGAAGAGGTCGATTTATGCTTGCCCATGGCAGTCAGGGATGATGGGAGAGTAGCTTTATTTTCCCATAACTGGCTAAGGGATGGTTTGCAAGTCCTGATAGTAAATCTATCGCCATAACTCTGGGAAAAAGATCTGCGAGCCTAACAGCTACACTCTGGATAGCCAGAATGTAGCTGTTTTTAGCCAATTCTCAAGACTTCACCAGAGTCGACTAATGGCTGGAGGGCAAGGAGCCTGGGCGCACATTCAGGGTCTGCTCGCGGCCATTGCGCTGTACGGTAACCGATAGGTTTTGTCCCACCTTCGAAGCTTCTACAGTCCGTTGCACCGCCTCACTTTCCCGCACCGCTTGACCGCCAATGGCAGTAATCACATCCCCCGTCCGTAAGCCAGCCTGGGCGGCTGGCGAGTTGGGCATAACCCGGGCAATTAACACACCGCTATCTGCCTCTACCGTAAAGGGACTATTGGGATCATTGTTGATGCTTTCCTTGGTAGATGGCGACAGGGTAACCATCTGAATACCCAGGTAGGCATGGTCAACTCGCCCCTTTTCCGCCAGTTGGGTACTGATTTGTTCCACGGTATTAATGGGAATAGCGAAGCCTAGACCTTGGGCTCCTTGAATAATGGCGGTATTCACCCCAATCACCTGACCTTTGAGATTTAACAGGGGACCCCCAGAGTTACCAGGATTAATGGCCGCATCAGTTTGAATAAAACTGACACGCTTATCAGGTACTCCCACTTCACTGCTCGATCGCCCGGTAGCGCTGATGATGCCAGCGGTGACCGTGTTGTCTAATCCCAGGGGGTTACCAATGGCGATCGCCCATTCCCCCGGTTGAATCTGGTCCGAGTTACTGAGGGCTACCGTCGGTAGACCCTGGGCGGCAATTTTAATCACTGCGACATCGGTAACCGGGTCGGCGCCCATCACCTGCCCCGTAAAGGAACGGCCATCCTTGAGGGTCACCTGGACCCGATCAGCCCCTTCTACGACATGGGCGTTAGTAATAATGCGACCATCGGCGGTGGTAATAAAACCTGATCCAACCCCCCGCTGCACTTCCTGGGAGGGAGGAGCGGGGGTATTGTTACCAAAAAACTGACGGAAAAAGGGGTCTTGAAACATTGGGGGCAAATTATTTTGCACCCTGCGGGAGGCATCAATGCGAACCACCGCCGGCCCAACCTGCCGAACAATATCAGCAATCAGGTTGGGGCTGGAAACAGAAGGGGCGACCGCAGCCTGGTTGGACTGGGTAGGGGTGGAGTTAGAATTAGCCAGAGAGGCGATCGCCGATCCTTGGACGCCTTGATTTCCCTGGGATCCCCCATTTAATACGGCGATGCCCTGATTGCCGGCGGTGGCTACGCCAGCCCCTAACAGTACCAATGCCATGGATGCGATTATAGAGCGTTTTGGCCTGGGACCTAGTCCAAATTCCTTTCCTGCCATACCAATTACCCTTAATACCTTAGCGATGGGGATGGTTTTAACCATAGAACTATGATATGGCGGGGTCATAGCAGATGGGTGTCAATGCTATGACAGTTTGCCAGGAGGTTGGCAACCATTCCCGTTCGTTCCTGTGGAGTTGATCTCTCCAGTATGCTGATAAAATTGAGGCTAACGCCAGGATGGGCATCTTCACCCTATGGCTTCCACTGTATTTATTAACTCAGGTCCAGGCACCCAATAACGTGGACTTAACGGCAATCTTCCATACATCCCACCCTGTGATCGGGGTTGTTCATCTCCTGCCCCTGCCCCTGTCCCCTCGTTGGCAGGGGAGTTTACAGGCCGTTATAGACCGGGCTGAACAGGAAGCTGTAGCCCTGGCCTCTGGCGGGGTTAACGGCCTTTTGATAGAAAACTTTTTCGACGCTCCCTTTAGTAAGGGTCAGGTGGATCCGGCTGTGGTCAGTGCCATGAGTCTGGTGGTTCAACGCCTGCAAAACCTGGTGACCCTGCCTATCGGGGTGAATGTATTGCGTAATGACGGCCACAGCGCCCTGGCGATCGCCGCCTGTGGGGGAGCACAATTCATTCGCGTCAATGTTCTCACCGGGGTGATGGCCACCGATCAGGGATTAATCGAGGGGTGCGCCTACGATCTACTCCGGTATCGCCAGCAGCTTGGCTGTGATGTCAAAATTCTGGCTGATGTGCTGGTCAAACATGCCCGTCCCCTGGGATCGCCCAATTTAACCACAGCCCTACAGGATACAATTCATCGGGGTCTCGCCGATGGGGTGATTTTGTCAGGTTGGGCGACGGGTAACCCCCCTAACCTGGAAGATCTGGAGCTGGCTAAGGCCGCAGCGGGTCAGGCACCCGTATTCATTGGCAGTGGGGCCAACTGGGAAAATATCGGTAGCCTGATTCAGGCGGCTGATGGGGTGATTGTCGCCAGTTCCCTAAAGCGCCACGGCGACATTAATCAACCCATTGATCCGGTCAGGGTAGGGCAATTTATGGAAACCATGCAAGAAGGCCTAGATCAACTCAAAACTAACCCTTCTTTATCGACGGTTACGATCTAGTCGGCCTGAACCCAGGCCACAGCTTACCCCTAGGAAGATATACACTAGGGGAAATTATTTTATGGTCCAAACGATTGGCTGGGGGAGAACAAAATGAGACGTCGTCGTCAAGAAAGCCGGTGGATTCAGCGTCAAGCGCGACCCTTATTAACCGTAATAGCCGCCCTGGGGACCCTGGAAACGGCCTATCTGACCATCATTAAGCTCACCGGAGCCCAGGCCTGCCCCACCGAAGGCTGTGAACGGGTTCTAGCCAGTCCCTACGCCACGGTCTTTGGCTTACCCCTGTCCTTATTTGGCTTTCTGGGTTATCTGACGATGCTCTTATTAACCACCTCCCCCTGGTGGTTTCCGGGCAATCGGGAACAACCCCCAGAGAAATCCGTAGAAGCCCGTACCTGGCCCTTTATGTTTGCCCTGGCCTCAGCGATGGTGGTTTTCAGCGGCTATCTGATCACAATTATGGCCTTTGCAATCAAGGCTTTTTGCCCCTTTTGCGTGGCCTCAGCCCTGTTTTCCCTGGCTATGTTTTTGATCATCCTATTTGGCCATCGCTGGGAAGATTTGGGACAAATTCTTTTCGTCGGTATCCTGGTGGGAGTGGTCACCCTCACCGGTGTGCTAGCAATCTATGCTCCCCTGCGGAACGGTGGCTTGTCTACAGCTGGCGGTGGACAGGCCGGTCCGCCCATTAGCACTACCTCTGGTCCCGCCGAGATCGCCCTGGCCCAACACCTTAAGGACAAGGGAATTTCCATGTATGGAGCTTGGTGGTGTCCCCACTGCCACGAACAAAAAGAGGCTTTTGGAGCCGAGGCGGTCAAGATTATTCCCTATATCGAATGCGGCGAGGACGGGGTGAAACCCCAAACCCAGTTATGCCGATCTAAACCGGAGATTACTGGGTTTCCGACGTGGGAGATCAACGGTCAGTTCTATTCCGGAGTCCAGTCCCTCGAACATCTGGCGGAACTATCTGGTTATAAGGGCCCTAAAAACTTCCGGCATTAACAGGACTACTATTTTGCCTGGGTTCAAAGGGGCTCAAAGCTCCGGGGTTTGAATTTATCTTTTATCCAGACTGGCTTTCACCACAACCAGATCAGCCTTAGCCGATCGGTATTATTCTGTAACAAAAGTTGCCTTGACGCTCTTTAAAAGTTACGCGAAACTACTTTTAATAGAAGTAAGCACTTGCGACTTCAATACAGTTCATTGATTTTTGCAATGATTTGTTGTCCACCTGGGTTCAGCTTCCTTATTAGGATTGAATTAGTTCCCTAGGGTTGTGCCACTGTCCTACAACTAGCGGGGCCTGTTTTCCTCTAGATTAGGGCATTTCCTATTAAGAAGGCAGCAAATTCTTCAACCCTATTCAGGTAGGTTATCCATGGAAACCTTGGAGTTCATTATTTATCCCGATGGGCGCATCACAGAATCTGTGACAGGGGTTAGGGGTGAGTCCTGCACTGACTTGACGGCGGCCATTGAAACTGAACTGGGAGTTGTCATTGCCCAGACGCCCACCGCCGATTATTATGCCCAGCCCAACTCCCAAACGTCAGATCTGCAGGCCAACACTGGACTAATCCGGAGTCAATGGTAAACCTGGCCAGGGTTTTACCCTTAAGCTTTCATCCTCTAGCCTTTATAACAATCCATCGTTTAAAACAAAATGTCACACTTTAGCCAAATCAAAACCAAAATCCGTAATTTAGCTTCCCTCACAGAAGCTTTAACAGATCTGGGTACCGACTGGAAGGCTGGACCTTGCCAGGTTCGGGGCTATCAGGGCCAGACCCAACTGGTGGATGTGGTGATTCCCCAGTCTAACGGCTACGACATTGGCTTTCGCCGCGATCCTGACAGCCAGGACTATGAACTGGTGGCTGACCTCCAGTATTGGCAGCAGCCCCTGACCGTTGATGGCTTTCTCCGCCAGGTAACTCAGCGCTATGCCTACCGAACGGTCCTTTCCCAAACCAGTCGTCAAGGCTTTCAGGTATCTGAGGAGCAGGTCCGTCAGGATGGTTCGGTTCGCCTTGTTGTGCAGCGCTGGCAAGGTTAGGTTAATCGTTGTCAGGTTGAGGGGGCCATTAGCTCCTTGCTGTTTTTATCAGGGATGGCTCGGCCCATGGATAGTCGTGACGATCGCGGTAATAAGGGACCCACGGGCTTTGAGCCTGAATTAGGGGGTGAACTACGCCACCTGGAAGGTCGTACCGGTTACGAACCTGAACTGGGTGGTCAAGTGCGCCAGCGGGGGGTCTACGTTGATGAAATCACCTGTATTGGCTGTAAGCACTGTGCCCATGTAGCGCGCCATACCTTTTACATTGAACCTGACTACGGTCGATCGCGGGTTTATCGCCAAGATGGCGACCCCGAAGACCTAATTCAAGAGGCGATAGACACCTGTCCGGTCGATTGTATTCACTGGGTTGATTACACCGAGCTTAAACGTCTAGAATCCGATCGCCAGTATCAGGTTATGCCGGTAGCGGGTTTTCCGGTTGATAGAGCCATGATTAGCCGACGGCGACGCCAAGCTAGGAACCATCACCAGCATTAGATGTTCAAGCTCCTTCAGGGTAAGAGCCAGGGCTGGGTAGGGGCTTTAACTCGCTTCCACAGGTGTTGAAACCTTCTTCAGATTCTATCCTTTTGCCCCCTTTACCCCGGGGCTCCAGCGTCATTAGCTGTTTTCTCCGGTCAAATTGATGCGATCGCTTAACTGCCGCACCGTTTGAGCCAGTTCCATATCCCGTTTAATCTGTTTATCGATTTTCGTACAACTGTAGAGCACAGTAGTATGGTCTTTACCACCAAAGGCATCCCCTATCTTCGGTAAACTCAGGCTGGTATGTTGACGCATCAAATACATGCCAATCTGACGGGCCTGGCTTACCTCCCGGCGTCGGGAGGCCCCCTTTAGATCCTCCGCTGATACCTGAAAATACTCAGCTACCGCCCCAATCACTGCACTGGGGGAGACCGTTAGTTTTTCCCCGGGAGGATTTAAAACATTACTAAGATGTTCAACGGTCATGGGTAGGCCTGAAATCGAGGTGTAGGCGATCGCCCGGATCAAGGCCCCCTCCAGTTCTCGAATATTGGAGGTATAGCTGGCGGCAATATACTCGATTGCCTGACGGGGTAGCTTGACCTGCTCGTACTCGGCTTTCTTTTGCAGGATGGCAATACGGGTTTCAAAGTCAGGGGGTTGAATATCGGCAATTAACCCCATGGAAAACCTGGAGATCAGGCGTTCCTGTAGACGGACAATCTGGTGGGGGGGGCGATCGGCGGCAAGTACAATTTGCTTTCCAGCTTCATGGAGCGTATTGAAAGTATGGAAGAATTCTTCCTGGGTATACTCTTTCCCCTCAATAAACTGGATGTCATCTACAAGCAAAGTATCCACATCTCGATAGCGGGAGCGAAAGTTTTGCATGCTGTCTTTGCGGATAGCCGTAATCAGATCGTTGGTAAATTGTTCCGTCGAAACATAGGCCACCCGGGCCTGGGGAGAAATTTCTCGGCGATAGTGGCCAATCGCCTGCATCAGGTGGGTTTTGCCCAGCCCCACACCGCCACAGAGAAACAGGGGATTAAACTCCCGCCCCGGTGATTCGGCTACCGCCAGGGAAGCCGCATGGGCCATCCGGTTATTAGAACCCACTACGAAGCGGGAAAAGACCGCCTTGGAGTTCAAATCATTGTAGTCAGCTTGGCTAAACTCCTTCGGTGGAGCCTCCGGAGGCTTGGGGATAGCACTGGGGGCTGGCCACTGACCATCACTCGCGGCTAGGGGCTCAGGGCTTTCTCCCGGGCTGGCCACCGTAACCTGCACCTCAACCGGTCGGCCTAAAACGGCCTGGGTCACCTGGGCGATGGTGCCGACGTAGTGCTTTTGTAGCCAGTTGCGGGCAAAGGGATTGGGGGCGGAAATAACCAGGGTGGTCTGACTCAGGGCTTCTACCTGAGCCGATTTGATCCAGGTCTCAAAGGTGGGAGGGCTGAGTTGAGCCTTGAGTTGAATGAGTACCTGCTCCCAGAGGCGATCTAAGGCCTGATCCACAGCATACCTCGTTAGGATGGATGATTTTCAGGGGTTTGGATGGATCCCGTCTATTCAGAGTTAGTGATCACGAACCAGGGCTGACGGGATCTGAACCTATAGAGTAATAGATAGGGGCCAGGAAAAGGTTCTGTAATTTACCCATTGGTGTTCAGGAATTTTCATAGGACAGACTGGCGCAAAGATTTTGCTGGTTGGGCTGGGGAAAAGTTCCGAGACCTTCTTTCCACCTCCAATTATTTCAGTTACTCTGAATAATCACCATCTGTTTTTTCTAGCTTTGTTTTGTTAGGATCCCATGACCATAGTCCTGGGCAAAGCCATATTCTTTTACCTATGGATCCAGCCTATCCCCTAATTACCCTGGGTGACCCGCGCCTACGGCAGCCCTCCTTTCCGGTGACCGATCTGGGCGATCCCCAGCTTCAGCATCTCATCGATGCCATGCTAACAGCCGTTGTGGCCCACAATGGGGTGGGGATCGCCGCTCCCCAACTGGCCCATCCTGACCGGGTCCTGGTGGTGGCGTCCCGGCCTAACCCGCGCTATCCCGAGGCGCCTCAAATGGATCCGACGGTGGTAATCAACCCTAAAATTCTTGGCTACGACGACCAACGGGAAAAGGGCTGGGAGGGTTGCCTGAGCGTACCCTCCCAGCGCGGTCAGGTTCACCGCTACAGAGAGATCGAGGTGGAATACCTGGACCGGCAGGGGCGGCAGTGTCGTCAGGTGTGGCAGGGCTTTGTCGCTCGCATTTTTCAGCATGAGTACGATCACTTGGAAGGTCAGTTATTTTTGGACCACCTGGAATCAGAGGCCGATCTAATGTCCGAGGCCGCTTACCAGGCCATCACCCCCTGATTTCGGGACTGAGTTTTTGAAGAATAACCGGGCAAAGGGGCCATCTCCAGAAAGATCGCCTATGCTGGTATCCTGAATCGGAAATCTAATAATAGCTGTAGCCCTTTAACTCGAGATAGGGAGTCAGGCTCTGGGGCCGAGCCCATAGCCAATGGCATGGCAGTCTTGTCCCCATCAAACTAGCGACTGCTATAGCTTTAGCCAAAATGCTTAGGACAGGGTTATCTACCAGGATTAATCCGGGTGAGAAAGGAGAGGAGGCAGTTTGAACCCTAATCAGCAGCCTAAAATTATCCACCTGAATATGCTGGATACGGACTACGCCAGAATTATGGCAGGGGAAACCATTACGCCAGAAAGACGACAACGGTTAGCCCAGGAAAACTACGACGTTGATCAGCTCAGCCAGAAAATTGCCCGTTATCGCTACGGTGGGTTGGACCAGCAGGGGCAAGATGATGTTCTCTGTACCATTGCCACCATGGCGGGCCTGTTTAGCCTGGCCGATGTGGAGGATATCAACGATCGCCTACGCTACACCGGCCACTTTTACCTCACCCAGGGAGAGCGCCAGCAGGTGAGAAACTGGCTGGCTGACGAACTGGATATTCCCCTGGATGAGCCTGGCCAAACCCTAACCAGCTAGTTTATGGAAAAGCTCGCCTGTTTGCCCTTACCGGGCTTTACCCGATCCCTGGAGAGTAAATAGCCCGGGGATAGCGTTCGGAGTCTACCTCGATCACCAGATCAACCCGATCACCCCGTTGTTTTAGGGGGGTAATAAACAATTCCGGATGGAGCGATCGCCAGAAATACTGCACAAACTCCGCCACCGTAGACCCATCCATACCCCCTTTACCCTCCGCCTGCATTCGTCGTTCTGCCTGCTGTCGCCACTCCTGACTGTAACGATAGTCGCCAGGAAGCAGCAGCAGCAGTCGATCTAACCGCTGCCAGAGGGGCTGGTAGGCGGCTAGTTGCCCATTCATGTCCCGAGCAAATTGGCGATCGGCTGGACTGCAAATCGGGTCAGGGGCCTGATCAAACCGCTCCATTGGAATCGGCTCAACCCCTACAAACCAGCCCTCAAACAGGAGAATCTCCACACCCTTAACCAGGACGGGGGTGGTGCGATCGCCCTGGCCCTGGTGCAGAGACTTATCAAAACGAGGTAGCCCGATAGTCACCTGGGCATCGGCCTGGCGAATCCCATCCAGGATGGCCAGGCCCAATTCCAGGTCATGGGTACCTGGTGGACCGCGCCAGCGCAGACGGGGGTCTGTCTGTTGTAGCTGCTGGCGATCGCCCCAGGTTTTGTACAGGTCATCCAAGGATAGGGTGGCGGTGGGACAACCCATCACCCCCAGGATCTGACCCAAAATCGCCGCCAGGGTTGTTTTCCCTGTGCCCTGAACCGCCAGAATACCCTGAATTAGCGGCTGCTGTTGTTGCCTTCGAGCCTGGCTGAGGCGCAGGGCAAGGGGCAGCCACAAACCCCAGTAAAGGGGCAGATAGGTGGCGAGGGGGGCGGCAGGTAGGGGCGTCAATCGATGTACCTGGGGCAGGTAGGGCAACCAACTCAGGCGAAGTTGGATTTGATCCCGGATTGTCTCAGGGGTAAGGCCCCAGGCCTGAGCCCGTTTGGGGTCAGCCAGTTCCCAGGTGATCAGGTCCTGCCATTGATCGGCGGTCAATTGGCCTGCCTCTAACCAAGTGCCTAGCAGAGCGGCCAGATGGCTATTCTCGCGGTTGATCATCCAGGGTTAGGGGTTGGTGAGGTGGAAAAAGATGCGGCTAATTTGTAGGCGATCGCTCTGTCCATAGCTAGCCAGGGTAATTTTCTGCAGATGGTGGAGCAGAGGCCGGGTCGCCACTTCCCAGAGCCGAAAGGGAGGGGCCTGAGCCTGGAGTTGGGCCTGCAGCTGGGGCCAATCAACCTGCAGGTAGGCCGCCGCTGGCGATCGCCAGGATTGCACCTCTGTCAACCAGGCCGGGCTATCGCCAGGGGTAGACCAGCGCCCCAGCAACTGGTTCATCCCTTCGGCAGAGGCGGTTAACACCTGGTAACCCTCCAGGTCAGTCTCCAGACCAGCCACCTCGGCCCTCACCCCCAGGCCCGTTCCTTCCGGTTCCACCGCCAGCCGACTCCAGGCCCTGACCGGAGTATGCTGAATCTCCAGGGAACTCACCCCTAACCCCTGGGCTTGGGCCAGATGCCCCAGTTCTTCCAGGGTCTGGTGCCAGCCAGGGGTAGGTTGGCTAACCAAGGACCAATCGGGCTCCGCCTGACCCCTGGGGAAGGCAATTCCCAAGGCGTAGTTCTGATCAAGTCCGGCCTCAACCCTGGCCATTGTCCCCTGGCCAAAACCCCTATCTACGGCTTGTAGCACCGATAGGCCCGATCTCCAGTCAGGGGGAACAAAGCTCAGTAGGGGCCCCAAGGTCTGAGCCAGGATGCCCAGGTCTCGTCCCACCCCAGCGATCGCTAAGTCATCCGGTAGATAGCGAACTAGTTGCAAGTCAGGATCGACCTCCCCCTGCCAGGCTTTAAGGGCCTTACCCGGAGTTGCCGCCAGGGCCAGATCCGCCACGATGCCGCGGCGGGTCAAAGCTACGGAGAGAAGTCCCCAATCCACCTCGGGGCGATCGGGAGCCCCCAGGTTAACTGCCCCATCCGGATAGGATAAGCCCTGCTGCCAGGCCTTCAGTCCCGGCAAATTCATCGCCACCAGTCCGACTCGCTGGGATGGTAGGGCTTGCAGGGCAGTTTGGTAGCGGCGATCAAATTGCAGGTTAGTATCGGTTGCTTGGGCCGCTACCAGGGCCTGACGCAGGACCTCAGGATGGTTGGCCACCAGGAGAAACCGATCCCCCACCAGGGTGGTAGCCAGACCTGACTGACTGGAGGAAATTAAACGGCTGCCAATCTTGTCACTAAAGGTCAGGGTCGCACCACCAAGGGCTTGATTCTGCCAGAAGAGTTCCAGGCTAGCCAGGGCGGTCTGGCTCTGACGACAGGTAAAAACCACCAAATAGCCGGGGGTTAGACCATTGTCAGGATCCTGGTCAATATCGGCGCTTACCACCGCTGCCGTTATCTCCTCCCCGACCCAGGGTTGCAGGTCCTGCTGGTAGGACAGGCCCGTAGGGGCCAGGAGCACCTGCTCTAGCCAGGCCAGTTCCTTTTTGAGCACCGATCGCTGCTTGGATCGGGCCAGGTGGAGCCACAGATCGGCCAGCCGGTCGGGACGGGCTAGCACCGATACCACCAGGGGCGATTGCTTAGGGACAAACTGGAGGGTGGTAGGTATGGCCTGTCCCCCCTGTTCGATCAACGCAAGGGGAGCGCGCCAGGCCGTTACCCACCGGCCCAGGACCAGCATGAACACCAGCCCGGCCACAATGGCCAGGGGAATGATTAACCTGCGGAGCTTCATCAACACAACCCTTAACCCCCAGGTTTGCCCTGGGTCGCAATCCAAATTACCTTTTCAGTGTAGGGTGCTGGGGGGATCTTGATCCCTTTCCTGGGGGTGGGCTGTTTTGAAAATCAACATTAAGCTGCTGCTACAGGGACTAACCACAGGATCGGGGTTAAAGCAAAATTCCAGGTTAAAATTCACCGTATCGCCCTAGCCACCTATGAGGAGGCGAAGGTGAGTCATAACGCTTACCCAGTATTGACTTTTACTATTTCAACCGGGTCCTCAGCGTTATGGCCAAAGCTCTATTCATGATAGGCAGCCTATCCTCGCCCCATGCCTTCCCCCAGCCACTCTTCGACTCCTCCGCTAGAGCGTTTACCCGACTGGCTACACCGTCCTATGGGTAACGCCAGTGAGCTTTCCACCGTGCAAAAAATCATCAAGCAGCGCCAGATTCATACGATTTGCGAAGAGGGTCGCTGCCCTAACCGGGGTGAATGCTACGCCCAGCACACCGCCACTTTTTTACTAATGGGGGCGGTGTGCACCCGAGCCTGCGCCTTTTGCCAGGTAGATAAGGGCCATGCTCCCATGGCCCTCGACCCCCAGGAACCGGAGCGGATAGCGGAGGCGGTTCAACTCCTGGGCCTGCGGTACGTAGTGCTCACCTCCGTAGCCCGGGATGACCTGCCTGACCAGGGTGCCCATTGGTTTGTGCGGGTGATGACGGCAATTCGTCAGATCAACCCAGCCACCCAGATTGAGGTGCTTACCCCCGATTTCTGGGGTGGGGGCGGCGGCACCCAGGCCCAGGCAGACCGGGTCAGAACCGTGGTGCAGGCCCAGCCTGCTTGCTACAACCACAACCTGGAAACCGTACAGCGGTTGCAGGGGCCGGTGCGGCGGGGAGCCCGTTACGATCGCTCCCTGGGAGTTCTGGCCCTGGTGAAGGAATTTGCTCCCAATTTACCCACTAAATCCGGTCTGATGCTAGGCCATGGCGAAACCGAAGCTGAGGTTATGGCGACCCTGGAGGATCTGCGGGCAGTGGGTTGTGATCGCCTCACCCTGGGTCAGTATATGCGGCCATCCCTGGCCCATCGACCGGTTGTCCGCTACTGGCCTCCAGAGGAGTTTGATCGCTTAGGGGATCGGGCTCGCCAATTGGGGTTTACCCATGTGCGATCGGGGCCCCTGGTGCGTAGTTCCTACCACGCTGGTGAAGCATGATCTCTCCAGTTTGGCGGCTGATTCCCTACCTGGATGGGCCAGGGGCCCTGCACATGGCCCTGGACGAATGGCTGTTAAGCCAACACCAGCACCATGGCCACCCCCCTAGCCTGCGTTTCTATACCTGGAAACCCGCCGCCATCTCCCTGGGCTTAAGTCAACACCGGGCCTATCCACCCCACTGGCAGCAGTTGACCTGGCAGGGCCAGCCCCTGGAACTTGTACCTCGCCCCAGCGGCGGACGCGGGGTGCTGCACCAGGGAGACCTGACCTATGCCCTGGTTACCTCGGCGGCAGGATCGCGACAGCAGGTTTATGCCCATCTGTGTCAATTTTTGATTGAGGGCTGGCGCCGGTTGGGGTTAGAGTTGCGCTTTGGTGACCCTAACCCCCACTATGGGCGATCGCCCAATTGCTTTAGCCAGGCGACCGCCGCCGACCTGATCACCCAGACGGGGCGTAAGTTTATCGGTAGCGCCCAGTTAAAGCGGGGAATGGCGGTGTTACAGCATGGATCAATGCAGATCGGCGGTGATCCATGCTTGTTTGAGCAGGTCTTCCAAACCCCTGCTCCACCCCCTTTACCCCAATCCTTACCGGCCTTACCCACCCTAATTGAGGTGCTGACGGCAGCCGCCGCCCACTGTCTGGACGTGGAACTACGAATCCAACCCCTGAGTCCTCAGGAGTGGCAACAGGTGATCAAGGGGCAAAAAATGGCCTGACACCAGAGCGTATCAGGCCAACGCAGCAACTCAAATAGGTTGTCCAGCCGGTACCTTGCCTAACTCATGGCGATAGAACTGCGATCGTAGCCAGAGAAATCGTGGGGTAATTTACCCTGAATATGACTGCCATAGCGGGCTGCCACGGCAATAGGCAGGCCCACCTCTGCGGCTAAGCGCACCATCATGCCCTGTTCCCGTCGCCGACTGCGTCGCTGACGACGAATGGACAAGTTCCTCGCTAGAGCCGTAATCCCATTAGCTTCAGCCCGGGCAGGCCCTTGTACCGGTACCCCCGAAACCGCCATGGCTCTATTGTAGGTACGCTTCATAACCATCGCCTCCTGTAATGAAATAACGGGACATATAGCCCTGGCCAGAACCTTGACGGACCCGATTGATCGATCAGAAGGAAAGTAGATAGGTGTTCTGACCCACTCCCCCTGGCTCGGGGCTATAGCTATAACAGGAAGAGGCGCGTTCCTTCCCGGGTGTCCCTAGTTCTGCCTACCTGGGAAGATAGCCTAAGGCCACTACACCGAGAAGAGGGGCGTTTTATTCTTCATCTGTATCCTAGGATACTTTTTTATGCTTTTTAGGATTTTTATGATTCTATACAATCCAGGATTAGAACAGAAAATACTCTAGAGGGGTTTTCAGGCCTCCTTAATAAATAAAAAAAGCCTGATTAGACCTGGTGGACCCAATCAGGCTAAGGATCATGGGTTTACCAGGTCCCCATAGAGGGATGGCAAAAACCCTAACGATCAACCGAACCCATAATTACGTCAATGCTGCCCAGAATAGCCATGATGTCGGCCACCTTGACCCCCTTCAGCAGGTGGGGCAGAATCTGTAGGTTGTTAAAGTCTGGAGCGCGGATTTTAAACCGCCAGGGGAAGATACTGTCGTCGCCAATGATAAACACCCCCAGTTCACCCTTGCCACTTTCCATGCGAACGTAGTGTTCACCAGCAGGAATTTTAAAGGTAGGGGCGATTTTCTTGCCGATAAACTGGTAGTCAAAGCCGTTCCACTCAGACTTAGGCCCTTCAGCGATACGCTTGGCCTCCAGATTTTCGAAGGGACCACCCGGTAACTGGGTGCAGGCTTGCTTAATAATTTTTACCGACTCCCGCATTTCCCGCACCCGTACCTGGTAGCGAGCCATGCAGTCACCGGCGGTTTCGTAGTGAATATCCCAATCAAAGTCGTCGTAGCATTCATAGTGGTCAACCTTGCGGAGATCCCACTTGACGCCAGAGCCCCGCAGCATAGGACCAGACAGACCCCAGGCGATCGCCTGGTCGCGGGTAATAGTACCAACCCCTTCGATGCGGCGACGGAAGATGGGATTGTTGGTAATTAACTTTTCGTATTCGTCTACCTTACCGACAAAGTAATCGCAAAAATCAAGACACTTATCAACCCAGCCGTAGGGAAGATCGGCCGCAACCCCGCCAATGCGAAAGTAGTTATTGTTGATCAGACGCATTCCCGTAGCGGCTTCCCAGAGGTCGTAGATCATTTCCCGCTCACGGAAAATGTAAAAGAAAGGCGTCGTAGCCCCCACATCGGCGAGGAAGGGCCCCAGCCACAGCAGGTGATTGGCAATGCGGTTGAGTTCCAGCATAATCACCCGAATGTAGCGAGCCCGGCGAGGCACATCCACATTAGCCAGTTGTTCTGGAGCGTTAACCGTAATGGCCTCGTTAAACATGCCAGCGGCGTAGTCCCAGCGGCTAACGTAGGGCACAAACATGATGTTAGTGCGGCTTTCCGCAATTTTCTCCATACCTCGATGCAAATAGCCAATCACCGGTTCGCAGTCGATGACATCTTCGCCATCCAGGGTCACTATCAACCTCAACACCCCGTGCATGGAGGGGTGGTGGGGTCCCATGTTAATGACCATGGGTTCGGTCTTAGTTTCGATGATTGACATAGGGGTAACCCGAGGGCCAACGACAGAAGGTAGGATATCTTTGAGTATCTTAATGTGGATTGTTCGCGTTGGCGATACTGGGAAGCATGACTTTAACCAATGGCTGAGGTTGATTTTTACCATGTGCCGGTGCTGGCGGCAGCGGTGTTAGAAAATCTGAATCTGCAGCCGGGGGGCCTGTACTTAGATGCTACGGTGGGCGGTGGGGGCCACAGTGGCTTAATGCTGGCAGCGGATTCGACTATTCGGCTGGTGGCCATCGATCAAGATGCCCTGGCGATCGCGGCGGCCCAAGCTAACCTGGAGAAATTTGGCGATCGGGTGACCTTCTGGCAGGGCAACTTTGCCCGCTTTGACCCCCAGGGCCAAAAATTCCACGGCATTCTGGCGGATTTAGGGGTTAGTTCAGCCCAGGTGGATCAGCCCCAGCGAGGTTTTAGCTTTCGCCACAGCGCTCCGCTGGATATGCGAATGGATCGGGGCCAGTCCCTCACCGCCGGAGAAATCGTCAACCATTGGGATGAAACCAGCCTGGCCAACTTGATCTACACCTGGGGAGAGGAACGGCTATCTCGCCGCATTGCCCGCAAAATTGTTGAGGGACGACCCTTTCAAACCACCACAGACCTGGCCACAGCGATCGCCCAGGTGGTTCCTTCTAAGTATCGCTACGGTCGTATCCATCCCGCTACCCGTACCTTTCAGGCACTGAGAATAGCGGTTAATCAGGAACTCACTGTCCTGGAAAGCTGGTTAGAGAGATCCCCTGACTGGCTCATCGGCGGAGGTAGATTGGCGGTCATCAGCTTCCACAGCCTGGAGGATCGCCTGGTCAAGCATGGGTTGAAAGGCTCTCCCCACCTAAAGGTGATCACTAAAAAGCCCATTCTTCCCACGGAGGCGGAAATTAAGGCCAACCCCCGGGCCCGGTCGGCTAAACTGCGGGTGGCGGAACGGCTTGAACTCAAGGACTACTGAACCATGACTCATTTTGGACTCCTTTGTCCTACCGCTAGCGGCCATCTTAACCCCATGACAACCCTGGGTTATGAACTAAAGCAGCGGGGGCACCAGGTAACTCTAATCGGCACGTTAGATGCCCAACCAAAGGTTTTGGCAGCAGGGTTAGGATTTTACCCGATTGGCGAAACCGATTTTCCGGTGGGCTCAAGCAAGGATGCTCTGGCTAAATTGGGTCAACTCAGCGGGCTGGCGGCATTGCGTTACACAATTGACCTGTTCAGGAAAACCACATCGACTTTGTTGCAAGAAGCTCCTGCAGCCTTTCAGAGTACTGGCGTAGAGGCCCTGCTGGTCGATCAGACTTCATTTGGTGGTTCAACCGTTGCGGAGTCACTGGACCTCCCCTTTATTAGCATTTGCTGCGCGCTGATGATTAATCGAGACCCTCAGGTGCCTCCCTTTAACACCAGTTGGAACTACCATCAGACCTGGTGGGCTGGTTGGCGTAATCAGCTAGGCTACAAGGTGATCGATCAGCTTGGCAAACCGATTACAGAGGTGTTAGCTGATTATCGTAGGCAACACGGCCTACCTCAGTTCACCCATCCCAATGATGCCTATTCCCAACTAGCTCAGATCTGTCAACAACCGGCTGCATTTGAGTACCCCAGGCAATCCCTACCTGCCTGCTTTCACTTCACCGGGCCCTTTTCCAATCCAGCCAGTCGTGAGCCTGCCTTTTTCCCCTTTGAAAAGCTAACGGGGCAGCCGTTGATTTACGCCTCCTTAGGCACGGTACAAAATCGCCTGTTGGGAACCTTCGCAACGATCGCAGCAGCTTGTCAAGACCTGGATGCCCAGTTAGTCATTGCCCTGGGGGGCGGGAGTACACCCGATGCCCTACCGACTTTGCCCGGATCCCCTTTGGTAGTGGAATTTGCCCCCCAGTTAGAACTCCTGCAACGAACTAGCCTAACAATCACCCATGCCGGCATGAATACTACCCTGGAGTCCTTAAGTAATGGTGTGCCCATGGTGGCAATTCCCATTGCCAATGACCAACCAGGGGTGGCTGCCCGGATTGCCTGGACTGGCACAGGGGAGGTGGTTCCCCTCAAGCGCTTAAGTGTTGCCAGGCTTCGAAGTTCGATCCAGCGGGTATTAACGGAAGATAGGTATAAAAAGAACGCTGTCAATCTACAGAAGGCTATTCAACAGTCAGGGGGAGTTAAAAGAGCGGCTGATATAATCGAACAGGTTGTAGGGTAGCTTCTAGGTTGGTTCCATAGACTAACAGCGACGGCGATCGCGGGTAGGCCTTTGGCACAATTCCCGGGACCCGACTCGATTGATCCCTCGAATACATAGGAAAGTCCTTAAGCTAGGCTTGTCAACCCAAAGCATTTCTTATCAATGGGCTTGGGTTTCTTAGTTTTTAGTACCCCTACCTAATTCCAGAGTTAACCTCTGGGAAAAATTCCTGGGCAATTCTGGCAAAGGTGTAAAGTTTTGGCGTAGCCTCTCCCCTTGGGAGATACTCCTGACCTCTGCGGTGCGATTGGCCCCAGGCCAGGCTACGCCAACGCAGCCC
>JBMOHM010000027.1:0-36065 GCA_049317845.1 Nodosilinea sp. | reverse complement strand
GGGGGGGCAGGGGGGGTGCTCATATCGCACTTCACCCGAGTGAAATCCGCTATAGCTAAAAAATTATGAGCGTAACGTCCCCTTCCAGCAGATCAGAATCCAGAACCCTACCGCTAGAATCTAAAACCCTAACGCCGGACTCTAAACATATTTCAGCATTAGCCTACCATGGAGCCTGAATTTGATAGAGGTTACCAAATTCTAACCATGGAAACTTTACAGACCCGGCCCCAGCCTGGTTAACACAACCGGGTTCTGCCAACTAGTACGCGGGGAGGTTAGTTAGGCGACCCGTCAAGGGGGAGTCAGGGGTCAGCAGTGGTGAGTCGATTTCTCCCAGGATCTGCTAGGACGACAGTAACTACTAGAAAACATCGAGATCTTAGAGCATCCAATGCACCAAATAAGTGGTTAAACTTTTAAAGATCCTGTCCGTAACCTGGAATTAAAGCTATGGCAGCCCTCTCTGGTCCGATCCCTGCCCACCCTAAGCCGATTAAGTTTGGTACCGATGGCTGGCGGGGGATTATTGCGGCTGATTTTACCTTTGAGCGGGTAGCTCAGGTGGCGGCGGTTTCTGCCCATGTGTTGTTGCAGTGTTTTGGATCTCAGACCGGTAGCCGTACGATCGCCGTAGGCTACGATCGCCGGTTTTTAGCGGCGGAATTTGCCCGTACCGCCGCCGCTGCGATTACCGAACAGGGGTTTGATGTGTTGTTATCTGAGGATTACGCCCCCACCCCGGCCTTTAGCTTTGCCGCCCAGCACCAGGGATTATTGGGAGCCATTGTGATTACCGCTAGCCATAACCCACCGGTGTACTCGGGTTTAAAAATCAAGGGTGCCTTTGGTGGATCGGTGGCCCCTGAAGTGACCCAACAGGTAGAAGCGCTGTTAGCTTCACCCCCCGCTCCCCTGGGCGAAAAGGGCCAGTTAACCAGTTTTGATCCCTGGCCCGATTACTGTGCGGCCCTTCAGGCCCAGGTGGATGTGAAAGCTATTCAGGCCGCCATTGCCAGGGGGCAGTTGACCGTATTTGCCGATGTTATGTATGGTTCTGCCGCCGGGGGGCTGCCCCGTCTACTGGGGGAAGGCTCGGTCCATGAACTCCACCGCCAGGCCGATCCGCTGTTTGGCGGCAATCCTCCCGAGCCCCTACCCCAGTACCTGCAAGAGCTTCTGCATAGGGTGAAAGACTACCCGACCACCCCGGGGGGGATCAAGGTTGGACTGGTGTTCGACGGCGATAGCGATCGCATTGCCGCCGTTGATGGCCAGGGTGAATTTCTCAGTTCCCAAATTTTAATCCCGATCCTCATCGACCATCTCAAGGCCCGGCGAGGATATACAGGGGAAGTTGTCAAAACCATCAGCGGTTCCAACTTAATTCCTGCTGTGGCCCGTCTCCATGGCTTAGAACTCTACCAAACCGCCGTTGGCTATAAGTACATTGCCGATCGCATGCAGGAGGCGGCCGTTCTTCTGGGGGGGGAAGAGTCTGGTGGCATCGGCTACGGCCACCACATTCCCGAGCGCGATGCCCTGATGTCAGCCCTCTACGTCCTGGAGGCGGTAGTCCTGTCGGGCCTCGACCTGAGTGATTACTACCGGCTGCTGCAGGAAAAAACGGGTTATTTTTCTGCCTACGATCGCATCGACCTCCCCCTGGCCAGTATGGAGGTGCGGGCTAAACTGCTGGATCAGCTTGCCACCCATCCCCCCAGCCAGGTAGCCGGCAAAGCGGTGAAAGACTGTCTGGCCATTGACGGCTATAAGTTTACCCTGGCGGATGATAGCTGGTTGCTGATTCGTTTTAGTGGCACCGAGCCGGTACTGCGCCTTTACAGCGAAGCCCAAACCCCAGAGGAGGTGCAGAAACATTTACATTGGGCTCGGGAATGGGCCGAGTCCGTTTCTTCCTGATCTCTGGGAGCCGATAAACGTCGCCTGGGTGGGTTTATGCAGGGTATGGGAATGGATGTAGGCCGGTTTGGGTAACTCTGAGGGTATAACATCAGCTTTGATCATGACGGCCCCCTCTGGTGGGAACAGTCCCTGGTACAGGGCGTTTAGTAGGCCGACCAAGCAACTCCAACTGGAGTTGCTTGCCTAACTGCGAGCTACTGATGATAGGGAGGTTACCATGTTCCCTTCGATGAGTTGACTAAGGCGGTTGGCGAGGACATCCTCCAGTTTTTCCAGGGCCTGGCTAAAGCCCTGAATGCCTTCCTCCAGCTTTTCTGAAGCCATCGGATCGCTGCGGTGCCGGGCCTGGAAGGTAGCTTCATCCAGGGTCATGGGCTCGATATCCAGGATAGCGGCCTGGCCAGGGTCGAGCTTGCGGGGTAATTCGCCCTGGGTTTCCTCCAGTTGGGTGAGTAACTGAGGTGAAATGGTCAGCAGGTCGCAACCTGCCAGTTCTGTAATTTCGCCAATGTTACGGAAACTGGCTCCCATAACCTCGGTCCGGTAGCCAAATTTTTTGTAGTAGTTATAGATTTGGGTGACGGAAAGGACCCCGGGATCCTCCTGGGGTAGATAGGTGTCGCGGCCAGTATGCTGCTTGTACCAATCTAGAATGCGGCCCACAAAGGGAGAAATCAGGGTGACCCCGGCTTCGGCGCAGGCGATCGCCTGATGGAGGCCAAACAACAAGGTCAGATTACAATGAATCCCTTCTTTCTCCAGCACCTCTGCGGCCTTGATGCCTTCCCAGGTGGAGGCAATTTTGATCAGCACCCGTTCTGGAGATATGCCTAATTGGCCGTACTGTTCAATCAGGTTACGGGCGGTAGCAATGGTGGCCTGGGTGTTGTAGGACAGGCGGGCATCCACCTCTGTAGACACCCGGCCGGGCACAATACCCAGAATTTTGTGGCCAAAGGATACCGCTAATCGATTAAAGGCCAAATTGGCGATCGCCTGATCAGAGGCACCCGATCCTGCGTCAGCCCTCGCCTTGAGTAGGGTTTCATCGACGATTTCCTGGTACTGGGGCATTTGGGCTGCCGCCGTAATCAGGGAAGGATTGGTGGTGGTGTCGCGGGGAGTGAATTTCTCGATCGCTTGAATATCTCCAGTGTCGGCAACTACCACCGTCATTTGCCGAAGTTGCTCTAAAAGACTGGCCATAGTTTTCTCCTGGACAGGTTGGGGGGGCCCCAGGGCAACTTTATTGTAATCAGCGATGCCTGAGCGGATATAAACCTATAACCATTGCCAGCCAAGGCCTTACGGGGTTTGACCTGGCCTTCAGGCAGGGGGTTTTACTCAGGCTTTTTTAAGCTTCTCCAATCCCCCTACCGCCCCGTTACAGCGGGGCTATTCAGCTTTACTGGATAAACTCAATCGTCGCCAGATCCAGTACCCCCTGGGGAACATCGTTGAGGCTTAGTTCCAGACTGGTGAGGCTGCTTAGATCAATGCCTCGAAACTGACTGAGGGGAATGCGTAGGGCGGTGGCATAGGTGAGGGGCTGCACCGTAGCCGGTGAATCGGTGGGCAATGGGTGCAGGGCTGGAGCCGTGGCGGGTATATCGACCCGTCGGGCGGCTCCCCGCCGATCGCGTAGCACAATGGCCAGGGGCGCCCCACTGGGGTTGGGCTGGGCCGCCGTTACCCAGGCCAGGCGCAGTTGCAGGCTACTGAACTGGCTCAAGTCCGCAGGGGGCAGGGAAAAGGCCAGGGTTGGGGCTGGGCGCTGCCAGGTAAGGCGCAGGACAGCGGGAAAGGGAGGCGATCTCCAGGTTCCGCCACAGGCACTGAACTGGGGGCAGATTGCCAGGTTCAGACCGGGGCTGGCCTGGTAGGTCGATCCCCCCAGGCCGGCCGTAAATACTCGGTAGCGTTGGTGGGAGGGCACCGCCAGGTTGGTGAGGACGGGTAGCCCATAGAGGCGATCGGGGGCGGCCCGATCCGGGGCCATGGCCAGATCGGCCCAGCCATCTTCCCCATGGGCAGGGCCTAAAACCGCCTTTAGGAATCCCTCTAGATAGTTCTGCAGGAACTGTTCCTGGACCACCCGGGAGAGGCGCTGGTCAGACTGTTGGGGGTTGCATAGGGCACTGCTGTCGGCCCGTCGGTAGTAATCGTCTTGCTCTACGGCGGCATTAAAAAAATTATGGTTAGCCCCCAGCAACAGTACGGTGGCCAGGGGTGATTGCCGGGTCGGGGTCTGATCCGCCAGTTCAAAGTAGTAGAGACTGCTGTAATCGAGCAGATCGCGATCGCAACTCCCCAGCAGAATTACCGTGGGTATATCCGCCAGTTGGTAAACCTCTCCAGCCTGGGGGAGTGGGTAGCTGCGGGTAGGACTGACCAGCACCAGGGCGGATACGGGCCCCCGCCCCCCCGCCATGGCATCGGGGCTAGCCTGGGAACGGTTCAGGGCGCTGAGGGCGGCCACCCCACCCCCCATTGAATGGCCGACCAGGACCAGTTTGGTCCAATCAATGCGGTTGGTCAAAGGTAGGCCAAAGGCGTTACTACCGGAGCGAACGGCGATCGCTAGGCGAGTCAGGTGGGCATCGAGGATTTGTTGACTGCGTTGATCCGCCAGCTGATTACGGGTACCGACCCCGGCCCCATAGGTTTCGGAGAAGGCGGCGTTGAGGTCGGGAATAATTACGCCAAAGCCTGCATTGATAAGGCTTTGGGCCAGATAGGCAAAACCCAAATCAAAACGGGTTTCGGTGTTTGGGGGGCAGGGCCACTGACTCACCTCCGGTAGGGCAAAGTGGCAGCCCCGATAGCGGCCATGGAGAATCACCACCAGGGGAACGGCTTCCCTGCCTGGGGGAAGGCCAATTACCCCGGTGAGGGGGACCGGCATGGTCTCTGGGGCATGGGCGATGTTTCGCTGAGTCACATCGATCAGGCCCAGATCGTAGGTCCTCAGGTGAGGATAGGCGGTCCCATCAATGCCCCAATTCCTTAAGGGTAGGGACTGGGCTGAAAGTGGCGCCAGTCCGGCGATCGCTGGGCTGGCCAGGAGCCCGGATCCTAAACACCAGATCAGAACAGCCAGGCGACACCTCTCACCCCGTACCCGGGGAGTAGACCACTGCCGCACGAGAATCATAGTCAACCTAAGGTTACCAAGGCCAGATCAGCCCTATCCTACTGAACTTTGCCTGAATCTGACGGCTGATCTTCCAGATAGGGGAGGCGCCAGATCCCGATTCCCACTTGGTTACCTGAAAAGCAGGAATTCTATGATGCGAACTGGAAAAACTGCGCTAACATCCACATGATTAATTGTGCCTGGGGGCACAGCCAGGGCCGTAGCCTTAATCCTAGGGCTCCAATTAGTGCCATCTGGCGGTTAATATCTTCGGTTAAGTTGCTGATTTTCGATTCAGGAGTCGTAGGAAAATGCAGGGTTACTCCATCTGGTTAACAGGCAATCAGCCCAGGTTTTTCCAGGGAATTGCCGGTATCGTGCTAGGCGCGGCGATCGCTGGGTTGCCTGGGCCAGTCCTGGCCCAGGGCTATGATCTGGTGCCGGTTTTACCGACCGGTGCCATGCCCCTACCGGCCAATGCCCTACCCCCCACCCCCACCCCCGTCTCTGGCCAGCAGTACGTCGTGTTAGTCAACGGCGCCAATGATCAGGTTCTCAATCAGGTGCGTTTAGTGGAACCCACCGCCTTTGCTACTAACTTCCAGGGGCGATCGGTGATTCAGGCCGGGCGGTTTAATCTGGCGGATAACGCTCAACAGCGAGTGACCGCCTTGATGACCCAGGGAATTGCGGCGGAAGTGGCGACAGCCCCGGCGGCCCAGCCCTTCTATCCCCAGGCGGCAGCTCCTGCCAATGTCTATGCCAGCAGTGGAGCCCTCCCTCCCCTACCGGCCTTACCCCAGTCCTCCAATACGCTGCCAGCTTTGCCGCCCCCCGCTCCCAATGTAGAGTTTGGCCAGCAACTCACCTACGCGGCTCCTGCCAATGCCAACGCCTACCCGATGAATGTTGCTCCTCCCACCGCCGCTGTTCTGCCGGCTTCAACCCCAGGTAGTAATTCCGCCCCCATTAACGCCCCCTACTATGTGGTGATTCCCACCGGTGAAGCCAATCTCCCTAGCCTTAGTGCCCAGGTGATTCAAATGGGCACCCCTGCTGACCGGGTGCAGCAACGCACCGCTCCACAGGGTCCCCATGTTGCCGTGGGGCCCTTTGCTGACCTGGGTCTCGCCAATCGCTGGAATAGTTTTTACCGGGATTCGGGACTGACCAATGCCCGGGTGTATTTCCAACCCTAGGGACTACCTGGGGAAATTCCCCGTTGGCCAGTCCCTGCCCCGTTGTCTGCCAATCCAGGAGGAAGGTCGCTTTGAGTCCCGATCTGGTGGTCACCACGGCCCAAATGCAGGCGATCGAGGCCAACATCTTTGCCGCCGGTATGCCGGTGGCGGCCCTGATGGAAAAGGTCGGGGGGTTAATTGCCGCCTGGATTAGCGATCGCTTTTCCCTCCAGAGTTTTAACCGCATCGCGGTGCTGGTGGGGCCGGGGCACAATGGTGGTGATGCCCTGGTGGTGGCCCGGGAACTGTGGTGGCGGGGCTACCAGGTAGAGGTCTGTTGCCCCTGCGATCGCCAAAAGGATCTAACCGCTAGCCATTTACGCTTTATTCGGAGCCTGGCTATTCCTGTCAGCACTGATTTGCCCGCTGCCCCCCAACTCTGGATCGATGGGCTGTTTGGCTTTGGCCTGGACCGCCCCATCGAGGGTAAAATCGCCGAGCTGATTACCCACCTGAATAGCCAGACCGAACCGGTGGTTAGTATTGATATCCCCTCCGGTCTCCACACCGATACGGGAGCGGTGCTGGGAACAGCGGTGCGGGCTACCCATAGCCTCTGTCTGGGGCTATGGAAGCGGGCCTTCTGTCAGGCTGCCGCCCTCCCTTACCTGGGGGAACGCCATCTAATTGATTTCAATATTCCTCCTGGGGCTATTCAAACCGGACTGGGCGCCGTTCCCCGGGTGCGTTGCCTGACCCCCGCTTCAGCCCTGGCCCGCCTACCTCTGCATCGTCCGGCGGCCACCCATAAGTACCAGCTTGGT
Source organism: Nodosilinea sp. (assembly GCA_049317845.1). Taxonomy (GTDB): domain Bacteria; phylum Cyanobacteriota; class Cyanobacteriia; order Phormidesmidales; family Phormidesmidaceae; genus Nodosilinea. The sequence goes on along the minus strand of JBMOHM010000027.1, from coordinate 28,998 downwards.
CACCTATTGCTGGTGGTCGGATCCCGGCAGTACGGTGGGGCTGCCCTGCTGGCCGGGCTGGGAGCACGGGCCAGTGGGGTGGGGATGCTCACCCTGGTTGTGCCCGAGTCCCTGCGTCTGCTCGTGCTGGGGCACCTACCGGAGGCCCTTGTGGTGGGCTGTGCCGAAACCGCAACGGGGGCGATCGCCGCTCTCCCCGATCACCTGGATTTGAGCCGTTACCAGGCGGTTGGCTGGGGGCCGGGGCTATCGGCTGGGGCGGTGGCCGTGGTTGAGCCCCTGCTCCATAGCTCCGTACCCCTGGTTGGCGATGCCGATGGCCTTAACCTCCTGGCCGATCTGGGATTACTCCCCCGTCTAGGTCAACGGTCGGCTCCCAGCCTGATTACCCCCCATCCCGGGGAATTTCGCCGTCTCTTCCCCGGCCTACTGGAAACCGCCTCCGATCCAGGTCAGGCGGCCCAACTGGCGGCGGCCCAAAGTGGGATCGTGGTGCTGCTGAAGGGGGCCTGTACGGCGATCGCCCATCCTGACGGTCGCCTCTGGTTTAACACCGATAGCACTCCAGCCCTGGCCCGGGGCGGCAGTGGGGATGTGCTGACCGGATTGGTGAGCGGTCTGCTGGCTCAGGCTATAGCCCTAGCCCCGCGTACCGCCTTGTCCCCCAGTTCTCCCCCACCCTTGGCAGCCAGTCAGAAGACTCACCCAGCCCTGACTTTGCCCGATCCACCGGGTCCTCCGTGGGCTGGTCAAAGCATGGCTATAGCGGCTAGATTAGATACCTTACTGGATGCGGCCCTGGCCGCTACTTGGTGGCATGCCCAGGCGGCCCAGTATCTAGTCCGATCCAATACGGTGCTCGGGGTAGATGGCGCCCATCTGGCGGCTGCCCTATCCCCTACCCTGGCCACCTATCTCCGCTAATTCTGTCCTATGGCGCTGCCTCCCCTCCCCGACGGTTTTCGCCCAGGTATTTCCCTGCTGGCCTACCTGCTGCTGCTGCTGTGGGTCTTATGGGTGATCGACTGCTTGCTGGGGCGACGACTCTCTGCTCCCCTGAGTATCCATCCCCGCTCTTGGATGGGGCTACCAGGCATTGTGGTGGCGCCTCTCTTCCATCAGGACCTCAAGCACCTGGCGGCTAACTCGGCTCCCTTTGTGATTCTGGGTAGCCTGATTTTATTTCAGGGCTTGTCGATATTGGCCCTGGTCACGGGCTTCTGCTGGTTATTCAGTGGTTTCCTAAGCTGGCTACTGGGCCGACCCGGTAGCCGTCATTTGGGCATCAGTGGGGTGATATTTGGCTATCTGGGGTTTATTTTGCTGCGGGGTTACTTTACCCAAAGCCTACCAGCGATCGCTCTGGCAGGGTTGGTGGCCATCCTCTACGGGGGCTGCCTGTGGGGCCTATTGCCTTTGCAACGGGGTAAGTCGTGGGTGGGCCATAGCTCAGGTTTTTTAGCCGGGGCGATCGCCGCTCGCCACCTGGAATCTATGCAAACCTGGTGGATGGGAAATATGAACTGGCCAGGGTAAGGCCAGTCTGGATGGCCGTACCTCCCGGGCCCGGCTCGAATTACAAAAGTTCATTAGAATCTAAAAATCGGGAGAATCTGGGGATAGGCTTATAGGCCATAGCTTTGGCCAGAGTGCTGAGGACAGATATCATTGTTTTAGAGAGGATAGAACTGTGAGCAATACCAGTAATTTTCGTGAAGCCATTCGCAAGGCCCAGGGCCAGGCCTTAGTCGGACCCAATGTGATTAACAAAGCCCTACCTTTTGTGGGGGGTGGTCTGGTGATTACCGCTCTAGGATCCTTGGGCGGACTGGGGATGATGACCAATAACCCGGCTCTGTTTATGCCCACCTTCTGGGTCGCTTTGATTGCCCAGGTGGCGTTGTTTTTTGTCGCCAGCAATATTGCCGCCAAAGGCAACAACAGTACGGCGCTGCCCCTGCTAGCCACCTATAGCCTGCTGACGGGATACACCCTGAGTGGCCTCATCTATGTAGCCCTGGGGATGGCTGGGGTAGGGATTACCGGCATCGCCGCCGCTGCCCTAGCCTGTGGAGCAGTCTTTATGGTGGGTCGCCAGATTGGTTCTAATCTTTCTGAAACCGACGGGTTTGCCCTTTCCCGCACCGTTGGTTTGGGCGTCATTGGCATTTTACTGGCGGTAGTCGGGCAGTTTGTTTTTACCCTATTTGGCGGTCCCATTCCTCAGTTCCTGGATTTGGCTATTTCTGCCTTTGGGGTGCTGATTTTTGTTGGTGCCGCTGTCGTAGACTTTTTTATCTTGCCCCGCACCTATGAAGATGATCAGTATCTATCCGCTGCTTTGTCGATGTATCTTACCTACATCAACCTGTTTGTCTTTATCCTGCGCCTGTTGATCGCCATCAACCGGGATTAATGGAACCTTAAAAGTGGTTTAGCCTCAGGGCGTAGGTTGCTACGCCCTAACTATTCTTAAACTCCCCGCTATGCTTGACACCGTTGATCTGAAACGCTGCCTCGACCAGCTCGCTGACCGCCTGGGTAAAACCCAGGACTATCTTTGACCTTCCTGCTCTGGAAGCTAAGATCCAAGACCTGGAGCAGGTAGCCTCCCAACCCGATTTCTGGAACGATCAGGACAAGGCCCAGGAAAGCCTGCAGGAACTGAGTGACTATAGGTCCCACCTGAGTCAGCTGAGCCGGTGGCAGTCCAGTCTGGGAGATGCCAGGGCGATTCTGGAATTGCTTCAGGAGGATGAGGATAACCTCTTACTGCAGGAAGCCCAGGACAGTGCTAGCCGTCTCAGTCATGAACTCGATCAATGGGAATTACAGCAACTCCTATCCGGTCCCTACGATCGCAAAGGGGCGGTGCTGACCATCAACGCCGGGGCTGGTGGCACCGATGCCCAGGATTGGGCCGAGATGCTTTTACGCATGTACACCCGTTGGGCCGAGGGGCAGGGCTATGGCGTCCATCTGGTGGAACTTTCGGAAGGAGAAGAGGCGGGGTTAAAATCGGTCACCTTAGAGATTACGGGTCGCTATGCCTTTGGTTACCTGAAGGCAGAGAAGGGTACCCATCGCCTCGTCCGAATTTCTCCCTTTAATGCCAACGGTAAGCGCCAGACTAGCTTTGCGGGGGTGGAGGTGATGCCCATCCTCGATCAGACCGTAGCCTTAGATATTCCTGAAAAGGACCTGGAAATTAAAACCTCCCGATCCGGTGGGGCGGGTGGCCAGAACGTCAACAAAGTAGAAACGGCGGTACGTATCACCCACTTGCCTACTGGTATTTCTGTGCGCTGTACCCAGGAGCGATCGCAGTTGCAAAACCGGGAAAAGGCCATGGTCATCCTCAAGGCCAAGCTGTTGATTATTGCCCAGGAACAGCATGCTCAAGCGATCGCCGAAATTCGGGGGGATATGGTTGAGGCGGCCTGGGGTACCCAAATTCGCAACTACGTGTTTCACCCTTACCAGATGGTTAAGGACCTGCGTACCGGCGTAGAAACCACCGCCATTGATGATGTCATGGGGGGTGACCTGGAAGCCTTTATCCAGGCCTATTTACGCCAGGAAAACCAAGCCCTGAACCCAGTCCAGCCATAGTCTAGCCGGGCGCCACAGGTCTATGGCCAGAGTGGCAGGGGTTGAGGGTTCCCGGAAATGTCTGGACCTGCCGTAAGTGATCCTAAACTCACTACAATTGGTATGCTTTCTCGAAGCTACCTGGAAGATATAGCTCTGGCCACAACCCTGAGCGCACGGTTGAGCGGTTCAAGGCTAATACCAGGGGGCGTTGGTTCGCCTTCGCCTCCTGGCCAGTGGCTACGGCTATAATTGCGGTGATAAGGAGACATCTAAATCTGTGAATATATCCGATCTTTTTGCCCGTGGCGGCCCCGCCATGTGGCCCCTACTGCTGTTATCGGTTTTAGCCCTCGGTACCATCTTTGAGCGAGTCTGGTTTTGGTCGCGCATTTTGACCCGTGAGCGAGAGGTGTCGGGTCGGGTGCTTGAGGCGGCTCGTCGGGACTGGCTTGCCGCTGGAGAAATTGCCCAGCGATCGCAGCAGCTACCCATGGGTCGCTTCCTATCGGCGCCCCTGGTGCTCCAATCTCCCGATCCAGAGGTCTTTCGCCTGGCGCTGGAAAATGCCGCCAACGAGGAGTTGACCGTTATGGGTAAGGGCGATAAGGTGCTAGAAGCTGTGATTGGCCTATCTCCCCTGCTCGGCTTGCTGGGTACGGTGCTGGGGCTGATTCATTCCCTGGGTTCTATTCGCCTCAGTGATCTGGGCAGTGGGGATGCGACCACGGGGGCCTCCCTAGGGATTAGCGAAGCCCTGATCAGTACTGCCACGGGGTTAATCATTGCCATTTCTACCCTGGCCTTTTATCGCCTGTTTCAAGGATTTATCTTTGGTCAGGCAAAGATGTTTCGTCGGGCCGGTAGTGAACTGGAGTTACTGTATCGGCAAAGCTGGGCCCAAAGTCAAAAGCCTGCCCCTGCCATTCCCTCCACCCCTGAGGCCTGATCAGCACCATGAAAGTAGACTTGCTAGATACCCCCAGAGAAGATGCGCGGATGGAAATCATTCCGCTGATTGATGTCATCTTCTGTATTCTCACCTTTTTTATTCTGGCGGCTGTGGGTCTGACCCGGCAGCAGGCTATCGATCTGGCCTTGCCTAGTGCTAAAACGGGTCAAACCCTCCCTGGTCAGGCTGGTCAAGCAGGGGCCAGTAACCGCCTCTACGTCAGTATCGATAGTCTTGGGCAAATTTACCTGGACCGCCAACCCGTGACGTTGGACGTTCTCTACGACGTACTGCAGCAGTTTAACCAGATCAATCCGACCGGTTTAATCGTGCTCTATGCTTCCCGCGATACCCGCTATCAGGATGTGGTGACGGTCCTGGATGTCTTGCGATCGGTGGGGGGCGATCGGGTGGCTCTGGCGACTCTGCCCCAAGAAGGAAATGGGGATAGGGGCAAGCCCTCTGCTGGTCAGTCACCCCAGAACTTACCGACGGATTCCGGCCTGCCCCCCTCCACCCCCATAGTGCCTGGTCAACCCTCCCTTCGGCCTAACCAGGGCGCTACCCAGGATATTCCTATTCCCCGATCGGGAACCGGTAGCGGACCAGATACCACCAATCCTTCTAGAACTCTGCAGCGGCCCTAAGCTTTTTGGAATGAAATCTTCTGAAGTTCTACCGTATTCCAGGGTCATTTATCCAGGTCTTTTGCCTGGCTGGAACCATGGATAGGGGCATGAAGACGGGTCAGAACCTCTTCCAAAGTCGGGTTGGCACCGTCCACCGGGTCTTCAGGGCTCTGGCCAAAGCCATAGGAAAAAGCTAGCCTGGTTCTGTACAAAGGGTGGTGGAGATGGGGCGGAAATGGATAAACCTGGGCTTAGGAGTAGTCTCTTTCTGAAATTCTTTAGTAAACTATGAAAATATTATTTAATTTATGTTTTCTTCTTAGAAAGCTAGGGACTGATTTCTTCGGTAGGTCAACCAGGTGAGCTAACTTCCTGGCGATCGCAGTTAAGTTATTCAAACCAAGGGTATAACTATGGCGGAAGCCAAAATATTGGTTGTTGACGACGACCCCGCAATCCGTAATTTGATTTATCGTTTCCTGGCAAAGCAGGATTACGAAATGGAATCGGCAGAAGACGGCAAAAAGGCTCTGGCACTATTTGAAAGCTTTGTACCCGACCTGGTAATTCTAGATGTCAATCTTCCTGATACCAACGGCTATACCCTTTGTAAGGAAATGCAATCTCGCACGGGCGTGTTCGTGCTGATGCTCACCAGCCGGACTGACGAGTCTGATAAAATTCGGGGCTTTAATGAAGGGGCCGATGATTACCTGACCAAGCCGTTTAGTCTGGGAGAACTGGAGGTGCGGGTGGGAGCCATTCTGAAGCGCCAACGACCCGTGACCGCCCCCGAACAACAATGCCTCACCTTTGATAGCCTGGCTATTGATCCGGTGCGACGAGAGGTTATGCTGCACGATGAACTGGTTCCGTTAACGGCTCTGGAGTTTGATCTTCTACATTTCCTTGCCAGCCATCCCGGTCGGGTGTGGCGACGGGCAGAGTTGATTCAAAAGGTTTGGGATTACGACTACGTTGGCGATCAACGGGTTGTGGATGTGCATGTGGGTCAGATCCGTAAAAAAATCGAGAAGGATACCAACGAGCCGGACCTGATTCAAACAGTGCGGGGGGTTGGCTATAAGTTTGAACCTCCTTCGGGCGCAGCTATTGACGAGGAGCTCTAATCTACCCATTGTTTTCCTCGGATGGTCGGGCTTTGAGCCCATGGTTACGGTGTTGCCAGGCTTGCCTGAGGATCTCTGTCCAGGTGCGTTTGACTTTTTTGGTAGTCCACCCCAGGGTGCTGGCGATCGCCCCATCATCCTGGCTAAGGGCATCTATCTGGGCTTGCTTCAGGGCAATTAAGCGGCGATGCTGAGGCTCCAGCACGGCCAAAAATCTTCGCCACTGATCGGGGGTCATGCCCAGACTGTTTTCCAGGTTAGCTCCCAGCCATTGGTGCACCAATTCCCATTGGTAGTCCTGGGAAAACCTTTCCACATGATACTTAAAGCGCTGCTGCAGGTAGTCGCGCTGCTTTGAGGAAATGCCTAAAATCTCCTCAATTTCAGAGGTAGAAGCATCCTTCAGCTTCAGCACTAGATAGTTCATACACTCAGACTGGTTCTGATGACTGAAATACTCCATCAGGGCGGTAGTCACCCGATCGCGCATGGCCGCCTCCTCAGAATCAGTGCTAGGGGCCAGGGTAGTTTTTTCCCGAATCTGCTGCAGGACGGCCAGGGAAGGGCCCCTTTCTCCTTCTTCAAACTTAGGGGAATCTACCAGGGTTGGGTCAATCAGGGTGTGATTGGGTTGACTGTGGTTGAAGGCCTGGGCCCGCAGCACAATTAATTGCTGACTATGGCCGTTGCCCAGGGCAATGGAACGCTTACCATACTGCTCACTAAAGGCCATGTATTCCGCCAGCTCTAGCCGGGTAGAGGGGGTATAGGTGGATAGCAGGTGATGGGCTCGACGAAAACTATTCAAAGCCTCGATATAAAAGGTCTGCATAAAATCCTCCAGCAATTCACAGCGACCCTGAAAGCTTAAGGAGCTTTGCTCTGAGGCAATATGGCGATAGGCAATGGCGCTCAGGGTGCTGTGCAAATCAATGCGACCCCGGGTTGACCCCAGGTCGTAATAGGTCAGGCATTTGTTCACCCGCTGGTCTATCAGGGTGGATTGCCAGTGACTCAGGTTACCCGAGGCTTGAATCCGATCGCTACGCCGACACATGCGTTCAACTTCAGCCGCAATGCGGTGGGCAACCCCGTCTAGCCCTCCTGGACGGCGGTGTAGATGGGACTCAACCAACTGTTGAATCCTATTCACCATGAAGGTGAGATCGGCTGGTTGATCGGGTAAAGGCGGGCGGGAATCAGAAAAGGAGGGATTACTCCCAGGAAAGGAGGCCATAACAACGCTGGTAGATGCAATCTTCATAAGTACCCAATCCTAGCAAGGACAACCCAGTGCGCATCATTAACTACAGTTCTGTCCCTGGGATTTCTGAAAGGGTGTGGCAGTAGTTAAAGTGGTTGGGTTGATTCAGGGTAACTTTCGATCAGCGTCAATTCGGTCCAGGCGACTGGGCAATTTCGGCGCCCCAATCCTGGGCTATTTCCCAGTCCAGGCCCTGGCGAATAATTAGAGGCTGGTCTTGACTCATATCCAGAATGGTTGAGACTTGGTAGGTCAGGGGTTGGTCGTCATCCACAATAATATCCACCAGGTTTTGGAGGACATCAAAGAGCTGAGCTTTATCCATGGTCTCAGGTCCAGGAGCCAGGGTCAGGGCCGAGGTAGAGATCACCGGATTACCCAGGGCTTCCATGAGGGCCAGACAGATACCATTGTTGGGCACCCGGATTCCCGTGGTATGCCGCTTAGGGTTCATCACCAGGCGGGGTACCAGCTTGGTGGCTGGCAGCAGAAAGGTAAAGGGACCAGGAATCAACCGCCGGATCAGCCGGTAGGCACTATCGCTGACGACGGCATAGTCGGCAATGTTGGAAAGGGAATGGCATAAAAAGGTCAGCGGTTTGTCATTGGCCAGTTGCTTTAACTGCCGCACCCGCTGTACGGCACCCCGATGATTCAGGTCACAACCAATGGCGTAGACTGTGTCTGTAGGATAAAGAGCGAGCGATCCGGAGCGCAGCGCCTCAACGATGGCGCCCATCTTGCGGGACTCAGGATTAGCTGGATGAAGGTGATATAGGGTAGCCATGGCGCCAGATACTGTTACCAGTATGAAAACAATAGCTTACCTTGACTGTCCCTCGGGAATTTCTGGGGATATGTGCCTGGCGGCGGTGATTGATGCCGGGGTGCCCCTTACCTATCTCCAGACCCAGCTTCAGGGTTTGGGCCTGGAGGGGGAGTTTTCCTTAACAGCGGCACCCACCCAACGGCAGGGTCAGCGGGCTCTTCAGGTGGAGGTGACCCTGACCAATCCGGTCCCTCAGCCGGGTGACCATCACCACGGTACCCACCAGGAATTTCGCAACCTACCAGCGATTCAGCGACTGCTGCAGCGGGCCGATCTGCCCGATCGCGCCCGGTACTGGAGTTTATTGGTCTTTCAGCAACTGGCGGAGGCGGAAGCGGCGGTCCATGGCATTGCGGTGGATCAGGTTCACTTCCATGAGGTGGGCGCGATCGACGCCATTGTTGATGTGGTAGGGACCTGCCTGGGGTTCCACTATTTGGGTATCGATCAGCTTTACTGTTCTGCCCTGCCCACGGGGCAGGGTCGGGTCAAGGCGGCCCATGGTTGGCTGCCCGTACCGGCTCCAGCCGTACTCAAGTTGATGCAGCAGCGTTCTATGCCGATCTACAGTAACGGGTGTCAGGGGGAACTGGTAACCCCCACTGGCGCTGCTATTGTGGCGGCCCTGGCGCAGGGGTTTGGGCCGACCCCCGCCATGACCCTGGAACGGGTGGGTCTGGGGGCTGGTAGGCAGGATTTACCGATTCCCAATATGGTGCGCCTGTGGCTGGGTACCCCTGGCGATCGCCCCGTCCCCCAGCCCCTGGGGTCAGCTCCTACCCATAGAGCCATCGCCCCGGTTGCTGGGGCGGAGGCGAGCCAGGACGCCTATCCAGCTATCCCCTTGACCGATTCCCTGGGTCCTCAGCCTTCTGGCCAAAGCTTTACTGGAGAGGGGGAAGTAACAACGGTGGCGGTACTGGAAACCCAGGTGGATGACATGCTTCCCCAGGTGATTACCTACCTCTACGAACAACTGTTTGCCGGTGGGGCCCTGGATGTGTTTACCCAACCCCTCACCATGAAGAAGTCTCGACCAGGGCTTTTGATTACCGTTATTGCCCCAATCACCGCCGAAACCCGCTGCACCGAGATCCTACTAGCGGAAACCCCGACCCTGGGAATTCGCCACCAGCGGCAACAGCGGACTATTCTACGGCGAGACATCGAAAGGCTGACTACCCGCCACGGTGTCGTGGCGGTCAAGCTGGGTTACCATCCCCAAACCGGAAACCTACTCAATGTTCACCCAGAATACGAAGACTGCGCTGCCCTGGCTCGCCAGCATCACCTGCCCTGGCAGGTGATTTATGATACCGCCTTGACTACCTGGTGGCAGAGCCATCCTGGGGGGTTAACTGAGCCAGGCGTCAATATCTTGATTCCGGAGGTAGCCCACCAGGATGGGGCTAACGCCGGTGACCAAAGTAACAAACATCACAATGATTAGTTGCCCCAGGTTGAGGTGACTGAGTAGGTCAACCATGGCGCGACTGTCCTCTGGGGAGTGGGCTCCAATAAACCAGGTGTTGCAGGTTAGGGAGGTCCATAGGTCCACAAAGATGGCCATTCCCCACACCAGGCGTAGCAGGATAAGGGGTGGTCCGGTAATGCGGTAGCCCTGACGTTGTTGCCACAGAGATCGGGTGGAAAAACTAAAGGCTACCACAATTAGGCAACCAATAACGGCCTGGCTAAGGGCTACGGGATTTACGCTCTCTAGAATTAAAATAATTCCCAGTAGGGTAGTGATCAGATCCCAGATCATGGTGAGTTGTAGGGCTCCCATCAGGACCAGTTTTTTCAGAATCAGCGGGGGAGGCCGGTGCATAACGGGTTAGAGATGGAATAGGGCAAGCCCCAGGTTTGACGGGGCTATCAATCAATCCGGCGCATAAAAGGCTATACAGGTACCGCCGTAATGCTTCTCGCGCATCAGGCGTAATCCGGCTATGGACTCTGCCGTCCAGCCCTTAGGACTATGTTCTACCGCGATTTCCGCCTCTGGTTTAAGTAAGTTGAACTGAACGATTTTGGTAAGGACTGGGGTATAGAGGCCACTGCTGTAGGGTGGATCAAAATAAATTAGATCGAAGGATTGGCCCTTCAGCCGCGATAGTTGGTTGAGGACGTCTCCCTTAAATAGGCTAATGCACTGATCGGGTTTAGCTATCTTCTGCCAGTTCTGTCGGGCTACCCCATAGGCTTCTGCCGAGAGTTCAATGCCTACTACTTCTGCGGCCCCCCGACCGAGGGCCTCTGCTGCCATGGCCCCGGTACCGGTGCACAGATCCAGCCAGCGGCAACCCTGGATCTGGTTTTGCCAGATATTGCACACAGCCTGCCTGACCCGCACGGAAGTAGGACGAATGGCCAGTCCAGGTAGGGTTTTGAGGGTACGATTGCCATAAACACGCAGCATGGCCGGGAACTATAAGGGCTCTATAAGAATTCTATCAAGCTCAGGAATGGATGACGGGAAAAGCCAGCCCATTCGCTAGGCTCAATACAGGTATCCAGAGCAAAAGCCATGATCCATTCCCTAAAAAGTTATTGGCCAGGATTACTGCTTCGGGGTTGGTCGGTCCTGGGTCTGGGCTTGGGGGTGGCGGTACTGGCGGTAGCTTGCCATCCCTGGCTCCCCTGGGGCAATAGTACCCCAGCTAATCCCGGAGTTACCCTTACCAATCTGGTTGATCCAGCCCAGGCCTGGGATTTCACCCCCGATCCCGATCGCTTCAGTCCCCAGGCCCTCCTCGACCTGCGCTCCTTAAATGAAGCGGTAGCTGGGCAGTCGGGCTTTATCCGCCGATCGGATAATGGTCAGGACTTTGTAACCGGGGCTGGCAAGGGGATTCGTTTCTGGGCGGTGAATACGGAAATCTGGAAAAGTAACCCGCCAGCCATGGCGGAACATGCCAGATTTCTGGCTAAACGGGGCGTGAATATGGTGCGTTGGCATGGACAGATTCCCTCCCCCAGCCCCAAGGGTGGCTTAAATGCCATTAACCTCACGGCCCGCGATCAACTCTGGCGTCTGGTGGCGGCCATGAAAAAGGAAGGAATTTACACCACCATTTCTCCCTACTTTGCCGCTGCTTTGCCCCTTCAACCGGAGTGGCCCGTACCCCGGGATAGTGACACCATGATGGGATTGCTGTTTTTTGACCCGGTGGTGCAGGCGGCCTATAAAGACTGGTGGCGAGCCTTGCTGGAACCGGTTAATCCCTACACGGGACTGGCCTTAAAGGATGACCCAGCGGTAGCCCTCTTGCAACTACAAAACGAAGATTCCCTTTTATTCTGGACCCTGGAGCGGCTGAAAGGGCGTGACCTGGATCTGCTCCTAGCCCGGTACTGGGATTGGTTAATGACTAAATACGGGTCTTTGGATAGGATCCTGGAGGCCTGGCAGCAAAGCTCAATCGAGGGAGATAACCCCAGCCAGGGGCGGCTGCGGCTGGCCCATATTTGGGAAATGACCCAATCTCCTCCGGTTGATGGTTCCGATCGCAGTCGCCTATCCCTACTGCAAAAATCTCAAGATGCCGGCAGGGACCAACGACTGGCTGACCAAACGGAGTTTCTCACGACTACCATGATGGATTTCCATCGTGCCATGGTGGAGTTTCTGCGCCAGGAAATTGGGGTGAAAGCGCTGATTAATGCCGATAATTGGAAAACTGCCGACACGACCCGTCTCAACGATGCCGAACGCTACGCCTATAGCCCGGGTGACGTGATGGCGGTTAACCGCTACTACGGTGGCCTCCATACCGGCCAGTATAGCGGTTGGGCAATCGTGGCGGGCGATCGCTTCACCGACCCATCGGTCTTGTTCCAGCCGAACCAGCTACCGACGAATTTGAAGCAGGTGAGTGGCTACCCCATGGTCATCACAGAAAGTTCCTGGGTACCTCCCCTCAGCTACCAGTCGGAAGGTCCCTTTCTGGTCAGTCTATTTCAATCCCTGACGGGTGTGGACGGTTTTTACTGGTTCCAACTAAATCAACCCCAGTGGCGATCGCCCGACTCCGCCAACGGCTATCTGCCCTCCCTAGGGAAATGGATTGCCGATACCCCAGAACTACTGGGTAACTTCCCCGCTGCCGCCCTGATCTATCGCCAGGGTTACCTCCAAACTGGTACGCCGGTAGTGGAGGAACACCGTCCCCTGGAGGCTCTGTGGCAGCGCCAGACACCCTTGATTAGCGAGGAGAACAGTTTTGATCCGAATCGGGATCAACAGCCGCCTAAAGGCCAAAGCCTCACCCAGACCAGGGCCCATCCCCTGGCCTTTTTAGTGGGTCCTGTTCAAGTCAGCTACGGTAGGGATGGGGCCCAGAGTAAGGTCATTGACCTAAGTCCTTACCTGAATCCCCGTCGTAAAACCGTTACCTCGATAACAGGAGAAATTACTTGGGACTATGGTCAGGGCCTCTGCCTGCTGAACAGTCCTAAGGCCCAGGGGGCGACTGGCTTCTTGCAAGCCAGGGGTCCAATCAAACTAAGGGACCTGACTATTACCGCTGGTAATCCCTACGCTACTGTCATGGTAGTGGCTATGGATGACCAACCCCTAGCGCAATCTGAGAAGATTTTGGTACAGGTAGGTACCACCGCTCGCCCTACCGGTTGGCAGCAAAAACCACTGGAGTGGACCGATGAGCAGGGTACTCGCCAAAAAGGCTATGAAGTCGTCAGCTACGGCGCTCCGCCCTGGCAGGTAGCCAACACCGATGTATTACTGGAGTTGAACCATACCGCCATCCGTCGAGCCCAATCCCTAGATATGAACGGCATGGCCCAGGTCGATATACCCTTGCAACACCATGGTCAGGCCGTCAGTCTACGCCTACCACCCAACGCTATGTACGTTCTGCTCAGCACCCGTTAAAACTAGACCTGTGCTTTTGTGGCCTAACCTGAGTTTCGCTGGGTAATTAAGGGGTACCCAATGGACCGGTTATAGCTGCTATACAAGCCTGGATCGGGATAGGAATGTGCTAAGATAGCCACAAATTACTTCAACATTCTTAATGTTTAAGCTTTGTAGCTTTAACTTTTTGATTCATTTGGGATTGAAGGGCGCTAGCCTATTCAAATGTTTGGGGTAGTGTCCAGTGAGTGATTTCTTTTTTATAGAGTGGCTAAAGAAACCACCGTGGACGGTTAATCATTCATGGGAGTCTATAGCGGATTTCATTCGGGTGAAGTGCGATATGATTACCCCCCCTTGCCCCCCTTATCAGGGGGGGGACAGCGTGAAACCCTAACGGCCAGCCGCTGGGGGGGGAGGACTGAACAATTGGGTGTCTCACTCTATCGAAAACCGCTATAAAGGTTTTCTCAAGTTGGTCATTCCTGTTTTTTTAATGCTTGACATCTTTTCAAAATAACCTTTTTCAGTGTGTGTCATTTATTTTGAAGTCAATGAATAGAATCCAGGTGATCGGTGGGATTTAAACTGTGTAAATCTGGTTTAGCTATCTAAATGCAATCTTTTCTGCCAGCCAGATAATATTTAGGCCGATAAAACGGGAATTTTTCCCTGTCTAGAATTCACATTTTTTGAAGACATTATGGTACAAAAATCAGATTTTGTGTTGGCACCCTACATGAAGAGCGATGACCGACGAGCCACCTATCAAATCCTCAATACGATCGTTCCCTATATCGGCCTATGGGTTCTGGCGGTTAAAGCAGCGGCTATTTCCCTTTGGTTATTGCCGCCCATCGTTATTTTGATGGTACTGTTTTTACTGCGTTGTTTTTCCTTGATGCATGACTGTGGCCATTACTCTCTATTCAAATCGAGGCGACTCAATAGATTAGTGGGCTTTATTTTGGGAGCTATCAACGCCATACCTCAGTACGGTTGGTCAAGGGATCATGCTTACCACCATAAGACTAACGGAGACTGGGAACGCTATCGGGGGATTGGTGATTTTCTCTCTACAGAAGAATTCTCCCAATTGAGTCCTTCCGATCAAAAACTCTATGTGTTTTTGCGCCAACCGATTATGACCCTGCCCGGGGGGTTCTTCTATCTGGTGATTAAGCCAAGAGTCACTTTGATTCTCGGTATTTATGACTTCATTGCAGATGGGTTGGCTGCCTTTAAAGCCAATGGCGGAATGAACCTGAAGGAGTTGATTGCGACCCATCAGTCCAAGCAGTGGCCAACCAGGGAAGAGTTTTGGGATTTGCTCTACAACAATATTGTCGTGGTGTCTAGTTGGTTTATCCTCAGCTATTTGATTGGGCCGGTTTTGTTTTTCGGTCTATATGCCACGGTTTTAACCCTAGCGGGGGCGATTTTTATCTGTGTCTTTTTTGTCCAGCATAATTTTGAAGGAGCCTATGCCCACAAAACAGCCGGTTGGGACTACGTGCAGGGAGCCGTTGAGGGTAGTAGTTATTTAGATTTGCCAGCCATTTTACGGTGGTTTACTGCTGACATTAGCTATCACACCATTCACCACCTTTCTGAAAGAATTCCCAACTATAATCTCGCGGCCTGTCATCGGGCTAATGCCCATCTTCTATCCCAGGTAAAAACTGTGGGCATTAAAGATATGCTCCATTGCGCCCAGTTCATTTTGTGGGATGCCGATGCCAATCGTCTTGTATCCCCTCAGATTCAGTCTGTAGGTCAGCCCACCTAAAGTTGTTGAGAATAAATAGTTAAGCCTATCCATCCCTCTGGCTAGCCAGGGTGACAAAGTTAGCCAGCATGGTTAACCCCGCCGGGGCAGACTTTTCGGGGTGGTATTGCATGGCCATTAGATTACCCTGGCAGATGGCCGCTGTCACGGTCTGACTGCCGTGGGTAGTGGTGGCGGCAATAATCCCTTTATCAGTTGGGTCAGCGTAGTAGGAATGGACAAAATAGACCCAGTCGCCACTCTCAATGCCGCGCCAGATGGGGTGGAGCGGTTGGGTTAGGGTGAGCTGGTTCCAGCCCATATGGGGAATGGTGATGTGGGGTTCGGTACGAAAGCGGCGGATATGGCCGGGTAAAATGCCTAAGCCCGGTTCCTGGCCTTCATCACTCGACTCAAACAATAGTTGTAGCCCCAGGCAAATTCCTAAAAAGGGCTTGCCACTACCGATCGCAGCCTGAATTGGTTCTACCAAGTGACGCGATCGCAGATGTTGCATAGCCGGGTCAAAGGCGCCATCCCCCGGCAATACCAGGGCGTCGGCCTGGGCTAGATCGAGGGGGCGATCGGTAATCATGGGTTCCCCCCCCGCCAACGCCAACCCCTTACAGGCCGAGTGCAGATTGCCCATATCGTAGTCAATCACGGCAATTTTCACCATGCCCCACCATCCCTCTTCCCAGTAGGTTGTCTACCCTATCCTACGAGCCTAGGGCAAAAAGCGGCCAAAATTTTAACCTACCGCTGAGGCCAGAACCCTAAGGCTCCCCTTGATCCCTCGAAGCCAAAACTGGGGAGTGATTCTGAGGTGTCTCCGCTCCATCTAAGGCGGCTGGGACTAGGGACCGGTCCTAATTGGCGATTTACCGCAAAGAGGTAAGTCACTTGCCAGACTGGTCAATCCTCAGACTGGTGATTAAAGTAGATAACCGCGACTATAGTGAAGAATGAATCCTAGACTATTGAACCCGGTTATCACCTACCCATGATTGAAGTTGAGCACCTGAGTAAAACCTACGGATCGACCCCAGCCCTGCAGGATGTTAGTTTTGCGGCTGAGTCCGGTGAAATTTTGGGATTTTTAGGACCCAACGGGGCGGGTAAAACCACCACCATGCGAATTTTGGCTGGTTACCTGCCCGCCTCTCAGGGAACGGCCCGGGTAGCTGGCTACGATGTCCATAGCGATTCCATGGCGGTGCGCCAGCGGATTGGCTATCTGCCCGAGTCCCCACCCCTCTATCCAGACATGACCGTAGCGGGCTTCCTCAACTTTGTGGCCCAGATTAAGGGAGTACCGGCAGGGCAGCGCCAGGAACGGGTAGACACTTCCATGGATCGCTGTGGCTTGCGGGATAAAAGTCAGGTGTTGATCCGCAAGCTGTCGAAGGGATATAGGCAGCGGGTGGGGATTGCCCAGGCGATTATCCACGATCCACCGGTGATTATTTTAGATGAGCCCACGGTGGGCCTCGATCCACGGCAGATTAACGAGGTCCGGCAGTTGATTAAAAGCCTGGCCGGTAGCCATACGATTATTTTATCGACTCACATTTTGCCCGAGGTGAGTATGACCTGCGATCGCATCACCATTATCAACCGGGGGCAAATCGTCGCCACCGATACCCCGGCCAACCTGACCGCCCGACTGGTGGGAGAAGGGACCTACGAGATTGAGGTGCAGGGCAATGTGGAGCAGGCCCGTTCCCTGCTGGGCGGCTTGGCCCAGGTGCGGGAGGTTGTGGTTCTGGGGCCAGAACGCCTGCCGGAGGATCGTCATCGCCTGCGGGTGCGGGGAGACGGAAGTGGGACCCTGGGTCAGGCGATCGCCGCTACTCTGGTGAATGGGGGCCTGGGTTTGTATGAGCTACGGCGTCAGCAGGCCAGTTTGGAGGAGGTGTTTCTCAACCTCACCACCGTAGATGTGGTTGAACCAGACAGCCCAGACAGTAGGGACCAGGCCGCTACTTAGAAAACCATTACCGTTCTACCCTTGCCGATTCCATGATCTTCAAAAATATTCTGGCTATTTTTCGCCGTGAATTCCAAAGCTACCTGACCTCGCCCCTGTCTTACCTGATTGCAGGAATTTTTTGGTTGCTGGGGGGCTTTTTTCTGGTGGTGATGCTGCTGGGTCCCCAGGGCATGATTGCCCAAGTCGCCACGGCAGACCAGTCTACCCAGATGGGCATGCCAGCCCTACCGCCCTTTGATGTAGCCTACGAATTTATCAAGGCCTACGTGGGTCTGCTGGGCTCCCTCTCCATGTTTATCCTACCCATACTATCCATGGGTCTCTACGCCGAAGAGCGGAAGCAGGGCACCCTGGAATTACTGGCTACCTCCCCCCTGCCTAACTGGGCTGTAGCCCTGGGTAAACTCTTAGCGGTGATCAGCTTTTACATTGGTCTGGTTTTGCCCCTGATGGTAGGGCAGGCCATCGCCTTGGGGGCCGCCTCTCCCCCTATCCATCCAGGGGTATTTGGTTTGGCCCATCTGGGATTGCTGTTGATGGCCGCCAGTGTGTTGGCCCTGGGTATGTTTATTTCCTCCCTAACTGAAAGTACGGTTCTGGCCGCCATCATGACCTTTGGCCTGGTTTTACTTTTGTGGTTAGTCGATGCCATTGCCCAAGGGTTACCGGGTCTGCCAGGCAGAGCGGTGGGCCACCTTTCTATGCTGAAGCATTTCACTGACTTTACCGAGGGAATTTTTGACAGCAGTGGGCTGGTGTTGTTTCTATCCTTTATTCTGTTGGGGCTTTACCTCACCGCCCAATCGATTGAAACCCTGCGATTCCAACGATCCTAGTTACATAACAGATAGCTTGCCATGAAGATCGCCATGCAAAAGTGCTTGAAATACCTGGTCTGGCCTGGCCTGGCCCTGATTACCGCAGGGCTGGTGGTGGGCCTGCTCAGGGGTTGGTCGCCACTGCCCTTGGTGCTGCTCCTGGGGGGACTGGGCCTGGCGGTGGTGGGGCTGGGGTCTAGGCATGCTGGCGGTCAGCGCTTCTGGCAGCAGCGATCGACCCAGGTCGGAGCCAACGCCCTGGTAGGCACCCTGGCGGTGCTAACTATTTTGGCCTTACTCAACTTTCTGGCGGTGCGCCACTCCATCCGCCTTGACTTGACAGAGAATCAGATATTTACCCTGGCTCCCCAGTCCCAGGAGGTGGTGAAGGCTCTGAAGGCGCCTACTACGGTGGTGATCTTTGACCCCAACCCTAACCCTCAGGATCGCCAGTTGTTGGAAAGTTATCGCCAGGCCGGGGACCGCTTTGCCTTTGAGTACGTGAACCCCTCCGAGAATCCCCGCCAGGCCCAGGAGTTCGGGGTAACCAAACCAGGGGAGGTGTTTTTACAGCAGGGTGAGCAGCGGCGACTACTCCAAAGCCTGAGTTCCAGCGATCGCCTATCCGAACGTACCCTCACCAACGGTCTGGATCAACTCAGTCACCAGGGCAGTTTAAGGGCCTACTTTACCCAGGGACACCGGGAACTACCCATTGATGGTAGTAAGACCGGTTTTTCCCAGGCCGCTACTGCCCTTAAGGATAAGGGTTTTACGGTGGAACCCCTGGACCTGGCCACCACCGCTGCGATTCCTGAAGACGCCAGTGTGGTAATCGTGGCCGGCCCCTCTGCCCAGTTCTTTGATAAGGAAGTGGAAACCCTGACTCGGTACCTGGACAAGGGCGGCAGTTTGCTGTTGATGCTTGACCCCCGCACCAGTCCCAATCTGGATAGTCTGTTGGATGGCTGGGGTATCAGTCTGGACAACCGGATCGTGCTGGATACCTCGGGAGCAGGCCAACTGGTGGGGCTGGGCCCTGCCGCTCCCCTGGTTACCGATTATGGTGACCACCCCATCACCCACGATTTTGGCAAGGGGCGGTCCTTTTTTCCCCTGGTGCGGCCCATTAACCTGGAAGCAATAGCGGGTATAACCGCCCAGCCGATTCTCCGCAGTAACCCCCAGAGCCGGGCTGAGGCCCTTTCCAGCCAGGGAGAGTTGAAGGTGGACCAGAATGCTCCCCCCGGCGGTCCCTATACCCTGGGAGTTGCCCTGCAGCGATCGCTAGGGCAAGCTAGGCCGGGAGACAGCAGTCCCCAGGCCCGCCTGGTGGTGATTGGTAATTCCACCTTCGCTACGGATGGACTGTTTGAGCAACAACTAAATGGCGATGTTTTTTTGAACGCCGTCAGCTGGTTAGGGAAAAAGGATGACTCCACCCTCTCCATTCGCCCCCGTCAAGTGACCAACCGACGCTTGGTGATGACGGTGCAACAGCAGATTGGCCTGGCGATCCTGGCCCTGTTGGTCCTACCCCTGGCGGGATTTATTCTGGCCCTACTGATCTGGCTGAAACGACGGTAAGGCCGTCGCCCCAGAGGTTAGCCCACCACCGGAACAGTCTCGCGAGATATTCATGTTTGCGAGCAACTCTGTTTTTAGCCTTTTGGCTAAAGCGTTAATTTTTCGCAATAATCTTCCAGAAAAAGATTAAGACCTGAAAAGTAGACCTTAAAAAACCGTATTAATTCCCTCTTTCCAGGTAGGTAAAACCTAGGATAGAGGGGTAAGGCAGTCTGGTATGGATGCTTCCTGGGGTTAGAGCCTCTACAACTTCGAGCCCATCGGGCTTGAATCCCTCAGGAAAACCCCCTATCCCTCTGCCTGGCCATCGGTCCCAGCCGCGATCGGTGGTAATTAGAACGTTAATCAGGAATCAGGAGAATTTCTATGGTTTTATCCCATCGGCCTGAGCTTAACCTATCCAACTCCGATCCTAAGGAGCATGCCTTTATTCTCTGGTTTGAGGAGGTCGGTATTGAAGATATTCCCCTGGTGGGGGGTAAAAATGCCTCTCTGGGAGAAATGATCCAGCAGTTAGGGACCCAGGGAGTCACGGTCCCCTCAGGTTTCGCTACTACCGCCTATGCCTATCGCTACTTTATTCAGCAAGCTGGATTAGAGGCCCAACTGCGCCAGTTATTCGCCGATCTAGACCTGAAGGATGTGGCCAACCTGCGCGATCGCGGCAAACGGGCCCGATCGCTGATTTTGACTACCCCCTTCCCGTCGGATCTGGAGGTGGCCATCAGTAGGGCGTACCTGCGGCTCTGTGAACGCTACGGCCAGGATAGGGGCCTGGGTGATTTAGACGTGGCGGTGCGATCCTCCGCCACCGCCGAAGATCTGCCCGATGCCAGCTTTGCCGGTCAACAGGAAACCTACCTGAATGTGCATGGAGCAAAGGGGGTGGTAGAGGCCTGTCACCGTTGTTTTGCCTCGCTGTTTACTGATCGGGCAATTTCCTACCGTCATCAGTACGCCCAGCGCCTGCAGGACTTCGATGAATTTTCCGTAGCCCTGTCGGTGGGTGTTCAAAAAATGGTGCGATCCGATCTGGCTACCTCGGGCGTGATGTTTTCCATTGATACGGAAACCGGTTTTAAGAACGCTGTGTTGATTACTGCCGCCTACGGTCTGGGGGAAAACGTAGTCCAGGGGGCCGTTAATCCCGATGAGTATTTTGTGTTTAAACCTACCCTCAAGCAGGGTAAGCGTCCCATTTTAGAGAAACGGCTGGGCAGTAAGGAAATTAAGATGATTTACGGTATTGGCGGTGGGAAGGAAACCAAAAACGTACCGGTGGCCGAGCCCGATCGCCGCAAATTCTGCCTCAGCGATGAGGAGGTTCTCACCCTGGGCCGTTGGGCTTGCATTATCGAAGACCACTATAGCCTGCGGCGGGGTAGGCAGACGCCGATGGATATTGAATGGGCCAAGGATGGGCTAACGAACGAACTGTTTATTGTTCAGGCCCGCCCCGAAACCGTTCAATCCCAGAAGTCTGACCATGTGATTAAAAGCTACCGGCTAAATGGTACGGGCCCGGTGTTGACCAGTGGGCGGGCCGTAGGGGAAATGGTGGGCACCGGTAAAGCCCGGGTGATCATGGATGTGCAACGCATGACTGAGTTCCAGGATGGTGAGGTACTGGTTACCAATAAGACCGACCCCGACTGGGAACCCATTATGAAAAAGGCTAGCGCCATCATCACCAACCAGGGGGGCCGCACCTGCCATGCCGCTATTATCGCTCGGGAAATGGGCATACCGGCGATCGTCGGCTGTGGTGATGCTACGGAGGTGATTACTACTGGACAGCCGGTGACCGTTTCCTGCGCTGAGGGAGAGGCGGGGCGGGTCTACAGTGGTCTGGTGCCCTTTGAGGTGGTGGAAACTGCCCTCCATAACCTGCCCCGTACCCGCACCCAGATCCTCATGAATGTGGGGAACCCGGAGGAGGCCTTTAGTCTCGCGGCCATTCCCTGTGACGGAGTCGGGTTGGCCCGTTTAGAGTTTATTATTGCCAACCATATCAAGACCCATCCCCTGGCCCTCATGCATTTCGACCACCTTAAGGATGGGGCGGCTAAAGCAGAAATCCAGCAGATTACCGCCCACTACGACCATAAGCCCGATTTCTTTGTAGATAAACTGGCATCCGGAGTGGCCATGATTGCCGCTGCTTTTTACCCTAAACCGGTGGTGGTGCGGATGTCGGATTTTAAGAGCAATGAATACGCCAACCTGATCGGTGGACGGGAATTTGAACCCCACGAAGAGAATCCCATGATTGGTTGGCGGGGGGCCTCTCGCTACTATGATCCCAGGTATACCGAGGCCTTTGGTCTAGAATGTAAGGCCATACAGCGGGTCAGGGATGACATGGGGCTGACCAATGTGATTCCCATGATTCCCTTTTGCCGTACCCCCGATGAAGGCCGTAAGGTGTTAGAAACCATGGCCAGCTATGGGCTCAAACAAGGGGAAAATGGCCTTCAGGTCTACGTCATGTGCGAAATTCCCAGTAATGTGATTCTGGCGGACCAATTCAGTCAGGTGTTCGATGGCTTTTCCATTGGTTCCAACGATCTCACCCAATTGACCCTGGGTCTGGACCGGGACTCCGCCCTGGTGGCCCATATTTTTGATGAGCGCAACGAAGCGGTAAAGGAAATGGTGCGCCAGGTCATTGCCAGGGCCAAGGCCAGGGGCCGCAAGATTGGCATCTGTGGTCAGGCCCCCAGTGACTATCCGGAATTTGCCGCCTTTCTGGTAGAACAGGGGATTGACTCCATTAGTCTGAATCCCGATACGGTGTTAAAAACCATGCTGGCGATCGCTAAAACCGAAGCTGGTTTAGGACGACCATCCAGTCGAGATTAGGTCCTTTCCTGGGCTAGAGTCAGAGCCATACCTCGCAGTAGCTTGCCTTCAGCGGTGCGGGGTATGGCGGTCACCACCATCCAGCCCTTGGGTTGTTTGTAACTGGCTAGTTGGGACCGCATTAGGACCATCAATGGGGTTAGCCCGGCAAAGTTAGGCCCAGGCACGATCAAGGCGCAAAGGCGCTGTCCCCAGTGGGGATCGGGCAGCCCTACCACACAGACATCTGTCAGTTGGCCCGTAGCTAGCAATAGCTGTTCGATTTCCTGGGGCAAAACCTTCTCCCCACCGGTAATAATGGTTGTGCTGCGGCGGCCCAGCACATGGACATAGCCCTGATCGTCCAGGTAACCCAGATCGTCGGTAACAAATCGTCCCTGACATGGGGTCGGGAGGGGTGGCCAGTATCCCCGAAATAGGCTGGGGGTCTCCAGGGCGATCGCCCCTACCACCCCTGGAGCCAGGCAATCCCCCTGGTCATTGATAATTTCCAGGTGGACATGGGGCAGGGGTCGGCCACTGCTCTGGTGCCCCGCCAGAAATTCGGCTGGCAGTAGGGTAGCCGCCTGGCTGGCGGTTTCACTCATACCGTAGGTCAGGGCCAGGGGAATGGCCCATTGTCGGGCTTGATCGATCAGGGCGGGGGAGGCGGGTGCCCCCCCCAGTAAGACGGCCCGATAGGTTTGTAATCTGGCCAGGTAGCGATCGCCCTGGGCCAGCAGCCATTGCAGTTGGGTTGGCACCAGGGAGAGAAAGCTGTCTTGGGGGAAGGGTAACCAGGTTTGCCGCTTTAGATCGCCGTAGCTTTGCAGGGCCAGGCATCCCCCTGAGGCCAGTACCCGTAGAGCCTGCATCAGGCCGCTGACATGGTACAGGGGCAGCACACAATAGGCGTGCACAACCTCAACCCCAAAGTGCAGCCGAAATCCCTCCACGGCGGTGATCAGGGTTGCCCAGGAATGGCCCACAAACCTAACTTGTCCGCCGCTGCCCCCACTGGGAATCCAGATATCTACCGACCCTTCCGGGGCCAGGGCTCGGCAGGGATAACACCCCAGATCGGGAATTAGCGGCGCGGACCAATCGGGTTGGAGCAAATCCCCTACCTGTTGCCACTCCCAGCTACCCCATTGGGGATTGGTGAGAACTACCCTTCTACCCTGGCCTAGGGCGGATAAAATTGTGGCCAGGCAGCGCCAGGGATTGGCCTCCCTGATACACAGGGGCCAGGGTGATCCAGCCGTTTTCGCCAGGCTGGAGGCCAGGTTTTCCAGGCTATTCCAAAACTGCTGGTGGGCAGGGGTCGCTACCCCAGCCTCCTCGTCTTTTAAGATCAGCCAGTCCCGCCCCTGACACCGTTGCACCAGGGTTGGGAGGGAGGGTAGGAGAGACGGGTCTAAAGGCGTTCCCATAGTTGATCGGGGGAAAGGTCATCCCAATCATCCTCGAAGCTGTGGCGGGCCCCCAGTCCCAGGGCTAGATGATTACCGCTGTGCTGCTGGTACTGCGCTGCTAGAGCCAGCACTGCCCGACGGCCGATGCTGGTTTCAAAAACCGAGGAAAATACTAGAGTGAGGCGGTGTTTTGCCCAGATTTGCCGTAATCGCCCAGGAAAACCAGCGATCGCCGGTTTGACGATAAATAGGCCCGGCCAGCCCTGGCGGTACAAATCCTCCAGTTGGTGGTAGGTCGCCACTGACTCATCCAGGGCCACAGGGGTATGAAAGCTTTGGGCCAGAGACCGGATCAGGGGAAAGGCAGAGGGCGCTAGGGGTTGCTCCAGATAGTCAATGGTGCAAAGGTCAGGGGTGGTCCTGAGGCGATCGCAGAGGGTTAGCCACCGGCTGGCCTCCGCCAGGCTCAGGCTACCGTTGGCATCTAACCGCAGATGGGCGGAGGCGGGCAGGGCAGCCACCAGAGCTTGCACCAGGGCCATCTCGGCTACCCCTGGGACTATGCCAAGCTTCACCTTAAAGGTACGGATGCCCTCCTGCCAAAGGGATGGCCAGGCCTCCAGGGCGGCCCCACCCGGCGGTAGAAGCAGGCTTAGACAGCTGGCGGCAGGCTCGGCAACGGGGGCCGCGGCGATCCCCTGCAGTTGCTCCAGGGCGGAGGCCAGGGCAAATTGGGTGGCGGGCAGGCGATCGGGAATGGCCCAAATATCATCTACCCCCAGGGTTGGACCCAGACGGGCACAAAAACCCTGGGCCATCGCCAGGGTCTCGCTACCAAAGGACGGCAAAGGGGCGATCTCTCCGTAACCGACCCGGCCCTGGTCATCCTCCAGCTTCACCAGCATGCCCTGCCGCCATTGCCAGACCCCATGGGCGGTATGCAGAGGCTGCCGCCACTGTCGCTGATAGACCTGGCTCACCAGTCGGATTACCATTAGTCTAGACTACTTAACCAAAAGCCCAGGGTCAGCAGGAGACCACTCCAGAAGTGAAAGCCAATGGCATAGAACTTGGCGTTACTGACCTGCTGGGGTTGGTTATGGTAACGACCGACGTGCTGACTTAAGCGCCAGGCGGGTAGGGCGCTGGCAAAGATCAGGGCTACCCCAGCGGGGAAAATTCCCGCCGTCAGGCCCAGCAGAGCTAGGGCGAAGACAATTCCACAGATCCAGGGCACCAGTTGGGCGCCCCGTTTGGTGCCCAGGCGGACAATGGGCGATCGCTTACCTGCCGCCTGATCGTCCTGTACCTGGTGAAAGTGGGAGCAAAATAGCACCAGACTGGTGGTGAGACCAACCATTCCCCCCGCCAGTTGGCTACCCCAGGACCAGGTCTGGGTTTGGCTATAGTAGGCCGCCCCCAAGGCTAGAGGGCCGAAGCTAAGAAAACAGAGAACTTCCCCTAACCCCTGGTAGCCCAAGCGAAAGGGTGGCCCCTGATAGAGGTAACCCAGTAGGCAGCAGAGCCCAATCAAGCCCAGGACAGTAGGGTCCTGTTGAGTCAGACAGATAGTGACAATGGCCATCAGACCCAAAGCCAGACAACCGTTAGCTAGGGCAAAAACCAGACGGTGATTACGGGTCAGGTTAACGACGGAGTGAGCTTTGTTAACATCAATCCCCGTGCTCGAGTCAAACACATCGTTACTCAGGTTTTCCCAGGCCAAAATTAAAATAGCTGCCAGCAAAAAGGTATAGAAGATCCCTTGATTAAAATGGCGCGTATCACCATAGGCCACCATGCTACCGACCAAGATCGGCATAATTGCCACACTGTACATTGGGGGCTTGACAGCCGCCAACCACAGTTTAGGAGTTGGGGAATAGGAGGGGCTGGGGGGCATAGACTTGCGGGGAAGCTCTGGAGGAGTCTAGTGGATACCGTAGAGTCCTTGAAAAGGCTAGATATTGGATGGATTTTATCTAGACTAGGGTAGTTTGGCTACCTCCGCACCCCCTTTTGCCCATATCCCGCCCACCCCATCCGGACATCGGCATTGGCACCAGCAACCTGAACCTAATCTCTGTATCCTCTGCCCCCTCAGTTCACAGGTAGCTAATCCAGGGCCAGGAGCCAACTTCAGAATGAACGGGGCGGAGGCGTTTTGCCCACAGGGATAAAGTCTGGACGGTCAGGACTGGGGACAAGTTTAGTTGCACTATGCCCGGTGGATTGGGAACCCCAATCTAGCAATATAATAGGGTAAGTTCCTTGCAAGGCTGGTTAAAATCTAGCCCCTAGCCATTCTGCTCAATCAAGAACTGAAAGCTATATTTTCACTTTATTTCTTTACAAAAATTAGAGATTATGGGAAAACAAAACTTAAACCTGCTCATATTGACGGCAACAATAACACCGCCAGAAGGAGCCAGAAATCTTGCCAGAACCGACCCAAAAATGAGATTTGAAGACTACAAAAAGGCCTTCAAATTTTATTTGTCATCCCTTAAAAAAAACCAAATTTCCTATTTAGTTTTTGCCGATAACTCTAATTCTGACCTAACTGATTTGAAGGTGCTTTGTGAACAGTACAACCTAACAGATAGGGTTGAGTTAATGTCTTTCCAGGGTTTAGATTATCCTCCTGACTATGGTCGTGGTTATGGTGAATTTAAATTGATTGATTATGTCATGGAGCATTCCCATCTGATTAGTCAACTACCGCTAGAAGCCAATATATGGAAGGTTACAGGTAGATATATTCTGGAAAATCTCAAAGATATTATTAAAACCCGTCCCTCAAGGGCAGATTTTTATTGTCATTGCCGTAATATTCCCATGACCTGGATCGACCTATACGTACTTTCCTGGAATCAAAAAGCCTATAAAAATCTGCTGAAAAACATATGTTTTTTAATTCGGGAAGATAGCATTACTCACTCTGCTGAACAAGCTTTTCGCGATATTGTAGATCGCCACAGTTCAGATCTTAAGATAGTTAAACGTTTTCGTACTCTTCCGAAGCTAGAAGGGGTTAGAGGCTTTGATAACCAAACCTACCAGGATATGAATATCAAGTTTTTATTCCGTAAGGTTAGTAATATTCTCCTGCCCTGGTTGTGGATTTAGGGAGAGTACACTCCTGTTTCATGATTATCACTGTGGCTGGCTTTAAAGGAGGTGTGGGTAAAACAACTACCGCTATCCATCTGGCGGCTTTCTTGCAGGGCTATGGTGCAACCCTGTTGATTGATGCCGATCCTAACCGTTCGGCTCTGGCCTGGGCAGAACGGGGGGAGTTACCCTTTGAGGTAGTGGACCAATGGCAGGTGGCTGATCGCGCTCAAGCCTACAGCCATGTTGTCATTGATACTCCGGCCCGCCCCGATTCTGAGGATTTAGCCCTGCTGGTGGGTGGTTGCGACTTACTGGTGCTGCCCACCACCCCAGATATCCTGGCTCTTGACGCCTTAGTTCTGGTGTTGGAGTACCTCTACCAGTTAGGGGCTAGGAATTATCGTATTTTACTGACGATAATTCCCCCTAAGCCTAGCCGAGCTGGGGCAGAGGTTAGAGCGATGCTGACAAGTGCCCAACTGCCTTTATTTCAAGCAGGAATTCGGCGCTATGGCGTTTACCAGAAAGCCGCTCAACAGGGTCAAGTGGTCTATGGGGTTAAAGATCCTAAGGCGGAGGCAGCCTGGCAGGATTATCTGATTCTGGGTAGGGAATTATTGAATCAGTGAAGTACTCCATGCAAAACTAATGAATAGCCGCACCCAATTCCCCATGAAATTGCAGCGTAATACCCTGATCTTAGTGGCCATTGCCCTTGTACTGGGGGCGGGGGTTAGTCTATCGGAGATGCCATGGACTCAACCCCATCCGTCTAGTCTATCCAAAGAGGGGCAGGGGCAAAAAGTCATTTTGAATTTTCTGGAAAACGATACGGTTGGCCTTAAGGTAGAACGGCGCGACGATACTTTGGTCCTAGAACGCGATAAAAACCAGGGCTGGAAGCTGACCGTTCCCCTGCAGGAACCAGCTGAACCCGGATCGGTAGCCTTTTTGCTGAGTCGTTTGAACACCGACGCACCCCTTCAGACCTTGACTATGGATGCTGATAAGGCTGAGGAGTTTGGATTTACTCGCCCAACGGGAACGGTGACGGTAACCCTGGGGAATGGTAATCAGCACAGGCTGATTTTGGGAGGAACCGATTTTAGTGGGACTGCCTATTACGCTGTGGTCGATCCTCCTAAATGGCCTCCTAGCCATGGAGATCCAGCCTACAAGGTTTTGGTGGTTAGTGCTGATGTTGCTAATGGTATTAACCGACCCCTGCCAGAGTGGAAGATGGCGGTTGAGAAACCGATGCCCAGTGCTAATGCCGCGCCTGGAGAACCCGGAGTTTCTGATATCCATGACTCTAGGAAAGATCTGGGGAATTAGGGTGATCTTGCTGTATCACCCAACAGC
This sequence comes from Nodosilinea sp., assembly GCA_049317845.1. GTDB lineage: Bacteria > Cyanobacteriota > Cyanobacteriia > Phormidesmidales > Phormidesmidaceae > Nodosilinea. Next base: position 823 of record JBMOHM010000027.1, on the reverse strand, counting down.
AAGACCAGAATGCCACCTGTAGTTTGAGCCCCTCTTTGGCTTTTCAAACAACCTCTCAGGAGGACTAGAATCCTTTAACCAAGGGTTCTAAACGGCTTTTGAGCAGGCTGAGATCAAAGAAACCCTAGCCCGCCTAAGACCCCCAAACCCATTTTGGAGCATTAGCTATAATCTCCAGGCTTTTTAGGACACCCAATGGCGAATCCTCCATCCGGCGCTGTTTCTTCTCAGGGTCCACCGATCTCCAAAACCCGCATTCTTTCGTTGACCCCAGCGGAGCCCTTGATCCACAAAGGTTACAGGGGTTTTCCCCAGGGTCCTATTGCGAAAAACTACCATTAACAGAAGGATGGAGTAGACCCCGACGAAAATGGTGGTGTAGAATGCAAGAGAGGCAAGGGTTCTAGGACCCGACCCTCAAAACTTCTCCCGAAGTTGAACTAATGGAAACGTACCAGCAGCACCAATCCTGCCCTGTCAACTTGATAGGCTCAAAACTTCTCCCGAAGTTGAACTAATGGAAACTGAATGTACCAGTCAAAAAAGCTTCGCGGGAGTCTCAAAACCTGCATTCCGCAGGTTGGCCAGTAATTAGCCAGAGGGGCGATCATATCGCAGGTTTACACAGAGATCACAACAGTAGCCTGGAGGATTTAGCGGTTTGGTGTGAGCAGGCCAAGTCGCGATCCTAAGGAGGCACGGGTCAGTAATCAGAAGACTGTTCCATAGACCTTCTCACCCTTAGGAAGTTTCTCCTCAAGCAACCGGGGTCTACAGGCTGAGACCAATGCGAAGCGCGATCGGCCCCCCACCCTCTACCCCT
>JBMOHM010000026.1:0-36454 GCA_049317845.1 Nodosilinea sp. | reverse complement strand
CAGGTGGGGATTGTGCTGGAGTCGGGGGAACCCCGGGAGGTGCACCACTTCGCCCTGCTGATCGGCTACGGCTGCGGCGCCATTAACCCCTACCTGGTGTTTGACACCATTGACGGCATGATGGCGGACCAGATTTTGCCTACCATGGATCGAGACAAGGCCCAGCAAAACCTGATCAAGGCGGTCACCAAGGGGGTGATTAAAATCGCCTCCAAGATTGGTATTTCCACCATCCAAAGCTACCGGGGTGCCCAGATTTTTGAGGCCCTGGGGCTAAACCAGACGGTGGTGGACCGCTACTTCACCTGGACCACCTCCCGGTTGCAGGGTATTGACCTGGGGGGGATTGCCCAGGAGGCCCTGAAGCGCCACCACCACGCCTTCCCCGATCGCCCCCAGGAGAGCCCCAGCCTGGATGTGGGGGGGGACTACCAGTGGCGGCGCGACGGTGAAGCCCACCTGCTCAGCCCCGAGGTGATCCACACCCTGCAGCAGGCGGTGCGCAGCGGCGACTACGCTGTCTACAAGCGCTATGCCGCCCTGGTCAACCAGCAGGATCAACAACTGTTCCGCCTGCGGGACCTGCTGGAATTTAAGCCCCGATCGCCCATTCCCCTCGAGGAGGTGGAGCCGGTGGAGTCGATCACCCGTCGGTTTAAGACCGGGGCGATGAGCTACGGTTCGATCTCCAAGGAGGCCCACGAGGCCCTGGCCATCGCCATGAACCGCATCGGCGGTCGGTCCAACACCGGCGAAGGGGGGGAAGACCCGGAACGCTACACCTGGACCAATGACCGGGGCGACTCCAAAAATAGCGCCATCAAGCAGGTGGCCTCCGGTCGGTTTGGGGTGACCAGCCTCTACCTCTCCCAGGCTAAGGAACTGCAAATCAAAATGGCCCAGGGGGCGAAACCCGGCGAAGGGGGCCAGTTGCCCGGCCGCAAGGTCTATCCCTGGATTGCCAAGGTGCGCCACTCCACCCCCGGGGTGGGCCTGATCTCCCCGCCCCCCCACCACGATATTTACTCCATCGAAGACCTGGCGGAGTTGATCCACGACCTCAAGAATGCTAACCGGGAGGCCCGCATCAACGTCAAGCTGGTGTCGGAGGTGGGAGTGGGCACCATCGCCGCCGGGGTGGCTAAGGCCCACGCCGATGTCATCCTGATCGCGGGCTTTGACGGTGGCACCGGGGCCTCTCCCCAAACCTCCATTAAGCATGCCGGTCTACCCTGGGAACTGGGCCTGGCGGAAACCCACCAAACCCTGGTGCTTAACAACCTGCGTAGCCGGGTGGTGGTGGAGGCCGATGGCCAGATGAAAACCGGTCGGGATGTGGTGATTGGGGCCCTGCTGGGGGCGGAGGAGTTCGGTTTTTCCACCGCTCCCCTGGTGTCCCTGGGCTGCATTATGATGCGGGTCTGCCACCTGAATACCTGTCCGGTGGGGGTGGCCACCCAGGATCCAGAGCTGCGTAAGCACTTCATGGGGGACCCGGACCACGTGGTCAACTTCATGCGCTTCATCGCCCAGGATATGCGGGAAATCATGGCGGAGTTGGGCTTCCGCACCATCAATGAGATGGTGGGGCGCACCGATGTATTGGAACCAAAGCGGGCGATCGCCCACTGGAAGGCCCAGGGTCTGGACCTCACCCCCATCCTGCACCAGCCCCAGGTGGGCCCGGAGGTGGGTCGCTACTGCCAGCAGGCCCAGGACCACGGTCTGGAGAAATCCCTGGATATGACGGTGTTGCTGGACCTGTGCGAACCGGCGATCGCCCGGGGCGAAAAGGTAACTGCCACCCTGGCCATCCAGAACACCCATCGGGTGGTGGGCACCATCCTTGGCAACGAAATCACCAAACGCCACTGGGAAGGACTCCCGGAGGACACCATCCACCTGCACTTCCAGGGCAGCGCCGGCCAGAGCTTTGGGGCCTTTGTGCCCCGGGGCGTCACCCTGGAGTTGGAGGGGGAAGCCAACGACTACCTGGGTAAGGGCCTCAGCGGTGGCAAGCTGATTGTCTACCCACCCCGCCAGTCCACCTTTGTTCCCGCCGAGAACATCATCACCGGCAACGTTGCCTTCTACGGCGCCACCAGCGGCGAAGCCTTCATCCGGGGCCAGGCTGGGGAGCGGTTCTGCGTCCGCAACTCCGGCGTCACCGCCGTGGTGGAGGGGGTCGGGGACCACGCCTGCGAGTATATGACCGGCGGCCGGGCCGTGGTGCTGGGCCGCACCGGCCGTAACTTTGCGGCGGGCATGAGCGGTGGCATCGCCTACGTGCTGGATGAAGCCGGGGATTTCCCTAGCCGCTGTAACCGGGAAATGGTGGACCTGGAAACCCTGGAGGATCCGGAGGAAATCCGCGACCTGCGGGATTTAATCCAGCGCCACATCGACTATACCGACAGTGCCCTGGGCCGGCGCATCCTTAGCCACTGGGAGGACATGGTGCCCCGCTTTGTTAAGGTCATGCCCCGCGACTATAAGCGGGTGTTGCAGCACATCCAAACCGCCCTGGCCTCGGGCCTGACCGGTGACGAGGCCCTGACCGCCGCCTTTGAGGAAAACGCCCGCGACGTCGCCCGGATCGGCGGCAGTTAAAGCCCAAATAGGGAGCATTGGGCAAAGTAAACCTATTCAGGACAACCACCATGGGAAAACCAACCGGCTTTATGGAATACCTGCGGGAGGTGGCGGAGGAAATCGCCCCCAGCGATCGCATCCGCAACTGGGACGAATTTCACCTGGCCATGCCAGACCAAAACCTCCGCACCCAGGCGGCCCGCTGTATGGACTGCGGTACCCCCTTTTGCCACACCGGCCTCACCCTCAGTGGCATGGCCAGTGGTTGCCCCATCAACAACCTGATTCCCGAATGGAATGATCTGGTCTACCGGGGGCTATGGCAGGAGGCCCTGGAGCGGCTACACAAAACCAATAACTTCCCGGAGTTCACCGGTCGGGTCTGCCCCGCCCCCTGTGAGGGGGCCTGCGTGCTGGGCATTACCAACCCGGCGGTAACCATTAAAAACATTGAGTATTCCATCGCCGAAAAGGGCTGGGAGTCCGGTTGGATTACCCCCACCCCACCCCCCCAGCGCACCGGCAAAAAGGTGGCGGTGATTGGCTCGGGTCCCGCCGGTCTGGCGGCGGCGGCCCAACTCAACAGCGCTGGCCACTGGGTGACGGTGTACGAACGGGCCGATCGCCCCGGCGGCCTGCTCATGTACGGTATTCCCAACATGAAGCTGGATAAGCAGCAGGTGGTGCAGCGTCGCCTGGAGGTGCTGGAGGCGGAGGGGGTCACCTTTGTCTGTAACACCGAAATTGGTAGGGACCTAGCCGCCGCCACCCTACTGCAGGAGTTTGATGCGGTAGTGCTCTGCACCGGGGCCACCAAACCCCGGGATCTGACCATCCCCGGCCGGGAGTTACAGGGTATCCACTTTGCCATGGAGTTCCTCACCGCTAACACCCAGGCGGTGCTGGACGGAGCCCCCGGCCCCCAGTACATTTCCGCAGCGGGCAAGGATGTGGTGATCATCGGCGGTGGGGACACCGGCACCGACTGCGTCGGCACCTCCCTGCGCCATGGCTGCCATAGCGTCACCCAGCTAGAGATCATGCCCCAGCCCCCGGATCAGCGGGCCCCCAATAACCCCTGGCCGGAGTGGCCCAAGGTCTACAAAATGGACTACGGCCAGGAGGAGGCCGCCGCCCGGTTTGGCGCCGATCCCCGCACCTACCTGACCACCGCCACCCACCTGGAGGGGGATGACCAGGGCCGGGTGAAGGCGGTGCACACGGTGCAGATTCAGTGGGGTAAGGATGACCAGGGCCGGTTTGTACCCCAACCGATCGCCGGCACCGAAAAGATCATGCCGGCCCAGTTGGTGCTGCTGGCCATGGGCTTCTTAGGTCCCGAACAACCCCTGCTGGAGGCCCTGGGGCTGGAGCGGGATGGCCGCAGCAACATTAAGGCGGACCCTGGCCAGTTCACCACCTCCATCCCCGGGGTATTTGCCGCCGGTGATTGCCGGCGGGGTCAGAGCCTGGTGGTGTGGGCCATCAATGAGGGCCGGGGGGCGGCACGGGAGTGCGATCGCTACCTGATGGGAGCCACCCAGTTACCCTAACTCCAGTTTCTCAGCCTAGGTCTGGGCCTAGGCTGAGAAACTGGGCTGAATGATTCTGCCCGGAATGCCCACAACGGTAGCCCCTGCCGGTACATCCTGAAGGACTACCGCATTAGCCCCGACCTGGGCGTGATCCCCAATGATGACAGGGCGGATAATCTTAGCGCCCGCACCAATATCAACGTGTCCACCGATTTTAACTCCGCCAACAATGGTGACCTGTTGCAGGATCAAGCAATTGCAGCCAATCTGAGCATCCGGATGAATCACAACCCCATTCGGGTGGGTCAGCAATAAACCACCCCCAATCTGGCAATTTAGGGGAATATCGGCAGCGGTCATAACCGTCCAAAAACGATGCTGAAAAACAGCCAGTTTGGCAAAATAAAATCCTAAAATCCCGCCCTTTTGCCGCCATCTTTGGTACTGGCGTATGGACTTGAGTAACTGCCGGGACGGATCCCACCATTTACTTAACCTTTCTCGGTTCCAATCGGGTTCACTGGCAGAGATGGCCGTCATGGGGGCAAGATTTTTTTTGCCCAGATGGGTGGAAGATGCCTCTAAGTGATTAATCATGGAGATGGCATGGAGCCTTGATTACGTTGTTAAAGTATCAAAAAATTACCGGAATAATAGAAGTCCATCCGGGGTTTCTTATTGAAAAGTTCATGGTCTGGCTGCTGGCGCCCTTAAAAAGACTGAAGCTATAGCCTCAAGCTATGGTGACGTTAGTCTTTTTCAGTATGCCCGGGCGGAATGGGTAAGTTGCTCACCTGCGGCGGTTCGGTATCCCCTCCTTCAGAGAAATGCCTTCACACTTCACTATAGAAGTATCTGTCAAGCCGGAGTCGAAACACTATGGGAAAAGTTGTCGGAATTGACCTGGGCACCACTAACTCGGTGGTCGCGGTTATGGAAGGCGGTAAGCCTACGGTCATTGCTAACGCCGAGGGCTTTCGCACCACGCCATCGGTGGTGGCCTACGCTAAGAATGGCGATCGCCTGGTGGGTCAAATTGCCAAGCGCCAGGCGGTGATGAACCCAGAAAATACCTTTTATTCGGTTAAACGTTTTATTGGCCGCCGTTATGACGAAGTCAGCAACGAGTCTACGGAAGTTGCCTATAAAGTCTTAAACGTTGGTAACAACGTTAAAATTGATTGTCCTCAGGCCGGAAAACAGTTTGCCTCAGAGGAAATATCGGCTCAGGTACTCCGTAAGCTGGCGGATGATGCGGGCAAGTATCTAGGGGAAAAAGTCACCCAGGCGGTGATTACCGTACCCGCCTATTTTAACGATTCTCAACGGCAGGCTACTAAGGATGCGGGTAAGATTGCTGGCTTAGAGGTGCTACGCATCATCAACGAACCCACCGCTGCATCTCTGGCCTACGGTCTAGATCGTAAGAGCAATGAAACCATTCTGGTGTTTGACCTGGGGGGTGGTACCTTCGACGTCTCCATTTTGGAAGTAGGGGATGGGGTGTTTGAGGTGCTGGCCACCTCCGGTGATACCCACCTGGGGGGCGACGACTTCGACAAAAAAATCGTTGACTACCTGGCGGCGGAATTTCAAAAGTTAGAAGGCATTGACCTGCGTAAGGACAAGCAGGCCCTGCAACGGCTAACCGAAGCGGCGGAAAAGGCCAAAATCGAACTCTCTAGCGTCACCCAGGCAGAGGTTAACCTCCCCTTTATTACCGCTACCCAGGACGGTCCTAAGCACCTGGAAATGACCCTGACCCGAGCCCGATTTGAGGAGCTCTGCGCTGATCTCATCGATCGCAGCCGCATTCCGGTGGAGCAGGCCCTCAAGGATGCCAAGCTAAGCAAGACTGATATTGACGAAGTGGTGCTGGTGGGAGGGTCCACCCGGATTCCCGCCATCAAGGAACTGGTGAAGCGGGTCCTCGATAAGGAACCCAATGAAACGGTTAACCCCGATGAGGTAGTAGCCGTCGGTGCGGCCATTCAGGGGGGTGTACTGGCCGGGGAAGTGAAAGATATCTTGCTGCTGGATGTCACGCCCCTATCCCTGGGGGTGGAAACCCTGGGTGGGGTGATGACCAAGCTGATCACCCGTAACACCACCATCCCCACCAAGAAATCCGAGGTCTTCTCCACCGCTCAGGATGGCCAGACCAATGTGGAAATTAAGGTGCTCCAGGGTGAGCGGGAAATGGCCAACGATAACAAGAGCCTGGGTACCTTCCAGCTCTCCGGCATTCCCCCAGCGCCCCGGGGTGTCCCCCAGATTGAGGTGATCTTTGACATTGATGCCAACGGCATTCTCAATGTCACCGCTAAGGACAAGGGCACCGGCAAGGAGCAAACCATTACCATTTCCGGTGCCTCTACCCTGGATCAGTCCGAGGTGGACCGCATGGTTAAGGATGCGGAGAGCAATGCCGGCGTGGATAAGGAACGGCGGGAACGGATTGATGCCAAGAACCAGGCCGATTCCCTTTGCTACCAGGCGGAAAAGCAGTTGACCGACATGGGGGACAAGGTCCCCGCCAGTGACAAGGAAAAGGTGGAAGGAGAAATCAAGTCGCTGCGGGAGGCGATTACGGCGGAAAACTTCGACGCCATCAAGTCGCTCACCACTGAGCTGCAGCAAACCCTCTACAGCATCAGTACCAACCTTTACCAGCAAGCTGGGGCGGATGGCGCTAGTACAACTCCAGGGGCCTCAGCTGGATCCACCGGTGGCGGCGACGATGTCATTGATGCTGAGTTTTCTGAGCCCGAATCCAAATAGCCTCAGGTCTAGCGGTTTCCTCAGGTTTCAGGTTTGACTCTGCTCCGACAACGAGATGGGCGGGTGGGTTATCCATCCGCCTTTTTTCTGAAAGGTTGGTGGATCCGGTTGTAACCCTAGCCACCCACCAGGTGGCGGCACGCCAGAATGCCTTCTGGTCTTAGCTTTCACCGATCAATCCGGTCCTCAGTATTCTGGCTAAAGCTACCCTTCCTACCGTGGATACCTTACCGACCGACCAGCTCCTAGCCCTGGATCGCCACCATGTCTGGCATCCCTACGCCGCCATGCCTGCCCAGGGGCCCATATTTCCGGTGCGATCGGCCCAGGGCGTTTACCTGGAGCTAGAAACCGGCGATCGCCTGGTCGATGGGATGTCTTCCTGGTGGGCCTGTATTCACGGCTACAACCATCCCCGCCTGAACCAAGCGGCCCACGATCAGATTGATCGCATGAGCCATGTCATGTTTGGCGGTCTTACCCATCAGCCCGCCGTACAATTGGCCCAGCGATTGGTGCAGTGGACACCAGCACCGCTCCAGCACGTCTTTTTCTGTGATTCTGGATCGGTGGCCGTGGAGGTTGCCATGAAACTGGCCATTCAGTACTGGCATAACCGGGGTCAGCCCCAACGCCAACACTTCCTGACCCTGCGACGGGGCTACCATGGCGACACCTTCGCCGCCATGGCCGTGTGCGACCCGGTAAACGGTATGCACCACCTGTTTCGTCGCAGCCTGGTCAGCCAGTACTTTGCCGATGCTCCCCAGGTCGGCTTTGACCAGCCCTGGCAGGAACAGGATATCCGGAGCTTTGCCACCCTCCTGGCCCAGCACCAGGGAGAGATTGCCGCCGCTATTTTTGAGCCCATCGTCCAGGGAGCCGGGGGGATGCGTTTTTACCACCCCGAGTACCTGCGCCGGGTACGGGAACTCTGTGATCAGTACAATACCCTGCTAATTTTGGACGAAATTGCCACGGGTTTTGGCCGGACCGGTAAGTTATTTGCCTTGGAGTATGGTCCGGTGTGTCCAGATATTCTCTGCCTGGGTAAGGCTTTATCAGGGGGGTTTATGTCCCTGGCGGCCACCCTGACCAGCGAAGAAATTAGTCAGACCTTTGCCCAGGGTGAGGCTGGGGTGTTTATGCACGGTCCTACCTTTATGGCTAATCCCCTGGCCTGTGCCGTCGCCCTCGAAAACCTTAACCTCTTAGAAAGCTACGACTGGGCTGCCCGGGTAGGGGCGATCGCCCATCAACTGGCCAGGGAACTGGAACCCTGCCGCCAGGCCGCAGCGGTCAAAGATGTCCGGGTCTTGGGGGCGATCGGGGTGGTAGAACTACACCAGCCCGTTGATATGGCTTGGGTGCAACCCCAATTTGTAGCCCAGGGAGTCTGGTTACGGCCCTTTGGGCGATTAATCTACACCATGCCCCCCTACCTGATTGAACCCCAGGAATTGAGCCAAATTACCACAGCCATCAGCACCGTTGTGGGTGACCTACCCCAGCCTTGACCTTTTCTAGCGAGGGCTGGGAGCCCTGACGGGGTGGAGGCGAGCTAGAACCAATCCAGCCGGTCCCCAGCCTTCTGGCCAAAGCTATACATGGCTACAGCTGTATTTTCCAGGGAGTAGTCATGGTAAGCTGGGAAAGTTGTCAAAATCGCACATCCAGAATTTCGGGTCTTTCAGGGTCACGACTGACCCCGGCAGCACATCTGGATGGTGGATCAACCCGAAAGGAGAACAATTCAATGGCAGTTATTACCCTACCCGAGTTACTAGAAGCTGGGGTTCACTTCGGTCACCAGACCCGTCGGTGGAATCCCAAGATGGACCCTTACATCTTTACCTCCCGGAATGGCGTACACATCATTGACCTGGTGCAAACCGCCCAACTGGTGGAGCAAGCCTACGCCTTTACCCGGTCTGCCGCGGAACAGGGGCAGCGCTTTTTATTCATCGGCACCAAACGGCAAGCCGCTGGTATTGTAGCCCAGGAAGCCAGTCGATGCGGATCCCACTATGTTAACCAACGATGGTTAGGGGGGATGCTCACTAACTGGGCTACCATCAAGTCCCGCGCCGATCGCCTAAAGGAACTGGAACGCATGGAGCAAACCGGAGCGATCGACCTGCGTCCCAAAAAAGAAGCGGCGGTGTTCCGACGAGAATTAGAAAAATTACAAAAATACCTGGGGGGTATTAAAACCATGCGTCGGGTGCCCGATGTGGCCATTATTGTAGACATTAAGCGGGAATACAACGCTGTCTCTGAGTGCCATAAGCTGGGGATCCCGATTATTTCCCTCCTGGACACCAACTGTGACCCCGATCTGGTGGATGTGCCCATCCCTGGTAATGACGATGCCATTCGTTCCATTAAACTAATTTTGGGCAAGCTAGCCGATGCCATCTACGAAGGCTCCCATGGTGGTCAAGCTAGAGGCAATGAAGACTACGAAGACTACGAGGGAGCCGAAGAAGAGGATTACGGCTACGATATTCCGGCAGCCGACGAGGACGAGGAAGATTAGGGTTAGGGCTTGTTTGAAAAGCCAGGAATGGGGGCTTGCCCATGCCCTCAGGCCTCTAAAATTCTTAATATAGAAGAACTTTTAGAGGCTTAATGCTGATTCAGCCACCCCCATTTCCCCTTTCTAAAACTACCTCTTAAACTTGACCGTGTTCATGTGACCATAGCGCGTTAGGACCTTATCACCATGGCAGAAATTTCTGCAAAACTCGTAAAAGACCTGCGGGATAAAACTGGCGCAGGCATGATGGATTGTAAAAAAGCCTTGATGGAAAACCAGGGTGACCTGGAAAAGGCTACGGATTGGTTGCGCCAGAAGGGTATTGCCTCGGCAGCCAAGAAGGAAGGTCGAGTGGCCGCCGAGGGACTGGTGGATAGCTATATCCATACCGGTGGACGGGTCGGTGTGCTGGTAGAGGTCAACTGTGAAACTGACTTTGTGGCTCGACGGGAAGAGTTCAAAAACCTGGTGCGGGATGTGGCTATGCAAATTGCCGCCTGTCCCAACGTTGAGTACGTGCGGATGAGCGATATTCCTGAAGCGATCGTAGTCAGGGAAAAGGAATTGGAAATGGGTCGTGATGACCTGGCCAAAAAACCCCAGGCCATTCGCGAAAAAATTGTTGAGGGGCGCATTGACAAGCGGCTGAAAGAGCTATCCTTAATGGATCAACCCTTTATTAAGGATCAAAATATTTCTGTCGAAGAATTAGTCAAGGCAGCCATCGCTAAACTTGGGGAAAATATTAAAGTCCGCCGATTCTCCCGCTTTGTCATGGGTGAGGGGATCGAAAAGGAAGAGACTAACTTTGCTGAAGAGGTAGCGGCTCAGGCCGGGAGATCGTAACTCAGGAGCCCAGGCAATGGTCAGGCCGGTGGAAATCATTCGTAAAGAGATGGATAGCCTGAACCAGGCTACCCATCTTCTCGCGGAGGAGTTCAATCGGCTCTATACCAGCTATCTTGATAGTCTGGGAGGGGTTTTGCGTCGCCAGGTGGTGATGGCAACCTACCACTTGTGTACCCAGGTTTATCCCGATCGCTTCTTAGCCTTAACCCTGGCACAGCGCCAGGCTCTGCAACGGGACATGCGTCAACTCGGGGAGAAAGCCAACAGCTGGCTGCAGGGCCTACTGGATCCGAGTATCGATTTAGATATGCTGGAGGCTATAGACCAAACCCCTGAGTCTGGTTCTACAACGGTGGTTGATTCTCAACCAGACCTCTCTGAGGCCGATTTGGAGCAGCCCCAGGCTGAAGAGAGTCAGGAAGGTGACCTGGTCACCCAGGTATTAGCATCTGAAGAGCGGGAGGATGATCCCCAGTCAGAGAGGGCAGAGATCAGGGTCAAACGATCCGGTGACCGGGGGGACGACTTCAGCCTTCCCTTTCTACTCAAACGTATGGTCATGGCGGCCCTGGCAGAGGATCTAGGCGAAGATCTGGGGAATCGCCTGTTTTCCGGTGAGCAGATCACTCCGACCCAATTAGCCAAGCACCATATCTTTCTGGAGCAGCAGATGCGTGATCTGCTGCAGCAAATTTCTAAACGAGCTAACCAGCTTCTCCAGTCTGCCCAGGTTCTGCCCAAGCTCCCCGATGGTGTTCTCAATGCGGCCTCTGAAGCCGATGTTGGTCCCAGTCGAGGCCGGTCTGTCCCCAATATTCTCAACGTTATGGTGGCCCTTTCTCCCGAGCGGGAAGAAACGCTCCAGGACCAGGTGGAGGAAGCCTTGATGGATGAAGAGGAGGATCAGGAGGAGGACGAGGAACAGGAGGAAGACCCGAAGGAAAGTCCGATGACCCATCTGGCTGCCATTAACCTGCGCCTATCCGACCTGGAATTTAACGATGTCCAATCCTCTCTCTGGCGAGGGAAGTTGCGTACCGCCCTGGTTCAGCTTCGCAAGCTGGGGAAGCACTACCAGAAACTGCAGCGGGAGCTGGCTATCTCCGAAGCTGAGCATGCCTGGCGAGCAATTTGGCACGATGATCCGGGACCATAGGCCATGGTGGTTGACCTGGAATCTACCTCACCGGATTGGCTACGGCTGCAACGTGCCCTTTCAGTGGAGGCCGATAGCGGTTTCAATGATCTGGTGGGTAAGCAACAAACCTTCAGCCAGTTTCTCCGGGATAGCCTGGCCCGCCCCCCGGCTATCCTGTCGACGGACCAGCAGCAGATTTGGGCAGACCTGGCTCAGCAGTACGATCGCTACAATGATCTGAGTTTTGCCCATCGCCAACATCTGGTCGCCAAAACTCGACGCCTTCTGCACCATACCCGCCAGTTATTGACAACCTACGGCCAAACTCGCCAGGTTGATGTTCCAGTGGTCAGGGATTTGGCCCGATCAACGGCGGTTGGCAAGCAACCTGGAGCATCGGTAGCTCCGCCGACCTCCCCCCCTGGTGCGGTGCAGGTGAGTCAGTCCCGACCGGTGACCGCCAGCCCAGGGGAGGTGAAACTGGACCAATCCCTCACCTATCTAAAGGGCATTGGCCCCAAAAATAGCGATCGCCTGGCTCGCCTAGGGCTGCTAACCGTCCTGGATGTGCTCTACTACTACCCGCGGGATCATATCAACTACGCCCAGCAGGTGAAAATTGCCGCTTTGATCCCTGGTGAAACCGTTACCATCCTGGGCACGGTAAAGCGGGTCAACTGTTTTACCAGTCCGCGTAATCAACAGCTCACCATCTTTGAACTACACCTGGCTGACAGTACGGGGCAGTTGAAACTGAATCGTTTTTACCCCGGTAACCGCTACCGTACCCCCAGCTGGCAGCAACAGCAAAAACGTCAGTATCCCCTGGGGGCGATCGTGGCCGCCTCCGGGCTCGTCAAGCGGGGAAAGTTTGGTCTTACCCTGGAAGATCCTCATCTGGAGGTGCTCGATAGTCTGGGGGACCAGATCGAATCCCTGGCGATCGGCCGCCTGGTACCGGTCTATCCCCTAACGGAAGGCGTGCCTGCAGACTTGGTACGGCGAGCGGTGGCCGCAGCCCTACCGGCCCTTACCCAGATCATCGATCCCCTGCCGGTAGACCTGCGCCAGACCTACGACCTACCCGACCTGGGTCGAGCCATTAACCAGATCCACTTTCCCGATCATAGCGACAACCTCACCCAGGCACGACGGCGCTTGGTGTTCGATGAATTTTTCTATCTGCAACTGGGTCTGCTACGGCGACGCCACCAGCAACAACAGCAGCAAACCGCCATCACCCTGGCTCCCAGCGGCGAGTTGATTGATCGCTTTTACGATCTGCTTCCCTTTCCGCTGACCGCAGCCCAGCAGCGGGTAGTTAGCGACATTCTCAGGGATTTACAAAAAAATGTACCCATGAATCGTTTGGTTCAGGGAGACGTGGGATCGGGTAAAACCGTAGTAGCAGTCATAGCCATGCTAGCGGCGATCCAGGCGGGCTATCAGGCTGCCCTGATGGCTCCTACCGAGGTACTGGCGGAACAGCACTATCGCAAACTGGTGGAATGGTGCAACCAGCTTCACCTACCCGTAGATCTACTCACCGGATCAACTCGAACCGCTCGGCGACGGCAGATGCTCTCAAGCCTGGTCACAGGAGAATTACCCATCCTGGTGGGCACCCATGCCCTGATCGAAGACCCGGTCCAATTCCAGGCTCTTGGCCTGGTTGTGATCGATGAGCAGCATCGCTTTGGCGTGCAGCAGCGGGCCCGACTGACCCAAAAGGGTACCCATCCCCACGTCCTTACCCTGACGGCTACCCCCATTCCCCGCACCCTTTCCCTGACTCTCCATGGTGATCTGGATGTTAGCCAGATTGATGAATTGCCGCCGGGTCGCCAAGCCATTCAAACAACTCTGTTGACCAGTCAAGACCGTCCCCATGCTTACGATTTAATCAAACGGGAAATTGCCCAGGGTAGGCAGGCCTACGTAGTCCTGCCCCTGGTGGAAGAGTCGGAAAAACTCGACCTGAAGTCGGCTGTGGAAGAACATCGGCGTCTGACAGAGGTAATCTTTCCCGACTTTCAGGTAGATCTGCTCCATGGCCGCATGAGCGCCGCCGAAAAGGATGCTGCCATTACCCGCTTTCGTCGGGCAGAGAGCCATATTCTGGTCTCTACCACGGTGGTGGAGGTGGGCGTTGATGTTCCCAATGCCTCGGTGATGCTGATCGAAAACGCCGATCGCTTTGGCCTTTCCCAACTCCACCAGCTACGCGGGCGGGTGGGTCGAGGGGCAGCCCAGTCCTTTTGTTTACTGCTGAGTAGCAGTCGCAGTGAAGTGGCCAAACAACGGTTACAAGTGCTGGAACAATCCCAGGATGGTTTCTTCATTGCCGAGATGGATCTACGTCTGCGCGGTCCCGGTGAAGTGCTCGGTACTCGCCAGTCGGGCCTACCGGACTTTGCCCTAGCCAGCCTGATGGAAGACCAGGCGGTACTAATGGTGGCTCGCCAAGCTGCGGAGCAAACCCTGGCCACCGATCCCAGCCTGGCCCGTTGGCCGCACCTGGCCCGCGAATTACAACGTCGCTACGAAAAACTGATGGGAGGTACAATAATGACCTGAATTTTAGAACTGGCCCCCTGAGTGCAGGAGTCGGACCCAGCCCCTGGAGCTGACCGGACAGGCGACGGCCCTAACCGCATCAGCCCCCCAGGAACCCTGCCTCGGGGAATCTTCTGGAAAATTGGCTAAACCTCAGAAACGATCAGGTATCCTAGGCATATTCTAGGGCCTCTTCTGGATTGGATGGCTGGGATCTCAATCCCGTCCATTCCGCCCCCAGGATTAAGCCCCAATCTACTGAGTCCTACTTTTGCCATCAGAGGTAGGTCGTCTCTCCCAACCAGGATATCTCTAATGAGACCCTCCCTAACCGGCGTTTCTACTCTTGCTCCTGCCCTGTTACTGTCATGCCTGCTGTGGGGCGGCAATGTCACGGCCAGGGCCGCTGTCGGCCAGGGCGGGGAGGACGCCGTTGTTGCCCAAAATCCCACCACCCCGACTGAACTAGCTCAACTCAAGCGGGATGCCGATCTGGCCTTTAGTCGAGCGACTACCCTGTTCTTTGTTTTGTTAGGAACGCTGGTGCTATTGCTGGGGGTGGGGGTGGTCATGCTCTGGCTAATGCGGCGATCGGTGATTCAAGAGGTATCGGTGGTCGTCCGTAACCAGATCAACGACATTACCAACCTGGAACGCAAAATTTACGCAGCCACCCGTGATCTGGAACAGATTCTTACCCAGGCGGAGGAAATGGCCAGTACGATTGAGAGTCGCACCGATCGCTTCCAGGAAGAAGCCCTGACTAAAAAGCAGGTGCTTAATCGGCTGGTAGACGACCTGGCGGAGTTTAAGGCCCGCACCCTGAATGACTGGCAAACTACCCTGGCCGATCTGCAGGTCAAACTGGAAACCAACGAGGCTGATTTTGTCGGCCAGCTGTCCCGGCTACGGCAGAATGCTGACGACCAGGTCACCACCCTGCGTAAAGAAACCCAAATGCAAAGGGATGTGGTCTTTCGTGCCCTAGAGGAAGCCCAGACCGGATTCCTACGAGATGTGAACCGTCTCCGCAGTGATGTGGAGGTCCATCAGGATGGGGTGCTACAAAAACTCAACCAGGGGGAATCGGGCTTTGCTGACCGCCTCACCACCCTCACGGCTACGGTGCAAGAGGAGCGTGATCGGGTGATGGTAGCCCTGGCCGATCTACGCCAGCAACTCACCCATCAGGCTAATGAACAGGTAGAACGCCAGGCCGCTGCGATCGCGGCGGCCCTTGAGCAACAGCAGCAGGCCAGCCTGGATCGACTACACACCCAAGAACAGGAGATTAGCCGCCAGCTTAGCGATGTTCAGGTCAGTGTCTATGGTCATCGGGACCTGGCTATGCAAACCATCCAGCGCAGTATGGATGAGTTTAGCCAGCGATTTGCCAACCTGCGCAGTGAAGTGGAATCCCAGCGCACCCGCATCCTGCAAGATTTACGCCAGTCTGCGGATCAGTTTCTGGGGCAATTTGGCGGCCTACAGGGCAGCCTCGAACAACGTCAGGCCGATCTGCTGGAGAATCTTGACAGTGCGGCCCACCAGGCCCTTGATCAATTCGCCGATCTCCGTCGTCGGGTAGAGTCGGGTCAGCAAGGCGCCCTCCAAGAATTTGATCAGGTAGCTCAGGCACTGAGGGGCCAGCTGATCCAGATGGCCACGGAGGCTGAACTCCAGAAAAGTACCCTGGTTACCGATCTGGAGACTACCGCTCGAGCCTTCAAGGACCAGGTAGGGGGCCTGCAAAACCAGACCCTGGAACAACACCGCCAGGTACTGGAGAGCCTGCGGGCCATGGAATCGGCCTTTACCGAACAACTCAGCCAGGTCAGAGAGATGGTCTTTGCCAAGCGCGATCGGGTGTTCGATAAGATTGATGAATTTGATCGCCGCCTGGGGGAAGATCTGGCTGGGTTGGCTACCACAGCTACAGAACGAGAGAATCAGCTGCGATCCCAACTAGATCAACTCATCGCCACCATCGCAGAACAGTTTAGCCAGTTACAAGCCGATATCGAGGCTGGTCGGGAAGTAGCCCTAGGGGACATGGCCCTCCTGCAGCAAAGCTACAAGGTGCGCTTGGAAGCGATTCAGGCCGAGGCCCAACACCAAAAGCAAGAGATTATGGAACGGCTAGGGGAAGTCACTCCCCAGTATCTGGCCGATTCCTTCATGAGCGAAACCCGCCATCAGTTCACCAGCCTCAGTGATAAAATCATCCGCCTGGAAACCAATCGACCAGAGCTGTTTCTCACCGCCGATGAATATATTCAGAGCGGCGATCGCCATCTTGCCAGTGGTGATTATGGTCTGGCCCTGGCCGACTACGACCGGGCCCTAGAGATTCAACCGGCCAATATTAATCTCTGGCTGAGTCGCGCTAAGGCTCAACAGTCTCTAGACCAACTAGAAGCCGCCTTGGCTTCCCTGGACCGGCTGCTCACCCTTAACCCTAAACATAGTCTGGCCCTCTACCAAAAGGGGTTACTACTACGGGAACTGCGGCGACCGGAAGAGGCCTTGGGTATATTTGATCAACTCAACGCCCTGACCCCTGAAGATGCCAAGGTCTGGCTGAATCGGGGGATGATCCTGAGCCGATTGAAGCGGCGAGAAGAGGCCATTGATGCCTTTGATCAGGCTTTAGTCATTAACCCTGAGTACCACGAAGCCTGGGTTAATCGGGGCGTATCCTACGGTATTTTGCAACGCCATGAGGAAGCCTTCCAGTCCTTTGATCGGGCCGTAGCCGTGCAAGCTAACGATGCCATTGCCTGGCTCAATCGCGGTCTTTCCTTGCTTGAATTAGAACGCTACGATGAGGCTTTAGCTTCCCTTGACAAGGCGGTACGGTTTAACCCCGACAGTGCTAAAGCCTGGGATAATCGGGGCTTAGCCTTGGTGAAGCTAGGCCAGGACGAAGAAGCCATTAAGAGCTTCGACAAGGCCATCGGTCTAGATAGCGACTATGGCAGAGCCCACTATAACAAGGCCATTTGCTACGCCTTCCAGCGCCAGGTTGATGTTGCTCTGGAGGCTCTCCAGCAGGCGGTTCGGTTGGACTCCGCCTACAGGGAAGAAGCTCGCACCGAGCCCGCCTTTGACGCCCTCTGGAGTGATAACTGGTTCCGAGAACTGGTGGAGGCCTAAGGGTACGGTTTTCCAGTCGGGTAAGCCCTATTTCTAAATTAAAGTTAACCCTGATAATAAGGATGTTAAAGACTTTTCTCGATATCCAGGATAAGGTCCTCGAGAAAGACTAAATTGAATCATGGGATGCAGACCCGAAGGCTTACGTTTTCAATAATTGATAGTCAGAAACAAAAACAACTCGAGCAGCGTCATTAAAGTTCACCAGGGTCATACAGGGCTTTACGCCCCATAACCCTGGCAGTACAATTGTTCCCGTAGATCGGGAGGTGCAGGGCATCGTGATCATCCATTTTGTAGAACAAGGGCTATTTACCTGATTGCAGGGGAATTTAGCCTTCTTTCCAGGATCTTTAAATCTATCGTGAGGTAGGCCTCAGCTGTCCAATCTACAGCATGAAGGCAGGATAGAAGCCCATCCCCAGGCGAGGAGTTAGGGGTATTTCATTTTTTTGACCCAGAAGAGATGTAAGCGGTGTGCCCTGGTGCCATCGGTTCTATTCAAGTCTTTTCGTCAGGTGTTCTTAGCATTGTCAGTGGAGGTGAAGTTAAGCCATGTCAAATTCTAAAACTCGATTATCAAATCCCAAGCCCCTCTACAGTGCTGATGCCGTTCGCACCTATCTGCACGAGATCGGTCGGGTTCCCCTACTTACCCACGAAGAAGAAATTATTTTTGGTAAGCAGGTGCAAACCTATATGTCTTTACTGGAGCTGAAGGAACAACTGGCCCTTACCCTGCAGCACCAGCCTTCCCTGGTCGAGTGGGCCAAGGCGGCTGAAATTACCGAGGAACAGTTAACCAAGCAGGTAGGTCAGGGAGAGCGGGCCAAGCGCAAGATGATCGAGGCCAATCTGCGCCTGGTCGTGGCGATCGCTAAAAAATATCAGAAGCGCAACCTGGAGTTTCTGGACTTGATCCAGGAAGGTACCCTGGGTTTAGAACGAGGGGTAGAAAAATTTGATCCCACCAAGGGCTATAAGTTTTCCACCTACGCCTACTGGTGGATTCGTCAAGCCATTACCCGCGCCATTGCCCAGCAGGCCCGCACCATTCGTCTACCCATTCACATCACAGAAAAGCTGAATAAAATTAAGCGAGTCCAGCGGGAACTATCCCAAAAGCTGGGACGCAGTCCTAACGCCGCCGAAATTGGTGAAGAACTAGAGCTGGAGCCCAGGCAAATTCGCGAGTTTCTGGTGATGGCGCGGCAGCCAGTTTCCCTGGATGTGCGGATTGGCGACAACCAGGATACGGAGCTACAGGAGCTATTAGAGGACGACGGCATTTCCCCTGAAACCTTTACAGCCCAAGAGTCCCTTAAACAAGATATTCGCAGCTTGCTGGCGGAACTCACCCCTCAACAAAAGGAAGTCATTTCCCTCCGCTATGGCCTGGAGGATGGTAAAGAGCTGTCCCTGGCCAAGGTTGGTAACCGCATGAATATCAGTCGGGAGCGGGTGCGTCAGCTCGAGCAGCAAGCCCTCAAGCACCTGCGGCGGCGTAAGTCAGCTATGCATGGCTACATTGCCAGTTAGGGTGAGGCCCTGGGTGAGTTCTAGTCAGCGATTTTAGTGCGGTTGCGGCCTTCCTGCTTGGCCCGCAATAGAGCTTGGTCGGCCCGGTTAGTTAGGCTTTCGAGGGTCGGCATAGGGGTGTCGGATCTGGGCATCCAGCTGGCTACCCCCAGGCTAATGGTGACCTCCAGGGAGCTATCAGCGGTCACAAAGGGGCTTTCAGCGATTACCCGACGCAACCGTTCAGCCCCGCACCAGGCATCGGTCTGGTTGGTTTCCGGCATCAGTACGATAAACTCTTCACCCCCATAACGGGCCAAAATATCACTCTCGCGTAGATTACCTTTGAGGCGTAGTACCACATCCCGCAGTACCTGATCCCCAATTAGATGGCCGTGGGTGTCGTTAATGATCTTAAAGTGATCGATATCAATTAGTAGGAGCGTCAGGGATCGATTAAACCGTTTGGCTCTGGCCATTTCTCGCTGGGTGACTTCGAAAAAGTGGCGGCGATTATACACATGGGTGAGGGAGTCTCGAATAGCCAGCTCCTGCAGCGCTACCTGGGCTGCCCGAATTTCGGTGAAGTCTTCTATGGCCCCTTCGTAGTAAGCGACCTCCCCCGCGGTGTCAGTAACCGCTCGAGCACTAACTCGAATCCACAGTGTCGGGCCATCCCGGCGGCAAAGTTCTAGCTCACAGTGCTTGACCATACCCACCTGGTTCAGGCAGTTTTGCCAGGACTTCCGACTGGCGGTGGAGTGAACCAGGGGATTGGCCACCAGAAAGGAGGCGCGATCGCTAAAGCCAAACATATGCACCAGGGCAGGATTGGCGTCTAGCAGGTCTCCTTCGGGGCTAAACCGACAGAGACCGAGGGGAACATGGTCAAATAGACTGCGATAGCGAGCCTCTGAGGCTTTCAAATGATTTTCCATTTGTTTGCGCTCGGTGATGTTGCGCATAAAGGTCAGCACTGCGGGACGATAGTTAAACTCAATCACCGAGGCATGGAATTCAATATCAATCACCTGTCCGTCGTGACCTTTGAGTTGTTTTTCACTCTGGCATAACTCACCTATCTGGGTCGTTGACTGTCCCCGACAGGCCAACAGGTCCTGGTAATCTAAATTTATTAAGATCTCTTCTAGTCGTATCGGCTGATACTGGGTCATCGAAAAACCCAACCAGTTTTGAAAACAGCGATTGCAATAGACAATGCTGCCTTCTTGAAAAATTGCCACCCCAATCTGGGCCTGCTCAACAATGTTGCGAAATAACAGGGGTACCTGCAGAACCTGGTAGTCTGAGCGGGAGGAGGATACTGGAAAAGTACCATTTGCCCAGGCTGCGCCACTTCCCTGGTTCTGGGGTGGAAGAATATCTGGATACAACAACTCTGACCCTATGGCCTCCGCTGCTTCTAGGTGATTGAGGGCAGCCTCAAAGTTATGGCAGGCTTTGTAAAGGGCGCTCAACTGGCGATGACAGTGGTAAACTTGCTGCCGATAGCCATGTTCGAGGGCAAGGGCTAGAGCCTCTTCAATGCAAGGGATCGCCTGATACTCCTGATCCTGCTTTCTATACAGGGTGGCCAACTTCTTGAGAATCAGGATCTGAGTCTGGTGGTCGTCGCTTTCTCTTGCCCTGACCAGGGTCGCCTGCAGGAACTCCAGATCCCGGCTAGCATGCTCTGGAGTCAAATCTTGTTGGCCAGAACTCCATAAATCAGCAACGGAATTAGGGGAAAAACTCATAGGTAAACCACGGCAGATAGTAGACCGACCCAAATTGAGCACCTCTTTACTGGTGTAACCCAGGTCGAACTACCTTAAAAACAAGATTTCAACCAATTTTCAAGGTTTAGACCTGGACGCACCAGGCTCTTCTCTGGGTAGATTTTACCCAGATCTCAAGGAGATCGCTAAAACCCATAATTTTGTACCCTGGTTTTTAAGCTTTACCTTTTAGCCGTAGCTATGGACAAGGGGGTGGAGTCGGGCCAGAAAGCCTTTCCAAGCTTGGCTTTCACCGATCAACTCGGCTCTCAGTGGGCTGATCAAGGTTATAGAATCGCCATGGTCTTCCATAGGCTCTGATTCCGACTTTAAATTCCCATAAAAATTTATATTCCCCCACCTCAATACCGAGCACAGTTGAAGTAAATCGAAAGTTTTCTGCCTTTTTTAAGGTTTCGGTTTTAGGATACTGAGAGGAAAATCCAGGTCAAATGCTTCGAGAGACATTAACACCTCCCGACGCAAAAACTTTTAGGCGCCCTGGTGGAGATTGGCTATGCAACAGATTCCAGCCCCGTTGTGGACCCTCGTTATTGGTATTGGGGTTACCCTGATTAGCCTTTGGTTTGGCCAAAATAATCATCTTTTGCCCGAGCAAGCCTCGGAACAGGCTCCCTTGGTAGACCAGTTGTTTAATGTCATGGTTACCATTGGTACCGCTCTTTTTATAGTGGTACAGGGCGCGATCGTCTATTCCTTAATTCGGTTCCGCCGCCGTAAGGGGGATGAAACCGATGGCCTACCGATTGAGGGAAATCTACCCCTAGAGGCATTCTGGACTGCTATTCCAGCCATTATTGTGGTGGGTTTAAGTCTCTATAGCGTGGTTGTCTTTCAGGAAATGGGAGGCTTTTCTCCCGGTGGACACCATCACCATGGCACTATGGTGGCCCAGGCTCCTCAAACAGCCATTGTCGATGTTCCCTCTAATTTATTGGCCCAGGGCGACGATGTTTATTCCCAGGTCCAGGTTTATGGGTTTGGGGCTACCCCCCAGGAAGAGGGTAAGACTCCCGATCTAACGGTGAATGTTACCGGTATGCAATACGCCTGGATCTTTCGCTACCCCGATACGGGTATCGTCGACGGCGAGCTGCATATACCGGTCGGCAGGGATGTGCAGCTCCTGATTCAAGCCCAGGATGTGATTCATTCCTTCTGGGTGCCTCAGTTCCGGCTGAAACAGGATGCCCTGCCGGGACAACCGGCGGAGTTACGCTTTGTGGCTAGCCGCGAAGGCACCTATCCCGTGGTCTGTGCTGAACTGTGTGGGGCTTACCACGGCGGTATGCGCACCCAGGTGATTGTCCATTCTCAAACGGATTACGAGGCCTGGGTAAATAGTCGTTTAGCCCAGGCCCCTGAAGCCGCTTCAACTCTGGCTCTGGCTCCAGAACAGCATCACCCAAACCATTTGAGCCGTATCGCGAATCAGATCGCGATCGCTCCCCATTAAGTTGTTCAGTTAACTCAGCAGCTTAAGCCCTAACCATTGCCTGGGGAGGGGTGCAGTCGTTGCAACCATCAGAAGCACGGCTGGGGTCAGAACTCCTACCGAGATAGGACTTTGATAAATCAATTCCATCTAAGGGTTTTGACTCCCCTCCCCACCCTTAAGCCTGGCGATATCTATAACCCAAAACAGTCTATCAACCTTTTTTTCAGTATTTTTTACATACCCCAACCATGACCTCAGCAGACTTGCCTATTCATTCTTCAGTTCCCGCCTCCGGCCATGGTCATCCCGATCGCTGGAAGTGGTACGACTACTTCACCTTTAACGTTGACCATAAGGTGATTGGTATCCAATACCTGGTATCTGCCTTCATCTTTTATCTGGTGGGCGGCTTTATGGCCGTCCTCATGCGCACGGAGTTGGCTACCCCGGATTCTGACTTTATCAACCCTAATCTCTACAATGCGTTTTTGACTAACCACGGAACCATTATGATCTTCCTCTGGATTATTCCAGCGGCGATCGGGGGCTTTGGTAATTATTTGATTCCCCTCATGATTGGGGCCAGGGACATGGCCTTTCCTAAGTTGAATGCCCTGGCTTTCTGGTTAATTCCTCCCGCTGGAGCCCTTTTGCTGGCCAGTTTTTTCTTCGGTGGCGCCCAGGCCGGTTGGACCTCCTATCCGCCCCTCAGTGAAATTACCGCTAATACGGCTCAAACCCTTTGGATTCTGGTGATTCTGCTGCTGGGAACCTCCTCTATTTTAGGGTCCGTTAACTTTCTGGTCACCATCTGGAAAATGCGGGTTCCCAGTTTAGGTTGGGGTCAGTTACCCCTATTTTGCTGGGCCATGGTCGCCACCGCCGCCCTGGCCCTCTTCTCTACCCCGGTGTTGGCGGCTGGTATGATCTTGCTGCTGTTTGACATCAACTTTGGCACCTCCTTCTATAAACCTGAAGGGGGGGGTGATGTGGTGGTGTACCAGCATTTGTTCTGGTTCTACTCCCATCCCGCCGTTTATTTAATGATCCTGCCGATCTTCGGGATCATGTCGGAGATTATTCCAGTCCATGCCCGTAAGCCTATTTTTGGCTATAAGGCGATCGCCTATTCCTCCATGACCATCTGCCTGGTGGGCCTGTTTGTTTGGGTACATCACATGTTTACCAGCGGTACCGCTCCCTGGATGCGGATTTTCTTCACCATTTCTACTCTGATTGTGGCGGTGCCTACGGGTATCAAAATCTTCAGTTGGGTAGCCACCCTCTGGGGTGGCAAGATTCGCTATACCAGCGCCATGCTGTTTGCCGTTGGCCTACTTTCTATGTTCGTTTTCGGCGGCCTCAGCGGTGTCACCCTGGGGGCCTCTGCCTTTGATATCCATGTCCACGATACCTATTACGTAGTCGGCCATTTTCACTATGTTTTGTTTGGGGGATCGGTGTTTGGCGTCTATGCGGCGGTATACCACTGGTTTCCTAAAATGACCGGACGTTTTCTGAATGAGCGACTGGGCCAGGTACATTTTGTCCTAACCTTTATTGGCACTATTCTCACCTTTACCCCCATGCACCAGTTGGGAATGCAGGGCATGCCCCGCCGGGTAGCCATGTACGATCCCCAGTTTACCGGACTGAATCAGCTGGTCACCCTGGGGGCCTACATTTTGGCGGTGTCAGTGATCCCCTTTTACATCAACATTATCTGGAGCTGGATCAAAGGCCCCCTGGCCGGTCCTAACCCCTGGAACGCGCTGACCCTGGAGTGGACTACCGCTTCACCTCCGATCATTGAAAATTGGGAGGTCCTGCCGGTGGTGACCCGGCCACCCTACGACTATGGTAGGGATCAACTGGAGACTGAAGGCGATCGGGTTAGTTCAACCTAATTCCCCCAGCCTGTTCCCTCTGTCAAGGCTTCAATCCCCCCTTTTGTTTGCCCCTACCCCCTTTGCCCTATGCAAACTACCCTCGACTCGACTCCCCCCAGCGCCGCCCATGGAGAAAACCATCAGGATTTGCGCGTAGTGGGATTGCTTACCTTTTTAGCCTCAGAATTTCTAATGTTTTGTGGCTTCTTTGCGGTGTTCTTAGTGTTTCGCAGCGCCATTGCCCAGTGGCCGCCAGAGGACACTGAAGTAGAACTGCTGCTACCCGCCATTAATACGGTAATTCTGGTTTCCAGCAGTTGGGTAATTAACCTGGGCACCAAGGCCATCAAAAAAAATGACCTGGCGGGGTTACGGCTTTGGTTTGGCATTACGGTGGCCATGGGAGCGGTGTTTCTAGTGGGGCAGGTCTATGAGTATATGAACCTGGGGTACGGCCTCACCACTAACCTGTTCAGTAACTGCTTTTATCTGATGACCGGCTTCCATGGTCTCCATGTGTTTATTGGTCTGCTGCTGATTTTGGGAGTGTTGTGGCGATCGCGGCGGCCCAATCATTACACCGACCTGACCCACACCGGTCCCGAAATGGCAGAAATCTACTGGCACTTTGTTGATGTGGTCTGGATTGTCCTGTTTGCCTTAGTGTATTTGCTAACCCTGTTTTAGGCGATCGCTAGAGGGTTATCCTGTCGGGGACCTTTAGGATCAGACTGAAGGGTCCCCAAATTGCTCCCTAGCCACCTTGAATAGGGACGGAGACAGCCAGGACCTATCCAGACTCCGATGCTTGATGGCTCCTAATCCCAACTCATCTGATCTCTTTATTCAGCAGCAGAATACATCCCAACGCGCTCCAATGGGGAACACCAAATAACTGAAACGGCACACCGCGATCATCTCCCTGAGCCACAATGGGTCATGAATCCCGCACAACGCAGCGGAGGCAGGCCAGACGTCCCCCTGGTAAGCCGTCTTGTCCTAACCGGACTGGGGACTGCTATACATACTAAGGTGCCACTGATGGAGTTGAGCGGTGGTTAGGGAGGTTTGTCACCTGCCTAACCTTCTTTAATGATGGTACTGGTTAGGTCCCATGCTCATCGGGTGAAAATCAGTTTGGAGCCTGCGATGATAAGTACCAGTGACAGCACTAGCGAGATGGTACGAACTGGAAAACGCTGACTGCCTAGCTGTGAACCGACTATGCCGCCGACTACCGCAGCCATCGCCAACCTCCATGGCAAGGACGAGATGGACTGACCACTACTGAAATAGCCCACCAGTCCGGCAGTTGAATTAACAAGGATGAATAATGCCGAAACCGCCGCTGCCGATCGCGTCTGTGCCCAACCACGGAACAACAAGAGTGGGGTTAGGAAAATTCCTCCCCCTGTGCCTGTAAGACCGGATAAAAAGCCGATACCAGCCCCTACTACCAGGGCTGTTGACGACCTCGGGGGGCTAACCTCTGCTGGGTCGCCGCGCCGCAAGAACAACCGGAGGGCGGAAAAAATCAGGACGACTCCCACTAGGGGCTTGAAGATGGACGGTGCTAAGGGCAGGTAACCGCCTACAAAGGCGGCAGGGGCAGAGAGCAGGGCGAAGGGCCAGAATAGACTCCAGGAGAAGTGCCCTGATCGCCAGAACTGCAGGGTACTAATGGTGGCGACCAGAATATTAAGGAGGAGTGCGGTCGGCTTGATCAGCTCGGTGGTAAAGCCACAGAGCGTCATCACCGCAATATAGCCTGATGCGCCACCATGACCGACGGAGGAGTAGAGGAAAGCAACCAAACCAATGGCTAATGGGATGGCAATCATCTGGGGGTAGTCGATGGACATCCTGGTGATACCTGTAGGCGCTAGCTTAGCAACCGAACCAAATCGGTAGCTAGTTCAACATCGTGTACCCGAATCAGGTCTGCACCGTACTCAATAGCTAAAGTGATATAGGCTGCCACCCAGTTCAAGCCAGGTTTTTTCCGAGGAATAGGAATGAGCACAGGATAGTTGAGTTGTTTAAATAGAGGCGTATCTCGAATAATGGCTAACTGTTGTCGAGTATAAGCCAGGTAGTCAACCTGGTAATTAATCGCGATCCCCGGATCTAGAATCAGCTGCTCGATACCGTGTTGTTGAAAGTCTTGCAATCGTGCCTCTAATACCTCAATCGTTTTTTGAGCCTTGTTATCTTCAATCTTCAGTTCCTTTACCTCTAGAGGATTCTTAGCCTCCACATAGACCGGAATAACCGGGCAATTATATTGCTTGACAACCTCCACCATCTGCGGTTGGGTCAGTCCACTGGTATCGTTAATTACAGCAGCCCCATGTTCGAGAGCAGCGGCTGCCACCTCTGGCTTCCAGGTATCTACAGAAACAATAAATTCCTCTTCAACGAGTAGTTTCAAAGCAGGAAGAAGGCGTTCAATCTCTGTCTGGGGAGTTAATAGTTGGTTTTCATAGTGGGAAGACTGGGCTCCCAGGTCAATTAAATCTGCTCCCCACCCACGGTAAGCCCTGGCCATGGTTAAGGCTTCCTCTGGGCTGTGGGCTATGGTATGTTTTTGCTGAGAGTCGGGAGATAGGTTAATGACTCCCATCACATGGGTTTTATTTTGGGTAAAGTCCAGGACACCCAGCCTGGTTTTGAGTATGCGTGTATTTGTCACTGAGGTCAAAGTTTAAAAATTAACAAAATAGAGTACGGCCCCCATCTACGGTAATTACCTGCCCAGTTATATAGTTGGCATCCCGAGCCAGGAATAAAACGGTCTTAGCAATATCTATCGGCTCACCGATACCCGAGAGACAGGTTCTTTGTGCCATGCGATCGGCGGTCTGAGCATCCATAGGTTGGCCATCGGGTAATAAAATTAAGCCAGGGGCAATAGCATTAACCCTCACCCTTGGCCCCAATTCCTTCGCCAGGGTCTTGGTGACCATGACCAAACTCGCCTTAGAAATGCTGTAGATAGGATAGTGACGGAGAGGAATAGTCGCGTAGATGTCACATAGGTTGATCATAAATCGAAAGGACTCTGGAAAAAGCTTGAAGGCAAGTTGCGCCAGAAAAAAAGGAGTCTTACTATGGCAATTATGAAGTTTATCCCACTGATTCGAGAGGCTCTCAAGGCTCGACTCTAGTAATTGAGTCGGTTCAAACAAAGAGGCGTTATGGACAATTCCATCCAGCCTTCCCCAATAGGAATTGATAGCATCGGTAAGTTCTTGGGTGGCAAGAGAGTTGGTCAAATCTGCTTGAATAGCGTTAGCAGAATTAGGCCGTTTTTGGTTGAGTTGTTTTACAAAATTTTCTGCTTCAATTTGGGATTGATTGAAGTGAATAACTACATTAAACCCATGCTCGTGGAGCAGTGAAGCTATTGCTTTACCAATTCGTTTTGCACCCCCTGTAATTAAGACTACAGGCTCTATAGCCACGGATAGATCCATGTCTTTACCGCTGCCCTTCAAAATATACTAACAAGCCACTTTCATGACAGACTATATATTATAGTACTGAGATCACCAAGAAAATAGATATATTGCAATGGATCAAAAACAAGAGCAGATTATAACTATCCATGATTTTAGTCTAGATCCAATTGCATTAGAATCTAGCTTGACAAAGACTAAGCAAGAAAAGATTAATGCCGTTTTAATACCTTGCTTGTATGAGGAGTTAGAAAGGTCTGCCTTCAGAACTATCTGTTCTGCTTTGGAAACCTGTAGCTTTATCGATCATATCATTATCGTTCTCTATGCAGAAACCTATGATCAGTATAAAAAGGTAATTAATTTTTTCAGGCTGCTACCCCAACGAATCACAGTTCTATGGCAACAGAGTCCAAGGATTAGAGAAATATTAAAAACCTTGGAAAATCAAGGCTTTTATTCTTTGGCTGTAGAAGGAAAGGGAAAGGCAGTTTGGCTAGGACTAGGAATTGCTTCACTCCTAGCTGATATGATTGTTATTCATGATGCTGATATTATTACCTATGATAAATCCTATCCTTTGAAATTAATTTTTCCCTTGCTAGAAAAGGATTTTAATATTAACTTTAATAAGGCCTACTACGCTCGCATCGGAAGCAACTCTAGCAGTTTAAACGGACGAGTTATGAGACTCTTTTTGTCTCCCATATTAGATTGTCTGATTGATATTTTTGGACCCCATAAATATCTTATCTATCTCCAGTCTTTTCGTTATCCTTTGTCAGGTGAGATGGCTTTAACCAGGGATTTATCTTTAAATATTCGAATTCCTAATAACTGGGGACTAGAAATTGAGCTGCTGGCAGAAATTTATCGCAATGTTTCGCAAAAACGAATTTCCCAGATAGATTTAGGCGTTTTTGATCATAAACATCAAGCCCTGGGTTCTACTATGGACAACGGCTTACAGAAAATGGCTCTAGATATCCTATACGCTCTTTTAAGAACCCTGACCGAAATCGAGCAAGTAGTTATCACCATGGACCATATCCATGCTTTGAAAATCAAATTTAGGCGTCGTGGTCAGGACTATATTCGTCAGTATTTTATCGATGCTAAAATGAATGGCATAACCTACGATCGCCACCAGGAAGAGAGTATTCTAGAAACCTTTGAAAACGTCATTTTAGAGGCGGGAAAGCGCTACTTTACCATGCCGATCAGTCCCCAAATTGCTAACTGGAGTCGGGTTATTGCCTTTATTCCCGACCTGCGGGAACAGTTGTTAGCAGCCACCCAACTAGATAGGCAGGCATCGGTAGCTATCAACGACTAGGCATAGCTATAAATCAACAACTAGCCAGAGCTGGGATTATTGGATCGATCCATCGGGTTCCCGGCACCCTGACCAAGGCTATAGTTAAGGTAGGCTTCAATCAAGCAATCCTCTCCTATGGAGCGATAGGTTAGGGCCTGCAGGCCGATCGCCTGTGCCATGTGGGTAATACCCAGATTGCCGAGGGGGGTGGGGGCCAGTTCACCACCAATTAGCTTAGGGGCAATAAAGGCCCAAATTTTATCAATTACCTGATCGGCGATCGCTTGGGCCGCCAGGTTACCGCCACATTCCCACAACACCATGGCACAGCCCTGTTGGTAAAGGTACTCGGTCACCTGGCGGGGGTTGAGGGGATCTAGGATAATCACCTCAACCCCAAGGTTCCTCAGTTTCTGCGCCTGGCTTTGATCCGCTGCCGGGGTGGTCAACACCAGGGTAGGGGCCGTTTCCGTAGTCCAGAGATGGGCTTGCTCCGGTAAATCAAGGCGGCGACTCAGGACCACGCGCCTGGGGTTACGGGAACTATAACCATGGGTGGTGAGCCTGGGATTATCACAGCGGACGGTGTTACCCCCCACCACGACGGCGTCACAATGGGCCCGTAGGCGATGCACCTCGGCTCTAGCCTGGGGACCCGTAATCCATTGACTATGGCCAGTCTGGGTAGCGATTTTGCCATCTAGAGTCATGGCGTACTTGAGGAGACCCAGGGGGCGGTGGCGAGTCACCCGCTGGATAAAGCCTTCGTTCAAGCGTCGACATTCTGCCTCGGCTACCCCCACGATCACCTCGATACCCGCTGCCCTGAGTCGCTCAATGCCCGCACCCGAGACCCTGGGATCGGGGTCAACCATACCGGCCACCACCCGACGGATGCCCGATTCCATAATCGCCTCCGTACAGGGCGGGGTCCGTCCCGTGTGGTTACAGGGCTCCAGGTTAACGTAGAGGGTCGCTCCCTGGGCGCGATCGCCCGCCTGTTGCAGGGCAAACACCTCCGCATGGGGTAGGCCAACTCCAGGATGAAAGCCTTCTCCAACCTTTTTGCCCTGGTTGACCACCACCGCTCCCACCATAGGGTTAGGAGCGGTGCGTCCCATGCCCTGGCGGGCCAATTCCAAACATCGATCCAGCCAATGGGCATGCACTGGGTTATCGATCGGACTATGCTGGGTCAAAGACTACTTCCTTCAGGGATGGTGGTTGATGAAGCCAGAGATCGGACTGGCGATTAGAGGCCAGACCAGGGGACCTCAGGGTTGCCCCCCTCCCTCAGGAAAATCGGTCACTGGCTGGGATGCCCCTGACTGCTAAACTAAGCCTATATCTTAGACGAGTGTGCGCGAGTGACTGTTATTCCTCCCTTCGATGTAACGGAGCAATTCAAAACCCTGCAAGCCGATGTTAATACCGCTGTGGCGGCAGTTCTGGCTTCAGGACAATACATTAATGGCCCCACAGTAGGGGCATTCGCTAACGCCTTTAGGGAATACGTCGGCACAGAGCACTGCGTTGTCTGTAACTCTGGCACCGATGCCCTCTACCTAGCCCTTAGGGCTCTCAACATTGGCCCTGGAGATGAGGTGATTACCCCCTCCTTTACCTTTATCGCTACCGCCGAGGTAATCAGCGCCGTAGGGGCGACTCCAGTATTTGTTGATATTAGCCTGGATAGCTTTACCCTGGACTGCGCCAAACTCGAAGCGGCCATTGGCGATCGCACCCGCGCGATTATGCCCGTTCACCTCTTTGGCCAACCCGCCGACCTCGGCCCAATTTTGGCATTAGCCCACCGCTATCACCTCGCCATCGTCGAAGACTGTGCCCAGGCTACCGGTGCCCGCTGGCAGGGGCAGCAGGTGGGTAGTATTGGTCAACTGGGTTGCTTTAGTTTTTACCCCACCAAAAATTTGGGTGGTTGTGGGGATGGGGGCGCGATTACCACCAATGATGGTGACCTGGCTGCCACCATGACCATGCTACGGGAGCACGGCAGTCGGGTGAAATATCACCATGAAGCGATCGGCATTAATAGCCGTCTCGATTCGGTTCAGGCTGCCATTCTTGAAATTAAGCTGCGCCACCTGGACAACTGGAATCAACAGCGGGGGCAAATCGCCGCTAATTATCACCAGCTCTTCCGGTCCGTCGAGGAGGTGGTCTGTCCCCAGGGGGTCACCTTTGGCCAAGGGGTCTGGAACCAATACACCCTGAGACTCACCGGAGCAACCGCCAGTGGTGGGGAGCGGGATGAGGTGCAGCGGTTGCTGCGGGAGGCGGGGGTAATCACCGCCGTTTACTATCCCCTGCCCCTACACCTGCAACCCGTTTATCGCTATCTGGACTACCAACTGGGGGATTTACCAGCATCGGAAACCGCAGCCCATCAGGTGCTTTCCCTACCCATGTTTCCGGAGCTCAGGCTGGAACAGCAGC
Organism: Nodosilinea sp.; assembly: GCA_049317845.1. Classification (GTDB taxonomy): domain Bacteria; phylum Cyanobacteriota; class Cyanobacteriia; order Phormidesmidales; family Phormidesmidaceae; genus Nodosilinea. The sequence goes on along the minus strand of JBMOHM010000026.1, from coordinate 5,431 downwards.
AGCAGGTGGCCGATCTCCTCAAGGAAACCCTGGTTAAGGTCGGGCTAACGGCAACCAGGACGGGGGGTGTTTCCTAAGCCAGGCGATTAATTTTCTTTTTCCCTGGAGGCAGGTTAGGGGGCTGATGTTTCAAATCGAAGTCCAAAGTTGTTTGTAGTTTTCTATACTATGGTTAAGGGACTAGGGGTTGGCGGGTTCCCGGTTAGTTTTAGGTAGCTATCCAGGCTGTCTAACCCCAGGTATATGGATGGTTTTCCTACCATAGCCCGAGTCCCGGGTAAGGGCGCAAAGGTGAGGCAGAAAATCTGCTTAAGCCGGGCCTTTAGGGATTAGGCCGGTTCTAGACCTTCGGATCAAAGCGATATTCTTCAGCTAGAGGTGATAGTGCGGTGACAGGTGCAGACCCCGGTTCTTTTCAAACCTATGATCCCCTGCTCATAGCTCGCTATTATCGTTGGCGACTCTGGACCGTGGGCTGGCGCATCCTACAAATTTTTTGGTGGTTGGGCACCTTTGTACTGGGTCTGCAAAGCGATCGCTGGTTTAGCCAGGAAGAAAAGAACCAGGCTCGTCGAGCCGCCCAGTTACGCCAGGTACTGACTAACCTGGGTCCCACCTTCATTAAGGTGGGTCAGGCTCTCTCCACCCGGCCTGACCTGGTGCGTAAGGATTTCCTAGAAGAGTTAATCAAGCTGCAAGATCAGCTTCCCCCCTTTTCCACCCCCCTGGCCCGGGCCATCATCGAGGCGGAACTGGACCACAGCCCCGAGGAAATCTTTAGCTCTATTTCCCCCGCTCCCGTGGCGGCTGCTAGCCTTGGTCAGGTGTATCGAGCCCGTCTGTTCTCTGGGGAGGAGGTGGCCGTAAAGGTGCAGCGACCCAACCTGCGCCCCATGATCTGCCGGGATTTGTTCTTAATGCGGTGGGCCGCCACCTGGTTGGGACGGTTTTTGCCCCTTAACCTGGGCCATGACCTGACCCTGATTGTGGATGAGTTTGGCACCAAGCTATTTGAGGAAATTGACTACCTCAACGAAGGTCGCAATGCCGAGCGTTTCGCCGAAAACTTTAAAGCCGATGTTACGGTCAAAGTCCCCTGCATCTATTGGCCCTACAGCAGCCATCGTGTCCTCACCCTGGAGTGGATTGAGGGCTGTAAGTTAATTGATGTGGAGACCATAGCGGCGGCCAACCTAAACCGCGATCGCCTGATTGAAATTGGCGTTACCTCCGGACTGCGGCAACTTCTGGAGTTTGGCTTTTTCCATGCCGATCCCCACCCCGGCAACCTGTTTGCCATGGCCGATGGCCGGATGGCCTACATTGACTTTGGTATGATGGACCAGCTCAACCAGGAAACCAAGGAAACTCTGGTGGATGCGGTGGTTTACCTGATTAATCAGGACTTTGAACGATTGGGCCAGGCCTTTGTGAAGCTGGGATTTTTGACCCCAGAAACCGACCTGAAACCGATTATTCCTGCCCTACAGCGGGTGTTGGGGGACACCATTGGGGCCAAGGTGCGGGACTTTAACTTTAAGACCATCACCGATCAGTTTTCCGAGCTGATGTACGATTATCCCTTTCGGGTGCCTGCTAAGTTTGCCTTGATTATCCGCTCTCTGGTTACCCAGGAAGGGTTAGCCCTGAGCCTCAATCCCGACTTTAAGATCGTTGATGTGGCCTATCCCTACGTAGCCCGGCGGCTGTTGTTGGGGGAAACCCCAGCCCTGCGGCAGCGGCTTCTGGAGGTTCTGTTCAAAGACGGTCAGTTGCAATGGCAGCGCCTAGAAAATATGTTGACCATTGCCCGCAGTGATGCCAACTTCGATATGTTGCCTACCGCCAGACTAGGGTTGGGTTACCTGATGTCAGAGGAAGCGGAACACCTGCGGCGCATGATCCTGCTCGCTTTAACGGAAAATGATCGCCTCCATACCGAAGAAGTGCAGCGGCTGTGGGCCCTGATGAAGGACGACATTAGGGTTGACCGGGTGATAGGGATGGCCTGGTCTGCCCTGGCGGATTACTCCCTGCAGCAGGCGCAGCAGTTAGTACCTGCGGTTGGCAACCTCCTACCCCGGTAAAGCTGACCGTTGTGATTAGGGTGGTAGTCCTTTAGCCCGATAGCACTCCATCCATCCAAGGTCACCTTCAAGACCTTCCTATTTTATTAATATCATCCCCTGCGGGGGGATGTTAGCCTGAAGATGATTTTGTTCTCTCACCCGTTGCTAGTATGGTCACTACCCCCGAGCGCCTTCAGGTTCCTGTCACCCCGCCCGCTTTCCCTAGGGAAAATCGGGTGGCCGTTTTGCTGATGGGCTATGGCGAAGTGGAGAGTTACGATGACTTTGCCAACTACAACGAGCAGGCTCTGCAATTGCTCACCGCTAAGTTTGCCCCAGTGCCTACCTGGGTTTACCCGCCCCTGGCCCGGATTCTGGCTGCCTTTGACCTGCACGAATGGGGGCATCAGCATGGTAATTTTATTTCTCCCCACAATGCCATTTTTGAAGCCCAGCGAGCCGGTATTGAAACCCATCTACAGCAGCGTTGGGGCGATCGGGTAAAAGTATTTAAGGCTTTTAACTTTTGTCAGCCCTTTTTACCCCATCAGGTGTTAGCCCAGGTGAAGCAGGAGGGCTACGATAAGCTGCTGATCTATCCCCTGCTGGTGGTGGATTCTATTTTTACCAGTGGTATTGCGGTGGAACAGGTGAACGCCGCCTTGGCCCAGTTGATGGATGGTAGCCAGCACTGGGTGACGGGGATGCGCTATATCCCTTCATTTTTTAATGCCCCGGACTATATCGATCTATTGGTAGATCTGGTAGAAGAGAAGATTAACAGTCACCTGGCGGTAGCCCATTTACCTTCCCAAATTGGCATCGTACTGATGAACCATGGCTGTCCCTTCGAGGCCAAAGGCTTTACCTCTGGTATCGACGAAAGCCAAAAACTTTACGACCAGGTGCGCGATCGCCTGATCCATAAGTACCCACTGATTTCCGTAGGCTGGCTCAATCACGATACTCCTTTGATTAAATGGACCCAGCCCAATGCCAGTCTGGCGGCCCGCAACTTAATTGATTTGGGTGCTACCGCCCTGTTGTTTATGCCCATTGGTTTTGCCACCGAAAACCACGAAACCCTGCTGGATGTAGAACACATTATTGCCAGCCTGCGGCGACAGCGACCCCAGGTCACCTACGTGCAAATGCCCTGTGTGAATGACAACCCCAGTTTTCTGGCCATGGCCGCAGGCTGGGCGGATAAATTCATTGGTGATTTGTTGGCAACCACTGCCCTAGCCGTTAATCCAGCTCTGGCGGCGGCTCAATCCAGGGTCACCGAGTCGAGTCATGTTCATCACCATGACCACGACCACCCTGGCCATGGTCACCATCACCATCACTGACTAGAGCGGTGGGTAACCTAGACCCTTCTAATCCCCTGGCTGCTCCCTTACCCGGAGCAGCCCCTTCGTCCCGGCCTGTCTAATCCAGGCCAAGTTCTTGCTTGAGGGTGCGGATAGACTTTTCCCCAATATAGGTATTGCAAACTATCAGTTGGGGGGGGCGAATTAAATCTTCCCGGGCCTGGGCGATCGCCTGCTTAACCGCCGGCAGGCTGGCATCATCCAACAGAATGGTTTGGGCGCTATGGACCAGGGTGTTGAGTTTATAGGCATCTTCGGTTTGGGCAGTCATGATCAGAATGTCGTCGCCCCGGAGACTGTAGCTGATTACCTCCGCTGCCCTTAGAATGCCTGTACTGAGGCTGATGATACCCAGGCAGGCTCCCTTGGGTAACTCCTTCAACATCGCCAGTTCTTTTTTGTAGTCGTAGATATCGACGGCAATCACCCGTACCGATTTGGGGGCCGCGATCGCCTCCGCTTCGTTGATAAAGTAGCGGCTGGTTACCACCGTGCCCGACCGGGTTTGGGATAACACCTGCTCTAACTCCTCCAGGGGCACCAGCTGTAAGGGAATTTGCAGGGCACTTTCCAGTTCCCGAGCAATCAGTTGACCAGCCCCAATATCCTGCCGGGGAACCGTCACCAGCACCCGGGCACTACAGCGTAGCCGCCAGTCAATTTCCCCTAAAAAGAGTTCTCTAGCCTGGTGCAGGGAGCAGCCCTGGTGTAGCAGTTCATCTAAAGCCGTTTCCACCACTCCCCGCGCCTGGGTAAATTCCTGCCATAGGGCAGACTGGGGGCGGGCACTCTCGGTTGTTCCCTGGGCCCGCACATAGATACCCGACCCCGGAATTGCCTCCACCACTCCCGCCTCTTCAAGCTGGCGATAGACCTTGCTGATGGTGTTGCGGTGTAAGCCGGTATAGGTGGCTAACTGGCGGGTACTGGGCAAGCGATAACCCGGTGGATACTGGCGCGAAGCAATGGCAAACCAGATCTGACTGTAGAGCTGGGTCGATGAGGGAATCTCGCTATCTGGCTGAATGTGAAACTGAATCATCCTACCTCTAGACTAGGGCAACCTGAGGACGCATTGTAGACAACTCTACCCCTAAACAAAAATTATAGCTTTGGCCAGAACCCTTAGGACAGCGTTGATCGGTACAAGCCTCCACCGGCTAGGCCTTCTGGCTGGCGGTCAGGGTGGGAGAAAGCCTTCCCCTCATCGCCCCTAGTGTACAAGGGAAGATTAGGGGTTAAGTTAAAAAGAGACCCATCACTGCAGTTCAGGCCATAGTCATGACTTCCTTACCCATTCAAACCACCACGGTTACGCTGGCCAGTCCCGATCTAGAGATTCCCGCCTATCTGGCCCAACCTTCTACAGAGGGGCCCTGTCCTGGGGTGGTGGTGCTTCAGGAGGTTTTTGGTGTTAACCGCCATATTCGCGATGTGGCCGATCGCCTGGCGGCAGCGGGCTACGTGGCTATTGCTCCCCACCTCTACCATCGTCAGGTAGTTAATTTTGAGGTGGGCTACAGCGAAGCCGATCTGGCCATGGGACGCCAGTATAAAGAGGGGACTCGGGCCGATCAGTTGCTCAGCGATATCCAGGCGGCGATCGCCTATCTCCATCACAGCCCCCAGGTACAACCCAAAGGAGTTGGCTGCATTGGCTTTTGCTTTGGTGGCCATGTTGCCTATCTGGCCGCCACCCTACCTGAGATTAAGGCTACCGCCGCTTTCTACGGAGCTGGTCTGACTAGGATGACTCCGGGTGGGGGTGATCCGACCCTGAGCCTGACTCCCCAAATTACGGGTACCCTCTATGGCTTTTTCGGGGAAACCGATCCCCTCATTCCCTTGCAGGAGGTAGATCAAATAGAAGCCGCCCTGACCCGCTACCGTATTCCCCACCGGATCTTTCGTTATCCTGGTGCGGGCCATGGATTTTTTTGCGACCAACGCTACAGTTACCAGGCAGAGGCCGCTGAGGATGCCTGGCAG
>JBMOHM010000025.1:0-37650 GCA_049317845.1 Nodosilinea sp. | reverse complement strand
ACCAATATTCTTGAAATGCTTTCCCTGGCCCGTATTCCCCTAACCTGGCAAGAACGGGCTGAGCCCCTAGCCGATAGGGCCCCATCCTGGCCCTTAATTTTTGCTGGTGGCCAAACCGCCACCTCCAACCCCGAGCCCTACGCCGACTTCTTTGACTTCATTGCCCTGGGCGATGGCGAGGAACTGTTACCTGAAATCGGCCTGGTTGTAGAGGAAGGTAAGGCTGCTGGCTTAACCCGGGAAGCCCTACTCCTAGATCTAGCCCAGGTACCAGGGGTCTACGTACCCCGTTTTTACACCATGGCTGGAGATGGATCGGTGCAGCCTAATCGACCTGACGTCCCTGATCGGATTCTGCGCCGGGTGGCTACCCCCATGCCCGCCTATGCGATGGGTTTGGTTCCCTACGTGGAAACCGTCCACGATCGCTTAACGGTGGAAATTCGGCGGGGTTGTACGCGGGGCTGCCGTTTTTGCCAGCCTGGCATGTTGACCCGTCCAGCCCGGGATGTGGAACCGGAGGCAGTGATTGAAGCAATCGAAGCCGGTATGCGCAAAACCGGCTATGACGAGTTCTCTCTGCTCTCCCTTAGTTGTTCTGATTACCTGGCGCTGCCAGCGGTGGGGGTGGAGATCAAAAATCGTCTCAAGGACGAGAATATTTCCCTGTCACTGCCCAGTCAGCGGGTAGACCGCTTCGATGAAAATATTGCCCACATCGTCGGTGGCACCCGCCTTACGGGTCTGACCTTTGCACCAGAGGCAGGTACCCAGCGCCTGCGAGACATTATTAACAAAGGGCTGACTAATGAAGAGTTACTCCGGGGTATTAAAACCGCCTACGAACAGGGGTGGGACCGGGTTAAGCTCTACTTTATGATTGGCCTGCCGGGGGAAACCGACGAGGACGTGCTAGGTATTGCAGAAACGGTTCGGTGGCTGCGCCAAGCTTGTTATATCAAGGGACGGAAGTCCCTTTCCTTTAATATCACCATTTCCAACTTTACCCCCAAGCCCCACACACCTTTTCAGTGGCATTCGGTTTCCACTCAAGCATTTCAGCGTAAGCAAGCCCTATTGCGAGGCGCCTTTAAGTCAATGGGCTGGGCTAAGGTGAACTTTACCGATGTGCGGATTTCTGCCATGGAGGATTTTGTTGGTCGTGGCGATCGCCGCTTAGGGGCGGTGGTACGGCGGGCCTGGGAATTGGGGGCGGGTATGGATGCCTGGTGGGAGAATCTGGATAGAGCCTTTCAAGCCTGGTCCCAGGCCATTGATGAGGCCGGTTTAACCTGGAAATATCGCCAGGTTGATCAGGGCGAGTGGAACGGTAACACCGATCAGCAATGGTCCGATCTGGACGCCCCCCTGCCTTGGGATCACCTCGATACAGGAATTGACAAGGCCTGGCTGCAGCAAGATCTACAGCGAGCCCTGGAGGCGGTTACCGTACCTGACTGTTCCTTTGATGGCTGTTCCCACTGCGGGGTTTGTGGTCCTGATCTGGGCCATAATCGAGTCGTCCCGCCGCTCCCGATTCCTGATTTTGTCGGCCACCCTCAGCCCGATCACACCAGGGTACAGCGCCTGCGCCTTACCCTGGGGAAATTGGGGTCCATGGCGCTCATTAGTCACCTTGATTTAATGCGTCTCTTCGATCGCGCTCTGCGTCGGGCCAGTCTACCCATTTCCTTTACCGGTGGTTTTCATCCCGGTCCCCGGGTAGCACCGGCTAACGCCCTGCCCCTGGGGGTGACCAGTACGGCAGAGGTGGTTGACTTTGAGCTGAAGCGGCCCATTGATCCAGAGTCTTTCCGCCAGCGCCTAGCGGCCCAACTTCCCGATGAAATTCCCCTTTACACGGTGGTGGAGGTGCCTCTAGAGGGCCCGTCGGCTACTAAAGTGCTGGAACAGGCTGAGTACTATCTGCGACTGGCCGCCGATAGCCACCCCCATCCCAGTCCCCCCTGGCAGGACTGGGTGACCGGTCTGCTGGCTATAGATACCCTGCCCTGGGTGAAGGTGACTAAGTCTGGTCGGTCCCAAACCATTGACCTACGCCCGCTACTTTATACCATGGAGATTGTTGATCCTAACTCCTTACCGGTACCAGCTCTGGCCCCCGATCCCCAGGAAGTGGTGGTCCGATGGCTAGGCAGTTGTCGCAATGACGGCAATTTGCTGCGTCCCGATCAACTTGCCTGGATGTTGGAACAGGTAGCCGGTGAGCCTTTGGTAATTCGCCATCGGCATCGCTCTCGCCTGGTCTTGAGGGAATCAGTCTAGTTGACGGGGGATTTTTCTGGAAACAGGGCACTGTCGCAGTCGCCTAATTCCAATCTAGATATGCTAGATCCGGCATATACCTATGTTGAAGCCTAACCTATTCCCTTTTCCATGGATAGGGCGATTAGCCTGGGGCTGGCGGTTCGCCCTTGGCCTAACCCTAACCCTATCTTTGGTTACAAGATTATCCTCCCCAGTCGGGGCCGTGGAGCCCGACAATAGCCAGGATTGTCAGTCCGCCAATCCTTCCCTTTCTACGGATAGCTTGGGTAACGGTACGATCCCCTGTTGCCAGGCCTCTCTCCTACGCAGTGCCTTTCTTGACGCACCAAAACAAGTTTTGCCCCTTCTTTGTCAGTTGTTACGGCTACCGACCGATAGCCGATCAGAGGGCGATCTATTTCGCCGCCTGGTCGATCCAAACTCCATAGCCAGAAATAGTTCCCCCTCTGCAGAAAGTATGACCTGGCCCAGTCTCTGGTGGAACCAAGACTCGATTCCAGAGGGGCTGGGGGGCCGTCGATTAGTCGATGCCTGGATGACCTACCGTTTACAAGGTAGTCCTATTCAGGTAATGGATGTGATGGTTAACTCCCAGTTCTGGAAAAAATTGACCTTGCCAGAACGCTATGGGGTGTTGCATGCCTTTGGCGATACTGCCCAGCAGCTTGGTTACCAGCTGCGTTTTTTTGAAAGTAATGGCTACACGGCCCACTTCTTGGGACTTTACGCCTGTTTCTCCAGCTCTTCCCCGCCAGGGATGTCCTGTCAAGCCAGTTTGGATACAATCCGCCTGGGACAATTGCAGCAAGGCCCTTTGCCTGAGAATCTGGTTGGCCCAGAAAAGCCCTGATTATATATTGGGTCAGGGTTCTGGCTGGTGTCTGCCCCCTATAGGTGACCGATAGTTGGGGGGTCTTCCGGGGTATTCTGATGGAGCTGATAGGATTGGGGACGATGGTTCAACTAGACTTATCCAGCTATCTGGCTGCCCTACGGGCAGGGGAATTAGGCAGTTTTCCCACCGATACCGTACCGGCCCTGGCGGCCTCCCCTGAGGCTAGCGATCGCATTTACCAAATTAAACAGCGCAGTAGTACTAAACCGCTGATTTTGATGGCCGCTAGTCTGGAGCAATTGCTCCCCTACGTAGCCGGAGAAGAAGCCGAGGTGGCAGTTTGGAAAGGGGTGGCCCAGCGTTACTGGCCGGGTGCTTTGACTCTGGTATTACCGGCCAGCGATCGCCTGCCTGCCGCTATGAACCCCATGGGTACGGGGAGTCTGGGGATACGAGTGCCTGCCCATCCCCTGGCTCGTTATATTCTGGAGTGTAGCGGTCCTCTGGCTACCACCAGTGTGAATAAGTCCGGTAGTCCGCCCTTGCAGACCATGGCAGCAGTTCAAGCCCAGTTCCCGCAGGTGGTAACCCTGACTGCGGGTGCAATTACAGAGATTTATGCTGAGTTGGCGATCACTCCTCCCGATGCCGATCTCTCCCAGGGTTCGGGCCAACCCTCCACCGTTGTGGCCTGGCAGGGGCAGAACTGGCGGGTGTTACGACAGGGAGCGGTTCACTTAGAGATCAGGTCATGACAGAACAACCCACACCCCAGCCCGTGATCCTTGTATCCCATGAGATCGATATCCAGACCCTGCAGCTAGCCTGCGATCGCCTGACTCAGCAGGGGCGTTTTCTAGCCGGTTTTCTAGGTACTGCATCCCACGAGCTGCGGGCTCCCATTAGCCAGATTCTCAGTCTGCACCAGCTGGTTCTAGAAGACCTGTGCGAAAGTCCAGCGGAGGAGCGGGAGTTTATCGCCCAGGCTAATCAGGCCATGATCAAGGTGTTGCACAACCTGGATCTGTTAATTCGTCTATCGAAGCTGGAGATCGGTGCCCTTCAACCCCAGTTCAAACCCCTGGAAATTGGCTTGCTGCTGGCGGAGGTCGAGCAGTTGACCACCATGAAATGCACCAATCGTTATTGCCGGCTCACCCTGGTCGGCGCTGATTCCGATGTCCTGGTCTATGGGGATTGGTCCTGGTTCCAACAGTTGCTAATTTTGTTGATTGAGGGCGCTTTGGCGGCTGGTAGTGAAGCGCTTCAGCTGACCTTAGAAAGCCCCAATGATAACCCGGTGCAGATCCAACTCCAGTGCGATCGCCCTCTGGCGGACTGGCAAGCCCCCTTACCGGCGGCGGCTCCAACATCGGGCTTCTCTGCCGGTTTTTATTACCAAATTGTCGCCCGTATGGCCGTGCCCTTGAACCTCAACCTGGAGTTAAGGGAGGCCGAAGCAGGACAGGCAACCGTAGTTGTCTTACAATTTCCTGGCTGAGGTTGTAGCCATGGGTGATGGGGCGGAAAGGGTACTTAACTTAAAAAGACTATTCTTTTGCTATCCCTTTCAAACACCCCCTAGGGCAAGCTAGAACGCCTACCGCCTATCGCTTTTACCGGTCCACCATATCCTTAGCGGAGGCGCTGTAGGCAAAAGCTAGACCGAAAAACAGGGGGCACCCCGATAGGATGGCCCCCTAACCTAGAGTCAACTGCTCCCCATCCCTTCAAGGAGAAGAGCTAGATCAAACTAGATCTTATATTTGCCACCCTTGGCTGGATCGGACCAGTCACAGGCGTAGCCCTTAGTATCTGGAACGTATTGGTTCCAGGGTTGGGGATCGACGGGACCGGGAGTAGCCTCAACGATATCGAATAATCCATCATCCCTGACCTGGCCAATACGCACGGTCTTGGAAATATGGTGGTTGGGGAACATCTTAACCGGGCCTTCAGGAGCAGCAAATTGCTGACCGATGGCAGCGGCACGCACGGGCTCGAGGTCGAAGGTACCAGCCTTTTCGACAGCTTGCTTCCAGAGGTAAACCATGATGTAGGCAGCTTCCATGGGATCGTTGGTTACCCGATCAGCCCCGTATTCTGCTTTAAAGTCCTCTACCCACTTTTTGTTTTCAGGGGTTTCTACGGTCTGGAAGTAGTTCCAGGAAGCGTAGTGACCCTTCAAAAACTCCTTACCAATCTGACGAACTTCTTCCTCAGCAATACTCACCGACATGGTGGGGTACTTATCGGGGGTCAGACCAGCTCCTTGCAACTGTTTGAAGAAGGCTACGTTGCTATCCCCGTTTAGGCTATTGAAGATTACACCACCCTTGGGTAGGGCTGCCTTGATCTTGGTGATGATGGGGGTAACTTCTGTGTTACCCAGGGGCAGGTAGTCTTCACCAACGGTTTTGCCACCTTTGGCCTTTAACTGCTCTTTGATGATGGTGTTAGCGGTACGGGGGAAAACGTAGTCAGAGCCCACCAGGAAGAACTCTTTCCCTTTATTTTTGAGCAGCCAGTCTACGGCGGGCTCAATTTGCTGGTTGGGAGCGGCCCCGGTGTAGAAAATATTCTTAGAACATTCTTGACCTTCGTATTGCACCGGATACCACAGCATGTGGTTCTTAGACTCAAATACGGGCAGTACAGCCTTACGGCTAGCCGAGGTCCAACAACCAAAGATGGTGGCCACCTTGTCTTGATCAATGAGTTTACCGGCCTTTTCAGCAAAAGTCGGCCAATCGGAAGCGCCATCTTCCTTAATTGGTTCAATTTTTTTGCCTAACACACCACCAGCTGCATTGATTTCTTTGATAGCCAGTAGCTCAGCATCAACCACGGTGGTTTCACTAATGGCCATGGTGCCACTAAGAGAATGGAGGATACCTACCTTAACGGTATCACCACCACTTGCTGCCTTATCTGTACTGCTGCTTTCTGAGGTAGTCGTCGTTGGACTACCGCAAGCCTTTAACAGCATAGAGGTTCCTAAGGTCGCAGACCCGTAAACCAAGAATTTACGTCGATTAAACCGAGTTACCATTCAACCTCGCTCCTGACTCAATAAAATGAGGTAATTTACCGAAATAGTGGCGAAATTCGCCAATCTATAGAATTCACTCAACCTCCAGATTGGATATTAGAGGTTGTATCTAGAGTTAAGTGTATCCTGGGCTACAGAATTTCCCAATCTTTGGTTGCCTCTCCCTGGCTTGCCTAAATTTTCCTGGCTGGGTCTATCGGGATTGGGGATCGGCATGATAGCGGATAAAGTCCATCACCGTGGTCAATCCTTCTTGGGTTTTGAGATTGGTAAAGCCAAAGGGGCGATCCCCTCTCATTTTACGGGCGTCTTGCTCCATCACCTCAAGGCTAGCCCCCACCAGGGGAGCCAGGTCAATTTTGTTGATTACCAGAAAGTCTGACCTGGTAATGCCCGGTCCTCCCTTCCGGGGAATTTTATCTCCGGCTGCAACGTCAATCACGTAGAGGGTTAAATCCACTAATTCGGGGCTAAAGGTTGAGGCTAGATTGTCACCCCCACTTTCAACAAACACCAGGTCAAGGGGGTGTAATCGGGTTTCCAGTTCTTCGATCGCCACCAGATTCATCGAGGCATCCTCCCGAATCGCCGTATGGGGACAACCGCCTGTTTCCACTCCGATAATGCGATCGGGGCTGAGGGCTTGACTGCGAACTAGAAACTGGGCATCTTCCTGGGTATAGATATCGTTGGTGACCACGGCGATAGAGTAGCGATCGCGCAGGCGCTTGCAAAGATGATCCACCAGGGCAGTTTTGCCAGACCCCACCGGTCCAGCTACGCCAACTCGAAAGGGATGGGTCATGGATAAAGGTCTTTAAACGGCTGTTTTGAGGCTGTCGATTTTACGGTTGAACAAATCAATAAAGATCATTATTACTCGCTTAGGTCGAGTTCTAATATTGGCGCTCAGGGCCATACCCGACTGTAGGGGCACCGACCGGCCATTAATGGTGATCGATTGCTGATCTAGGGTAACGTCGGCGGGGAAGCGGTACTGGGGATTGATTTGATCGGGGGGTAGAACATCGGAACCGATGTGGGTGAGGGTGCCTTTAACATCCCCAAATTCACTATAGGGAAAGGAGTCGATGCGTACATCCACCTTCATTCCCTCCTGTACGAAGCCAATGTCGCGGTTGGTGATAAATACCCTGGCCACCAACGCATCGGTGGGAACAATTTCCATAATGGGCTCGGTGGAGTTGGCCACATAGCCAGGCTGGTTGGCCTTAAGGTTAAACACCATGCCACTAACCGGGGCTTTAAGTTCCTGGTACTGCAGTTTTTGCCTCAGTTCGGTGATCTGACTGTCCAGTTCCTGCAACCGTTTTTCGTTTTCCAGCATGGTTTTAGTGATCTGGCTATCGATGGTGGCAATTTGGTTGTTATTGGCACCGATGCGCTTTTGCAGCTCGTCCTGGGAGGCGACTTGGGTGTTACGAAATTTCTCCTGTGCCTGGGCGATCGCCACTTGCAAGCGCTGCTCCTCCTGAACCAGGCGGTTGACCTCGGTTCGCCGGTTGTTGACCTCCTGCTTTTGCTGTAAGTAGGGAATCTGACCGATGGCTCCCCGAACCGCCAGAGGACCAATACGCGCCAGGATTTCCTGGTTTACCCCCAGGGCTTCTCGAGCGTTCGCCAGTTGCACCTGGGTTTGGACAAGCTGATGCTGTAGCTGATTCACTTCTAAACTGGCAATACTAAGGCGGGAGGTGAGCTCCTGGTTGGCTGCGGTCAGGCGATCGCGCTGGGCTACAGAAAGACTGGTGCCCTGGCTATCTCCCCCTAGTTGGGCGCGATAGAGAGCATTTTCCGCCACCAGGGCAGCCCGATTACTGGTCAGTTGGACGATATCGGGGGCGATATCGATCGGTACTTTGATCGGGTCCTGGTTGGCCAGTTGGGATTGATAGAAGGCGTTTTCCTGGTTTAATTTACGTCGAATACTTTCCAGGGAAGCCAGTTGGGCTTGGGTAGCTTCAGGATCAAGGTTAATCAGGCGATCGCCAGCCTGAACAGCCTGACCTTCTTTGACAAAGACTTGCTGCACTACCCCTCCCACAGGGGCCTGTACCGGCTGTACCAAGCCCTTCGGTTCCAGTTTGCCCCGAGCTGGCACCGCTTCTTCAAACTTGGCCAGGCAAGACCAGGCCACGGTGGCGATCGTCACCCCAACGATGCTCCATACCAGCGCCCGAGACCAGTGGGAGGCCTGCCGTAGAATTACGGGCTTATCAAACCCTTCACCTTGGCGAGACGCCTGAGTTGAGATAATCCCATTGTCAGAATTAGGGGAGATTTGGGGAGAGGAGGTGGGCGCCATAGGATCGATCCTTGCGGGGAAAATAAGTTCTCAAAATTCTCAAGTTTCAAGTTATGCCGTCTAAGGATGCCTGCCTAAACCATAGCTGACTGCTGTTGGTAGAGGGTGTAGTAGCGTCCCTGTAAAGCCATCAACTGGTCATGGGTGCCTAATTCCACCACCGATCCCTGATCCATCACCAGGATCTGATCAGCATGTTTAATGGTGTTGAGGCGGTGGGTAATGAAAAACACCGTGCGACTCTCCGCCCAGTGCATCAGATTAATCGATACCTGGTGCTCGGTGTCGTAGTCGAGGGCACTGGTGGCTTCGTCCAGAATAAGTAGACGAGGATTTTGAAGAATTGTGCGGGCAATGGCAATGCGTTGTCGTTGTCCCCCCGATAGGGTTGAGCCTCGCTCCCCTACGCGGGTATTGTAGCCCAGGGGCAACTCCATAATAAAATCGTGACAACAGGCAATTTTAGACGCCTCAATAATGGCGCTAGCTTCAGCTCCAGCATTGGTGAGGGCAATGTTCTCCTGAATGGTGCCCTCAAACAGCAGGCTATCCTGGGGTACAATACCAATCTGCTGGCGTAGGGAATGGAGCTCAACCTTACTAATGTCGTATTGATCAATTAAAATACGGCCCGATTCTATTTCATAAAGGCGGGGTAATAGCTTCATCAGAGTACTTTTTCCCGATCCACTCTGGCCCACGATCCCAACAAAACTGCCAGCCGGAAAATCCAGGGAAACATTGATTAACTGCATGGGACCACTGGCTGCGAAGCGAAAAGCCACGTTCTCAAAGCTAACCTGACCCTTAATTTCTGGCATAGGAATTTGTTTCACATCATCAACATCGGTTTCCTGGGGATAATCGATAATGTCAGACAAGCGTTCCAGGGATAGGGCAGTCTCCTGGAAGTTTTGCCATAGTTGGGCCAGTCGTAGAATGGGGGCGGTAACGTAGCCCGAAATAATGCGAAAGGCAATTAACTGTCCCAGGGTTAGATCTCCCTTAAGTACCAGGTAGGCTCCCACCCAGAGCACCAGCAGGGCTGAAAGCTTATTTAGAAAGTTACTGGTGGAGTTAGCCGTAGTTGAGGTCAATACATTCTTAAAGCCAGCACTAACGTACTCGGCGTAGCGCTCCTGCCACTTCCAGCGGGTCCGAAGTTCAATATTCTGGGCTTTGACGGTTTGAATGCCTGATAGCGACTCCACCAGAAGGGCCTGGGTGGCGGCGTTACGTTCGGCCTTAACCCGCAATTGGCGTTGCACAATCGGTGCCACCAGTAGGGTTAACACCACAAATAGGGGAATGGTTGCCAGGGCCACCAGGGTAAGGAGCCAACTGTAGATGAACATTACGACGATGTACACCAGGGAAAACACCGCATCCAGTACCACTGTCAGAGCCGTGCCGGTAAGGAATTGGCGAATATTTTCCAGTTCGTTAATCCGACTGGAGAGTTCTCCCACCGGTCGTCGATCGAAATAACGCAGGGGTAGACGAAAGAGGTGATCGATGATCTCGGCCCCCAGAGTCATATCAATCCGGTTGGTGGTATCGACAAACAGGTAGGTGCGCAGGCTCGTCAGCAGGGCTTCAAATACGGCCACGATCACCAGCAGGATCCCTAATACCTGAAGGGTATCGATACTATTTTGAACAATTACCTTATCAATAATGATCTGGATAATCAGGGGGTTAGCCAGACCAAACAACTGTACGAAGAAGGACGCTACAAAAACCTCTAACAATACCCAGCGATACTTTTGAATGAAGGGCCAGAACCATTCCAGACCAAATCGTTGCTGGGGAGTTTCCCGGGTCGGTTCCAACAGTAACACCTCTCCCCGATCGCCCCAGATCTCAGCAAAGCTCTCGGGGGTACGACGGATTAAACCTACCTCTGGATCCCCTAGAATATACCCTTTGTCCGAGGTCTCGTAGAGGACAGCAAACCCCTCCTGCCAGGTAATTAGACAGGGGGTCTGGAGGCGATGAAAGGCTTGCACCGGTACTTCCACCAGCTGGGTCTTAAGGCCTACCATCTCTGCCAGGGATCCACAGACAGGCAGGGAAAGTCGGCCCATGCGCTCCTGTTGATTGGTCAGAATCCGGCGAATTGCGTCCTTGCGAAAGGGCATTTTAAATTGCTGGCTGAGCATGTCAAAGCAAGCCAGAGTGCTATCCACCGGCCCCCGACCGCGGGCGTAGGGATAACTCTGGCTGCGATCAGGAGCCGGGTTGGCAGCCATCATTGGTGCTTCGCTGGCGTAGGGAATCCCATTAACATCGAGTGCTGCAAGGGGTTCAGGCTCAGCTTCGGGTTCCATCACAGGGGCAAAGGTTGCCGCCAGTACAGCTGGGGAGAGTCCCAGCAAACGCGCCCCCTGGGGGCTTAGTACTTCCACCGTTGGGAATTCATCCAGGGGTAGGGTTGAGCCAACCGGCAGGTTGAGGACCGTACCGCCACTGAGGATCCAGGTGAGCTGGGGATTAAGCTGGCCCAGATCGCAGAGCCCCTCGGGTAGGGTCACCAGGGTGGATTCTTCGCATAACCGCTGGGCCTTTGCCTTTAGATCTCCCAGGTCAAGGGCCTGATCTTTGGCATGTTGACTGAGTAGATCAAAGGCTTCAATTAAGTAGATTTGATCCCGAATAGATTGGCCAAAGTCCGGATAATCCTTGAGATATTGCAGAAAGGTATAGGAGGGTAGGGTAACGGCCACAACTTCCGTAGAGGCGATCGCCGTTTCGCAGGACAGCCCCCGCACCAGACTGATGGCCCCCACCAGGGCTCCCCGCCCCAGACGCTGGAGGGTAACGGGTTGTTGATTACGGGGATCCTGGCCTAATAGGCGTACCTGCCCCTCTAGAATCACCAGTACCTGTTGACTTAATACCTCTCGCAGCACTAAAGGCTGACCTACCCGATACCGAAAGGGCTGGGCACTTTGCGACAACTGACTTAGAGCTGATGATGGCAGGCCATCAAAGGGGGCCAGGTTGGCCAGATTTGACTGCAGAGAAAGGGAAGTTTGAACCATTGTAGGGATCAAAGATGGGCGATACTGGACTCGAACCAGTGACATCCTGCTTGTAAGGCAGGCGCTCTACCAACTGAGCTAATCGCCCCTGAAAATGGCTTGAAAAGCCCCATAGTAGTTTTTTTACACTCTGGCTTTTAACCATATTCTGGCTTCTCAAATATTAGCAGGTTTCCGGTCCTTGGCTAAAACCTGGATCAATTTCTGGGTCGTTTGGGTCCGGGTTCCCTGGTGAGGGGGCAACCACCGGATACCAGGAAAGTTGTACCAGGGTCAACCTGGCTATCCTAAAGCCGATGGCGGGATTTGAACCCGCGACCGCTCGATTACGAATCGAGTGCTCTACCACTGAGCCACATCGGCAAACCCGCTTAAAATAGTATAACAACAGTGCAGGTCAGGGAATTCATCAGGTGGACTTTATAGTCGTAGCCACCTGGAACGGGGCGGTAAGGGTGTTTAACAAAGATTATTCAATCCGAAGGCTTTTAAACAGCCTTTATGACAAGCCAGAAAGTCTACCCAGTCTTAGCCTTCGCCGATCAACTTTGTCTTCAGCGCCCTGATCAACGCTATATATCCTCTAGAGCTAGTTCTATGCCATCCGATCGCCCCGATTCCCCGCCGTCCAGCCTGAAGCCGGAGCAGTATGCTCGCCTTAGGGCGGAAGCCAGGGCTCCCTACCGGGGACTGCGCAAGGTAATTTACGCTACCGCCGGAGCTTCAGGAGCGATCGGCGCGTTGATCATGTTTACTCGCCTAATCGCAGGAGCAGAGGTTAGTAACGTCCTCCCCAATTTGATTATCCAACTGGTGGTTTTGCTAGTGGTCGCCCTATTATTTCGGCTGGAAAGTCGACCTTAAGGGAGCATCCTACCGCAACAACTGTTTAACGGTATTGATCATATCTTCGGGATGAAAGGGCTTGCTAATGTAAGCATCCGCTCCCTGTTTTAATCCCCAATAGTGATCGTGTTCCTCACCCTTAGAGGAGCACAAAATAACCGGTATGGTTTTGGTCGTACCATTTTTTTTCAACCAGCGACAAAGTTCATAACCGTTCATATTTGGCATGACAATGTCAAGTACGACCAGGTCTGGTGGCTGCATCTCAATCATGGCCTGGGCTTCAGCTCCATCTCTGGCCTCAAGGACCGTCAGGCCTGCTTTGGTGAGCAGGCCTGCAATCATCTCTCGCAAGGTTGAACTATCGTCAACAATTAATACCGTACTCATGACCTGCATCTCCCCAGAGGATTATGTCCCCCAGACTCCTTGCTACTAGGACCAACTTACGCAAACTCTAACAGGAGAGTCATCCGTAGTTCAACTCTAGTTCAACGCCATGGCGGAGTCCTAGGGGAGGGCAGGCCTGAATAGGAGTTCCTAGGGGACCCTTAAACAGTAGACAATGGAGCTAGTACTTGGGAGCCGGTTGGTCTTCGCTAACCGATTTCCGATCCTTTCTCTATACTTTGCATCCATGGTTTCCAGTCCGTCCCTACACCCCCTCAATCGTTTGTTACGCTATGGCCACAGTTATCAACATCGGATCTGGCAGGCTAGTCTATGCTCGGTGCTGAATAAAACCTTTGATCTGGCTCCCCCCGTGCTGATTGGCCTGGCAGTGGATGTCGTGGTTAAGCAACAAGATTCCTGGATTGCCCGATGGGGGATCATTTCGATTCCTGCCCAGTTTATTGTACTGGCCCTGTTAACCCTGGTGATTTGGGGCTTAGAGTCCTTGTTTGAGTATGCCTACGATGTGCTGTGGCGGAACCTGGCCCAATCTATTCAAAAGGACCTGCGTATTGATGCCTACGCCCATTTGCAAGGGTTAGATATGGTCTACTTTGAGGATCGCAGTAGTGGTCGGCTGATGGCTATTCTCAACGACGACATCAACCAGCTAGAGCGGTTTCTAGACCGGGGTGCCAATGAGGTTTTGCAGGTGATTACAACGGTCATTCTGATCGGGGGCGCTTTCTTCCTTCTGGCTCCAGGGGTGGCCTGGTTGGCCATGCTGCCCATGCCCTTAATTATCTGGGGAGCGATCGCCTTTCAACGGCGATTAGCGCCTCGCTACGCCCAGGTGCGAGAACAGGTCGGCTTGCTCAACAGTCGCCTGGCCAATAATCTGGCTGGCATGATGACCATTAAAAGTTTTACCGCCGAGACCTACGAAATTGAGCGGGTCACCGCAGAAAGTGAAGCCTACCGCCTCAGTAACCAGCGGGCGATCGCCCTGAGTGCGCTGTTTATTCCCCTGATTCGAGTGTTGATTCTATTTGGTTTTACCGCCACCCTGGTTTATGGCGGTCTGGCAACGGTGGCGGGCCATCTGGCGGTGGGCACCTATAGTGTGCTGGTATTTATCACCCAACGGTTGCTCTGGCCCCTTACCCGGTTGGGGGAAACCCTGGATCAGTACCAGCGGGCCATGGCTTCAACCCAGCGGGTGATGGATTTACTCGATACCCCCATCGCTATTTGTCCTGGTCAACAGCGCCTGGCCGCCACTCAGATCCAGGGAAATATTCAGTTTGAGGATGTTAGCTTTGCTTACCCTAACCGGGAGCCCGTGGTACAGCACCTGACTTTGCCCATACCCGCGGGGCAAACCATTGCCATTGTGGGGTCGACGGGGTCTGGCAAAAGTACCCTGGTGAAGCTGCTGTTGCGTTTTTACGAGGTTGGTCAGGGCTGCATCACCCTGGATGGCCTGGATATTCGAGACCTCAACCCTGAGGATTTACGGCGGGCGATTGGCCTGGTTAGCCAGGATGTGTTTTTATTCCACGGTACCGTGGCGGAAAATATTGCCTACGGTAGTTTTGATGCCAGCCCCGAGGCGATCGCCTGGGCCGCCCAAATGGCAGAGGCTGACGGATTTATCCAGGCTTTGCCCCAGGGTTACCACACTCTGGTGGGCGAGCGGGGTCAAAAGCTTTCGGGAGGCCAGCGTCAGCGGCTAGCGATCGCCCGGGCCATTCTCAAAAATCCACCGATTCTGGTGCTGGATGAGGCTACCTCAGCGGTGGATAACGAAACCGAGGCGGCGATCCAGCGATCGCTGGAAAAAATCACCCAAAACCGTACCACCATTGCCATTGCCCACCGCCTCTCCACCGTCCGTAATGCCCACCGTATCTACGTGATGGAAGCGGGCCAGTTGGTGGAAGCGGGTACCCACGAAGAGCTATTGGCCCGGCAGGGTCTTTATGCCAGCCTGTGGCAAATTCAAATGGGAGGACGGGTGGCCAGCTCTAGCCTGGTGTAGCCAGCCCTAGCGCAGGGAAAACCGCCGTACCGCCAGCAGACTACCCATCAACCCCACCAGAGTGCCCAGGCCAATTAAGGCTCCAGGCAAAATAATCAACTGCTGGGGGGTGAGACTTAACCCTTGGGCTAGAAACTGAATAAAGTCGGCCTGTTGGGCTGCCATTTCAGCTAAAAACCGCTGGATAGCAAAGAGCAACCCCCAGGCCAAGCTGGCGCCGATAACGCCAAAAACGGCTCCTTGTAAAATAAAGGGTAGGTAAATCCAGACCTGGGTAGCCCCCACCAGTTGCATCACCTCTATTTCCCGACGGCGGGCCAGTACGATCAGGCGAATTGTCGTAGTAATTACTGCGGTGGCGGTCAAGGTCAAAATCGCAATCACAAAGGCACTGGTCCAGCGTAGACCGGCGTTAATTTGGGCTAGACGAATGACTGCTTCGTTAATGTAGCGCACCTCATCAACCCCCTTCACCTGCTGCAGTTGGCTGGCAATGGCAGGTACGGCATGGGCATTTTTAGCTTTCACCTTGAGCTCATCCACCAGGGGGTTGCCCTTAAGTTGGGTGGTCGCCGCCTCAATGTTAGAAACACCTAAATCCTTGATCAGGCTGGCCCAAGCTTCCTCCTTGGTAACCGGGGTTACCCCCACCACATCAGGAATAGTTTCCACCACGGCCTTTAAGTCAGCGGACTGAAAGCCGGTTTCTAAGTAGGCCGATACTTCTAACTGGCTACCAAATTGGTTCAACAGGCGCTCTAGTTGCCAGGTTGACTGCAAACTAATGCCAAATAGAAATAACAGAACCGTAATGGTGCTGATGGCGGCCCAGTTCATCCATCCTCCCCGGCGTAACCCCAACAGGGTTTCCCGCAGTAGATAGTCAAACTTGGTGAAAAGCTTCAACATAGTTACCTCGATGGGGCCTGGTACGGCTATCTAGGGGGTTACTTTGAATCTGGATACTACGACCGGCCCTATGATTTCTGCCATGGTGCCCAGGGCAGAAACAGGTTTGAAGGTCACCCAGGCTGGGGATTGGATCGCCTAACGAACTCCTCAGGGTTCTGAGCAAAGCTATGTAACTACAGAATGGTACAGTTTATTCGCTGGATTAGCGATCTCTTCAGAAAAAACGCCCCCATCGGCGTCGGGGAGTGGTTATCCAGCTAGGATAACCCCAACTATCTGTATCTGTAGTAGTGACCAGTATTAGTGACTAATGTATGGCCATCTTGAGTACTAAGTCTGTTTTGATTTCTCCGAGCCTACCCACGGCCTGGCCCCGCTTCAGCCAGCCGCTGAAACTGGGGGTGTTGGCCTCTGGTCGGGGCACCAACCTGGAAGCGATCGCCGCTTCAATTCAGCGCCAGGATCTGCATGCCACCATCCAGGTGGTGATTTACAATAACCCTGGGGCTGGGGTGGCCGACCGGGCCGATCACCTGGGCCTGCCCAGGGTCCTGCTTAACCATCGTCATTACCCCAGTCGCGAAGCCCTGGATCGAGCAATCATTCAAACCCTGCAGGATTATGGTGCGACCTGGGTGATCATGGCTGGCTGGATGCGGTGTGTCACCCAGATCCTGATTGAGGCCTTTCCCCGCCAGGTGTTAAATATTCACCCCAGCCTATTACCCAGTTTCCCCGGTACCCACGCCGTGGATCAGGCTCTGGCGGCGGGGGTGAAGCTATCGGGGTGTACGGTACACCACGTCGAGTTACAGGTGGATAGTGGCCCGATTATTATGCAGGCGGTGGTACCGGTGCAACCACAGGACAACGTGGAGACCCTACAAGCCCGAATCCAGGCCCAGGAATACTGCATTTATCCCGCCGCCATTGCCCTTGCAGCTCTGGAAAAGGCTAGTCCTGTTGATGGGAAAACTGGTAAGCCCCAATAAAGGCCAGGGCAATAGCCGCAGCCAGTAAGACTGGCAAGCTATACCAGGGAAAATTGGCCAGGGGTTTATAGGCGGCGGCCCGCAGTCCTAGGGTGGTATAGGTCAGGGGTAGCAGATAAACAATCGTCTTCAGTGCCACTGGCAGAGGAGTGGGGTCAAAAAAGGTGCCACCCAGAAAGGACATGGGCACAATTAAAAAGTTATTAAACAGCCCCACACTTTCGAGGGACTTTACATTCAGTCCTACGATCACTCCCAGGCCAGCAAATACGGCGCAGTTCAGCACCACCAGCAGTAGAAACAGGGGATTGACAAAGCTCCAGATCCGATGGGTAAAAATGATCGCTACTAGAATGACGGTGGAAGCAGTCATGAGGCCTCGTACAATACCCGCCAGCATCTTACCCAAATGCAGCGCCAGGGGGTGGACCGGGTAAAGCAGCATTTCTTCGAAGGTTTTAGTGAATAGGCGATCGCCGCAAATCGAAAAGGTAGTGCCGCCAAAGCTGATCACCATGGAGGAGAGGGCCACCATCCCCGGCAAAATAAATTCCAGATAGGTGTCCCCCGCCGAGGGGGTAGCCACCCGGTCAATGGCGCTACCTAAACCCAGACCAAAGGCCAAAATGTAGATCAGGGGCGATACTAACCCCGATGCGGCCACCTGGGGAATGCGAACCCGCAGATCCAACCAGTCTCCCCAGAAAACTGTCAGGGTATCGACCCAGAGGGTACGTAGGGGTAAATTTACCTGGGAAGGTTGATCTGGTTTGGCAATGGCTTTAATCACGGTGGTTTATTGAAAATCCTTCTTACATATTCCTCTTACATAGTGTAGGGCCTGGGGGGAGAAGTTCGGCAACCCACACCTCCTGAAGAATTGTCTGTAACCCCTGGAGTTGGCTAGATTAGCACTCGGGAGATGAGAGTGCTAACTTTTGTCCATCTCCTGTGTGTACTGATTACCTAGAGTTTTGGAGGACGACTATGGCAGCTGTCACCTTGAGTGTGTCAACGGTGAAGCCCCTTGGCGATCGCATTTTAGTCAAAGTCAGCGAAGCCGAAGAGAAAACCGCTGGCGGCATTCTTTTGCCCGATACCGCCAAGGAAAAACCCCAGGTGGGAGAGGTGGTACAGGTGGGTCCTGGTAAACGCAACGATGATGGTGCTTACCAGGTTCTGGAAGTGAAGGTGGGCGATCGGGTGCTCTATTCCAAGTACGCTGGCACCGATATCAAACTCGGCAGCGAAGAGTACGTGCTGCTGCGGGAGGCCGATATCCTGGCGGCCCTGGCCTGATCGGTTGGTTGCAACGATAGCGGTTTCCCTTCAATTGACTACTACCACAATCCTATAAGGAGATTAGTTAACCTATGGCTAAAACCATCACCTATAACGAAGATGCCCGCCGCGCTCTGGAGCGAGGCTTTGACATTTTGGCCGAAGCGGTGGCCGTTACCCTCGGCCCCAAGGGCCGCAATGTGGTGCTAGAGAAAAAGTTTGGCGCTCCCCAGATCATCAACGATGGGATCACCATTGCCAAGGAGATTGAGCTGGAGGATCACATTGAAAATACCGCCGTTTCCCTTCTCCGGCAGGCGGCATCAAAGACTAACGATGCGGCGGGTGATGGCACTACCACCGCCACGGTGCTGGCCCATGCCATCGTCAAAGAGGGGCTACGCAATGTGGCCGCTGGCGCCAATGCCATCTCCCTAAAGCGCGGTATCGATAAGGCCACGGCCTTTCTGGTGGATAAAATTGCCGAACACGCCCGTCCCGTCGGTGATTCCAAGTCCATTGCCCAGGTGGGTTCAATTTCCGCCGGTAACGATGAGGAAGTGGGAGCCATGATTGCCGACGCCATGGATAAGGTGGGCCGCGAAGGGGTGATTTCCCTGGAAGAAGGCAAGTCCATGACCACCGAACTGGAGGTCACCGAGGGCATGCGCTTTGATAAGGGCTATCTCTCCCCCTACTTTGTCACCGACACCGAGCGCATGGAAGCCGTGCTGGATGACCCCTATATTCTGCTCACCGACAAGAAAATCACCCTGGTGCAGGACCTGGTGCCGGTGCTAGAACAGGTGGCCCGCTCCGGTAAACCCCTGATGATCATCGCTGAAGATATTGAGAAGGAAGCCCTGGCCACCCTGGTGGTGAACCGCATGCGCGGTGTGCTCAACGTGGCGGCGGTGAAGGCTCCTGGCTTTGGCGATCGCCGCAAGGCCATGCTGGAGGACATTGCGGTGCTGACCGGTGGTCAGGTGATCAGCGAAGACACCGGTCTGAAGCTGGACAACGTTAAGGTGGATATGCTGGGGCAGGCCCGTCGCCTCACCATCACCAAGGACACCACCACTATTGTCGCCGAAGGCAATGAGAAGGATGTCAAGGCCCGCTGTGAACAAATTCGCCGTCAGATCGATGAAACCGAGTCCAGCTATGACAAGGAAAAGCTCCAGGAGCGCCTGGCCAAGCTCTCCGGTGGTGTGGCGGTGATCAAGGTGGGGGCCGCCACCGAAACCGAAATGAAGGACCGCAAGCTACGCCTGGAGGACGCTATCAACGCCACCAAGGCAGCGGTGGAGGAGGGCATCGTGCCCGGTGGCGGCACCACCCTGGCCCACCTGGCCCCCCAGTTGGCGGATTGGGCTGGTGCCAACCTCAGCGGTGAAGAACTGCTAGGGGCCCAGATTGTCACCCGCGCCCTCACCGCCCCCCTCAGTCGCATTGCGGAAAACGCTGGGGTTAATGGTGCGGTGATTGTCGAACAGGTCAAGGAAAAAGACTTTAACGTCGGTTACGATGCTGCCATCAACCAGTTCGTCGATATGTTTCAGGCCGGGATTGTAGACCCTGCCAAGGTGACCCGGTCGGGGTTGCAAAACGCCGCCTCCATTGCTTCCATGGTGCTGACTACCGAGTGTATTGTGGTGGATAAGCCCGAACCCAAGGCTGCTCCGGCTCCGGCTGGCGGCGGCGGTATGGGTGGTGACTTCGGTTACTAACGGCCGACCGGCAGGGTATTGGTCAGTTTCAGGGTTCTAACGGTACGGCTTTTTAGGCGTAACCATGTTCAACGGCACGGAGGCGAGCCAAAACCCTTATCCAGCTTTCCCTTCTGCCAATAAACCCTGTGCTGCCCAAAGCCACACAGACATCTTTTGCAGCTACCTCTCCTAGTAGGTAGCTTTTTTTAATCTTTACTCCCTGAATCTTCTGCCGGGCTAACCTTCCCAACCGTTGGCATAGTATGTTCTGTCAAAAGAGGGGTCGGACCCCTTTTTTATTGATTAATTTAGCCCTGGGAAAATTCAAAATTTAAGAGTCTTAATACATAGCTGATTGCTTGTCAAGAGTGTGACAGCCCAATAGCTGGACCCAGGATTTGTAGTTAATCTATGCAACATAAGTCTGGAGACAGACTCATGCTGAATGACCCCCAATCCTGTGGTTTTAGCCACTTTTACTATGAAAGACTTTACCCCCTGGTCTACTGATAGATCGATTGAACTAAACCGCTTTGATGCTTTAGTTGTAGTGATTGTTACGACCCTTCTAGCCATTATTGCTGCGCCTAGTCGCTCTAATTCTTTTTATCCTCCAGATGTAGATACCTGGTCAGGGCGAAGTATAGGAAATGTTTACTCAATACCTCAGACCCCGGTCCGCTCCGGACAGCAAGTTGAAATTAGATCGGCTAATCCTGGCTTTTCCCTTGCCAATCAGGATTTAAAGCTTCCCGAAAAGCTGGTGGCTAAGGCTCCCTATATTGCCCGGTGGAGCTACTACCTCAGTGACCATCAGTCCGATCTGCAAACCATTAGAGATGTTTCAATTCTCTAGGGAAAAAATGGTGGGATTCCAGAGCAGCTAGCATAGGACTGATCATAATCTATAGCACCAGATAGGTTTAACGGGTCGGAAAGGATGGTTGAAAGTACTATTGAATCCAAAGGCTTTTCTCGAAGCTTTCAAGCACCCTTTGGCGTGGATTAGGGCCTGCCCAGAACTTCCCATTCAGTGGCCCTGTCCGAACTATTCTGACTAAAACTATCGATGGGGTTTTAATCCACGCTGGTGAGATGTGTGAAAAGCCCCTCTTTCAAGGGATTTTAAGCAGCCTCTGATTCTCCCAGTCCGGTTAGAAATTCTAGGGCTCTAGCAATGTAGGTGGCGCACTGGCTGGGGGAGAGTTGATAAAAGCCTTGCCAGGCAGCAGCTTTATCGCTTTCGTAGGTTGATGCCCGTTGGGGCTGGTGGTCTAGCCAGCCTATGCGTACGGCATGGCCAATCAAGACATCTAGATAGAGATAATCTTCAAAGTAGAGGTCGGGATTAACCTTAAAGATTTCTCCCATCTCCCGTAGTGCCTCCAAATTGACATGGCGATACTCAGGGGCTTCGATCTTACTAAGCAAGTGGGTGATCCGGCGCTCGAAATTTTGTTCGCCGGGAGTCATCTCCGAAAGAATGGAGGCGCTATCCAGGCGATTCTTACGGTCTAGCTTGTTACCAATCACAATCCCTTTGCAGTGTTTGAGTACTTCCCACAATTGGGTATAAAATTCTGAGGGAATGCGGGTAATTTCCCCATCAATCACCCGCTTGCGCCACCAATCCTGAGGACTGGTGGCGGTTTCGACGGGGGCTTTTTCAACTTCAGCCGGAAGCACCTCCCAGTTGATATCAGTGAGGGGTTTAACGCGCAGAGACTCCCGCTGAAAAATCGATTGGTTCAGTCCACTAAACCCGGCCAGTACCTGACGCAGGCGAGTTTTTAGTTCAAAGGGACTGAGGCTGAGCAGTTCCCCGTAGGCTTCGTCCTGGGGAAGCTGGCGTTCTCGAGCTAGTTCACTGGTCAGCAGCAGCAGCAGGTAGCCTACCCGTAGGGTGAGGAGACCCTTAAAAAGGCTGGGTTCGGCCTTCATCAGCAGACTCAAGTCAATCAAGACCTCCTGGGTGAGGACATGATCGCGTACATCGTCACCGCAGAAGGTGTGAATTTTCTCAATAATTTCGCCATGGGCCATGGGCTCGGTAATCAGGGAATCTTCGCTGTAGGCCTTGCCCACGGAAATTTGCTTTTGTCTGACGAGTAACTCCGTCACCGCATCCGATAGACTGATGTCGGTTTTTTCCAGTAGACCCGCTGTCCGCCGCAAAATATCCCACTGTTCTAGCTGGCTGGCCTTAGCGTAGATCTCATCTAGTAGATCGGTGACAGTCACCCGACGCTGGGGGCCCCCTAGGCCTGTATCAAAACCCAGACCTTTGAGGTGTTTGAGGGTACTGAGCAATTCCACCTGTTCATAGACATTGTTAGAGGCTTGGAGTTGGGCCAGCAGCCGTTCCAGGTTAGTTTCTCGCTCCAGGTCAAATTCTTCTACCACGGATAGCGGCCCATCTCGATTGGGTTCAAAGCCCAGGTAGGCGGTCCAGGGCGAAGGATAGATAATGGCGCTACTACCCAACTGGTAGTTGTTGAGATTGTCTACCCGCTCCAGGCTGGTGGTCATGATCAGCTGGTGTAGGGGGGCGAGTTTGACCGGTACATGGTCACAACGCCCGGTCATTAGTTCCTGCATCAGAGCCAATAGGGGGGACTCATGGATGGGCTTATGGCCCAGTTGAAACATGGCATGGGTGAGTAGCAGGGCCAGGGTGGGGCGACCAGGTTCCCGCCAGTGGTCGTAAATGTAGGCCAGTTCGCTGCGGATTTGGGCTACCAGAAAGTGGTAGTCAAGGGTGAGGTAAAACCGCTCTTGGTCTAGGAATGAGGGCAGGAAGACCACCTGACTGTTTTGAATGCGAAAGATGCGCGAGGTGGTTAAGCTCCGCAGCCGACGGATGGGACGTCCACTCAGGCTCAGGGTTGGATTTTTGCCAATTTCGGCGTAAATAGCCGATAACTCAGTGGCTGGAAATACCTGAATAGGAGTAATCTCCGCAGGGGTTTGGGTAGTCAGGCCGTAGGTACTGAGTTCCTCCCGCAGGGCCCTATCTTCGGCCAGCAGGGCTAACTGAAGTACCGGGTAGCGTTGCTCTCCCACCAGACGGTGGCGGCCCAGGGGGTCTAGATCCTCGGGTTTGAGCAGGCCATCGTCAATGAGTTGGCCCAACAGGTAGAGGCTCTGAGCCCAGACTAGGGGCAGGTTATCGTTGGGTTGGCGGTTTTGACTGCCGGGCTGTTGGCGTTCCAGTTCTAGCTTGTCGGCGGGGACGTAGTAGAGTTCGGGTAAGAGAGCCTGGCCATCATGATCGATCGCCAGGTCCGCTAGTCGTTCTCGGTAGTAGACAATAGCGTCGCGATCGCCGCTAAACAGACTATCCAGCCACAGATAGGTAAAAAATAGGGGCCACTCACACTCGATATGCTCGAACTGTTTCAGCTCTTCGGGTTCGTAGTGCAGACGGCTGGTGTCTTCGATCACGGTCTGATGGCCGTCCCGAAGGAAGCGCTTACAGCCATAGTGGCCCTGTAGTTTATCGATGATTTTCTGGCGGGTCTGGCGCACCACATCGGCACTCTCAATGGCAAAGGCCGGGAAGCCAATCACACTTAGCAGGGCCGCATCCACCTCCTTCGATCCTGACTCCCGAGGTAAGAGGGATTCTAGGGTAATCCGGGCCCGGGCAATTTCATCGGGGAGTACGTGGATCATGGAAGCCTGTCCCCCCCGCATACCAAAGAGGTTCATCCCCCGCATGGCTTCCAGGGCTGCCTTGGCCATACCCACGGAACTGGCGTTTAGTTCTGGTTTGCCATGGTTAATTTTGTTACCCCGTTCCCAAATGCCATAGTCGGGAGTTCGGTAGGCACGACCAATGTAGTACACCAGGTTCTGGACGAAGTTGACTTCATCCAGGGTGTAGATAATTTGAAGCCCAGAGGCGGTCATTTGGGCTAGCATCAGCAAAAACACAGAGGTGGCATCAATTTGCAGGTGCCCCCATTCTCCGTCTCCCACCACGGGGGTACCGGTGGCGGTGTCATACTTGGCGTGGAGGGCTTCCAGCGGGTCCTGCCGTTCCTTAAAGCGCTCTACTTTAGCGGCTTGACGCAGCATAGCCAGGAGTAATCCCCGCATCAGCTTGACCACGCTTTGTTCCAACTCTACGGTGCGGCCCTGGTCGTCATCCAGGCGGCGATAGGCCAGGGCCAGACCCCATACGGCCAGAATGCTGTAGACATTGTCTCGCACCCAGGCATCGGTGTAGTTACCGTGGCTATTCACTGCCGTGCTAGCGGGCATCAACCCACTGACGGGATGCTGGCGCACCAAAATCGTGGTTTTGATCTGGCGATAGTAGCGGTCGAGCTGGGCTTGCAGTGAGGAGAGGGACATAGGCAGGTAAGCAGGGGAATTTCTACAGTATGGGACTGAGGTGCTCAATCAGGCGATCGCACTCCTCCAGGGTGTTGTAATGCACCATACTAACCCGGACGACTCCTTGGTGGGGTAGCAGGTCCAAAGCCTCGATCAATCGGGGGGCATAGAAGTGGCCGGAACGCAGACCAATCCTTTGGCTATCCAGGTAGGGTGGTATTTGATCGCTGCTCAAGCCTTCTACCACAAAGGAAATGGTGGGAACCCTTTGGTTACCGTCGGCACTTGTAGAACCGATTACCCGTACCCCCGATCGGGAGTTCAGAAAGCTCAACAGGCGCTCCCCTAGTTGGGCTTCGTGGGCCTCAATCAGGGCAAAGGCCTGGCCCAGTTGATCGGCCGGAGTCGCTCCGATCGCCGTTCCCCAGTGGTGCTGGGCCAGGTTTTGTAGATATTCCGTAATGGCCACCAGGCTATAGCTCAACTCGTAGCAGGTGCCGCCTGGCTGAAACTTGTAGGGGATGGCGCTGGCTTCGATGAAATCGTGGTTGTAGCCCGGTAAGGCCAACAGGCGATCGCGCTTGCCGTAGAGCAGGGCAATGTGGGGGCCGTAGACCTTATAGAGGCTGAAGCTATAGAAGTCCACATCCAGCGCCTGGACATCCACCTGACGGTGGGGAGCAAAGGCTACCCCATCGACGCAAACTAAAGCTCCTTGGGCATGGACCCGATCGGCGATGGCCCGAATTGGGTTGAGGGTGCCCAACACGTTAGAGGTATGGGTCACCGTCACCAGGCGGGTGCGGGGAGTCAGCAAGGCCTCTAGATCGGCCAGATCCAGCTCAAAGGTAGTGGGGTTAAGGGTCCAGGTCTTTACCGTTATACCGATGCAGGCTAGGGACCGCCAGGGACTCAGGTTAGCCTCATGATCGCTGTTGGTAACAATAATCTCGTCCCCTGCAGCCAGGGTAGCCCCCAGACACTGGGCCAACATTCGCAACAGAGCCGAGGTGCTGGAGCCTAAAACCACCTCGCTAGGATCGGCGGCGTTGATCAGGGTGGCCATGGCTTGGGCACCAGCGGCGACCCGTTCCGCCGCCAATTGGGAAAGGGCATAGGAGGCCCCTAGCTGGACATTAGATCCGTACAGAAACTCGCTGATGCGGTCCACCACGCCCCTCAGTACCTGGGAACCGCCAGCGTTATCAAAAAAG
Source organism: Nodosilinea sp. (assembly GCA_049317845.1). Taxonomy (GTDB): domain Bacteria; phylum Cyanobacteriota; class Cyanobacteriia; order Phormidesmidales; family Phormidesmidaceae; genus Nodosilinea. Next base: position 12,372 of record JBMOHM010000025.1, on the reverse strand, counting down.
GTCCAGCCCTGGGTCAGGGCGGGAAACTGCTGGCGTACATAGTCAAGGTCGAGGGAGGGAATGGCCATTCTGCCTGTGGGGTAGCCTTACCATTTTAATGGAACTGGGCCGGGTTACTACCACCGATCGCCTGCCATTGTTTAACAGCCTGGAGCCCGGCCCCTACCCCGCGGGGATGGTACCCCAGGGCTAGGGCTCGACGGTTATCGGTAGAGACATCGGCGGGTCGGCGGGCGGGCATGGTTACATCCCGTTGATAGCTGGGAATCAGCAGGTCTTGCCGTAAGCCAAATACCTCTACCATCCTCAAACCAAATTCATAGCGGCTGATCCGTTCTGGTCCCCCTAGATGGACTAGATCTACACCGGCTTTCAGGGCTATCAGCAAACCATAGGCCACATCTTCGACGTAGGCGGGACTACGAAATTCGTCAACAAAGAGGGCCAGGGGTTGGCCTGCGGCTAAGGTCTGTAAAAAACCTTGAAGAAAGGATCCGGCCATCGGAGTGGCAGGCCCGTAGAGCAGGGGTAGCCGACAAATGATGGGGTTGGGATGGACTTCCCGGATCTTACCCTCTGCTTCTAACTTGTGATGGCCATAGGTATTAATGGGGTGGGGAGTACTGACTTCTGAGTAGGGAGCGGCTTCTCCATCAAAGACCTGTTCGGTGGAGGTAAACACAAAGGGAATCGACCGATCACCACAAAACTCCGCCAGGGTACGGGTAGCGATCACATTGATGGCGTAGGATTGGTCGGGCTGTTGTTCACAGTGGTTAGGTTGGGAGAGGGCCGCTGTATGAATTACCGCCGTCGGGTTTAGATCCACCAGCCAGGACCATAGCCCGGCCCTATCGGTAAGGTCGATTTTGGTCATGGCAACCCCTGGCTGGTCTACCGGATGGCGGTGGTAGGTGCCCTGTACCAGCCCTGTGGTTTTTGCTAAGCGACTCAGATGCCAGCCCAAGAAGCCACTCACACCAGTAACCAGTAGGGGGCGATCGCCTGGACTGTTAAAGTTAGCCATAACCGTAGAGACTAATAGTGCGCCTCCATCCGGACCACCTTACCTTGATTTCTGCAGAAAAATTTTCCCAGGGTTGATCACCTTCGTCCGGATTAAGAGCTGCATTCCTGCCTTGTAACCCACCGCTTAGAGGGATGACTTGGACTGGCGATCGCTGGCCACCTGGGGAGGAGGAAAGAGCGTTACTAGAATTTTATCCACCCTGGGGCCATCCATGTCCATAACCTCAAAGCGCAGTCCCTCCCACTCAAAGTGCTCACCGGATTGGGGAATATAGCCCAGGTAATGCATGATAAACCCTCCCAGGGTATGGAAGTTGCCGGTTTCCTCCTCCGGCAGGACTCGTTTCCTGAATAGGTCCTTTAGGTCGTTGATGTCGAGGGAACCGTCCAATAGCCAGGAACCATCTTCCCGCTGAATCACCAAGGGCTCTTCCTGGTCTTCTACGGAGGGTAGGTCACCAACGATGGCTTCCATTAGATCATTCAGGGTTACCAAACCCTCAATACCGCCATACTCATCAATAACCAGGGCAATGTGAATACCGGTTTGCTTGAACTGTTCGATGATGCTGAGGGCACGCGCATTTTCAGCCACATAGAGAGGGGGCTGGGTCATGGCTTCCAGGTCAAAGGTTTGGGTCGATAGTTGAGCTATCAGGATATTACTACCCCGAATGATGCCAACACAGTCGTCCAGGGTGCCCCGGCCCACCGGAAAGCGCGAGTGGTTACTGGTCATCACCTCCTGCAGGTTTTCCTCCAGGGTAGCTTCCGTATCCAGCCAGGTGATTTCAGTCCGAGGGGTCATCATTGCCTTGATGGGGCGATCTCCCAGGCGAAAGACCCGCTCTACCATTTCATGCTCCGCTTCCTCAAACATGCCTGATTCCGCTCCTTGCCGAATCAGAACCTTAATTTCTTCCTCGGTAATATCAGGTTCCTGAGAGGCCTGAATAGCCATAGCCTTCAGTAGAGTATCGGTGGAAAGTCCGAGAATATGAACGAAGGGGGCGGTGAGCCGGGCCAGGTATCGCATGGGAGGGGCAACAATGCAGGCAATTTGCTCCGGGTCATTGAGGGCAATGCGTTTGGGTACCAGTTCACCAACCACTAGAGAAAGATAGGTGATAATTGACACCACCACTGCCACGCTAATACCTTCACTGTAGGGCTGTAGAGGGGGAATACCGTTGAGAACGGGTTTAAGTCTCTGGGCGATGGTTGCTCCGCCTACAGCTCCACTGAGAATGCCAATTAGGGTAATACCAATTTGTACTGTGGCTAAAAAATTATTGGGCGAGTTGGCCAGCTTTAAAGCTGCGTTGGCTCGGTGATTCCCCCGTTCTACCAGTTGCTCTAATCGAACTTTGCGAGCAGATACCACTGCAATTTCTGATCCTGAAAAGATGCCGTTCGCAATAATCAGTAAAAAAATGATCAGAATTTCAAAATAAATTGATGCCATGGTGTCAGGGTAGGGAAATGATATAGAGCTTTGGCCAGAAGGTTTAGTACAGAGTTTATCGGCAAAAGCGAAGACTGGGTAGGCGTGCTGACGCACCTTCCCGCTGTAACCCTGAGCCATGGGGCCGAAGGGATGTCTTTAAACAGCTCTTTTGTCAAAGGGCGTTTGTGGTAGTTCTTTCCGCTCCTTGGCAGCGAAGGATTCTGACTATCGCTATAGAACAAGGCTTTACTATGTTTTAGACTAAAGCCTCAGCATGACAGGATTAGTCATCCTCCAGCAATTCTGTCAGCTTGATAATCATGGTTGCCATTTCGGGGTTGCTCTCCGCCGATCGCTGACTACGGGCTTGAAAGACTTCACCAATTTCCGTAGCTTGCAGCAGGTAGCGAGTTTCACTAATCAGTTCTGTGGCTCGCTGGCTGGATTGGGGTTGCTTGGCCATCAGTACCTCATCAATTTGCACGATCAGTTGAGAAATTGGCCGCAGCCAGCTGAAGTGCTCATGATGTAACACCAAGTGCAGATACTCACCCTTCGTAGCAATGGGTGCATAAATCAATTCGTAGTCAACCTTCTCAGACTCCATCAAAATTAGATGGGACTTCAAGAGTAAGGGACGCAGTTCCCTCAGTCTGCCAAAGGCAGGATCAACAGCAGGAATCATTCAGGTTTCGTACGTTAAAGGCGTCTTAATAAACTTTGCCCATGGGTGTCGGTACCACAGGTAGTCAAGAGATTATACCGATGAGCCAGGTCAATTGCTACAGGCGTAGAGCTGGCGCAGGGTCGCCAGCAACTGGGATTACTATAGGCGTAATAGGCTTCAACCCCATCGATACCAGAAGCAGCGGCTTGGGCAACCATCGTTTCTAGCTCAAGCCGATAACGGGCCGGATGGGCCAGCACCGCCAGCCCTCCTGCTTTTTGAATGGCCTCAATGACTACCTCTGCCCGGTGCAGATTACCCCTGGTTCCGTAGCCCTGTAAGTAGGGACCCATAGCGGCGTGATTGGGGTAAAACCCGTAACCTAAAATATGAACCTCCAGGTCCTCTAAAATTGCTGTAATTTCTATACCCGTGAATAGTCGGGGAACCCCTCCTCCCGATTGTCGATCATTTGCCGATCGCCGTAGGGGAGTAGGATGGCACCAGCGCCAATCTTCCAACCAGGTCTTCGCCTGGTAAAATCCCTCTAAGGTGTGGTGATCGGTAATGGCAAAGGCTTCTAACCCGATATCAATCACCTGCTCCATTAAGGCTGATGGGGTTAGTTTTCCATCAGAGCAGATCGTATGCATATGGAAGTTGTAGATGCTTGGGCAACTGTTCCAATCGACAGATTTAAAAATCTGACTCAATGCCTGAGCTTCGCCCGTTATCTTTCGTTGAGTCAGTGATAGAGAATCTGCCATAGCAGCCACAGTTGAGGGGTTTGATTGAGCGAGAGGTTACTGGATAAAAGCTATCTTGGCATAGCTCAATGGTTATCAGTGCAGTCAGTTCTACCAAATATTCAGGATTTGGACTAAATCGGTACAAATTTCAGGTTCCCAATCAGACCTTTTGTACTTCTAGGAGCTTCGAAGTCTTTCAATAGCCCCTTCAATCCATCCTGGCAGTTGATCAACCTATTTCTAAATGATATTGCAATATTTCTAAATAATAACTATGGCGAACTCAACGGGGTTAACTGGGGTTGTATGGCAGTCGCTAGTCCGATTAGGACAAGGCGGCAGTGCCATTGGCTATAGGCTGAGAGCTACAGCCTGACTCGATATCTAAATGATTCGCGCTTGCCTGGCCTATGATGGAACAGCAATCCGGTAGAGGCATCGATCAATGGGTAATTGGTTTACCGCTGGGGGTGTGGTCATGTGGCCCCTACTCATGTTTTCCCTGGTCACCCTGGCCCTGGTGATCGAACGCAGTTGGTTTTGGCTTCGCCTCAGCCGTCAGCAGCGTAGCCTGGTGGGAGATATCCTCACGACCTATCAGCAGCACCCGGAATGGGCCATCCCGAAGCTGAAGCAGTATCCCCATTTGCCGCTGGCCCGTATCTTCCTGGCGGCCCTTAGCCTTGGTGAGGCTACCCCAGAGGAGTTCACCCTGGCTCTGGAAAGTGCTGCCCAGGCCGAACTACCTTTGCTAAAGCGGTTCCACACCCTGTTTGAAACCGTAGTGGGGATAGCTCCCCTGCTTGGTTTACTGGGCACTGTGCTGGGATTGATGCAGGTGCTCTCCTCCATCCGGATTGGGGAGGGAGGTCTGGCTTCCAGTACGGGGGTGACCCTGGGAGTGGGGGAGGCTCTGACCTCCACCGCTGCGGGGTTGGTGGTGGCGATCGCTGCCCTCCTCTTTGCCAATCTGTTTCAGGGCCTCTACCGCCGCCAGCGTGCCTTTCTCCAGGAGGCCGCTGGCAAGCTAGAGATTTTGCATCGCCGCCATCTGCGCCAGCTCGCCAGGGCAGCCTCCGTTTCCCCTAGGGATAGCTGGTGATTGTGATAGGAATTGTTTATGGATTTGGGATTAAACTATCCTTGCCTCTCCAGATGAATAGGGTAGAGTACTGTAGAGCATAAAATCTTGTTTCTAAACCACCTTCAGTGAGGAGAGCTAGACCTATGGCAGACGAAAAACCTACGGCACACGAAAAATACTTGACCCTCACCGCTGACAACTTTGCTAGGGAAGTTTTAGAGAGCCAGGTGCCTGTTTTGGTAGATTTTTGGGCGGCCTGGTGTGGTCCCTGTCGAATTATGAATCCGATTATCGATGAGCTGGCGGCGGCCTTTGAAGGTAGGGCAAAGATTGCCAAACTCAATGTCGATGTCGATAAACACAATGATCTGGCCCTGGAATATAATGTCCACGCTATCCCTACTTTAATTTTCTTTAGCCAGGGAGAGCGGCGGGAAACCATTGAAGGAGTGGCCTCTACGGATGATTTGGCAAAGAAGTTAGAGGCCCTAATAACATCAGCTAAAGACGCTACTCCAACTACCTAGGACTTCACCAGGGGCAATAGTAAGGTGACAAAGTAAAACACCAGGGCCCCTGTAAATACGTAACTATCGGTGCGGTCTAGAATGCCTCCATGGCCCGGTATGAGATCCCCTGAGTCCTTGACACCGGCATCCCGTTTCATCAGGGACTCGGTCAAATCTCCCAGTAAGCTAGAGGTACCTACCATGACCCCAAGAGCAATGCCCGATAGGGGTGCCATGGGCCACCTCAAGCCGTAGCTACCCATCACCGCCACGATCGTACTGGCCACCATACCAAATAGGGCTCCTTCCACTGTCTTCTTTGGGCTGATGTTAGATAGGGGAGTGCGGCCAATTACCTTACCCGCGGTATAGGCTCCAATATCAGCGGCCCAGATGCAGGCAAAGGCCAGTAGGGTGAGGGTCAGGCCTCTGGGCAAACTATGCCAGTCCAGGGGCCAACTTTCTGGCCAGTAACCCCCCAAAGGCAGATTGGCCAGATGGGATTGATCTAGATCCCGCAGGCGAATCCAAAAGCTGGGTAGATAGCCGCCGTAGAAAAGACCCAGAATCGAAGCGGCTACGTCGGCAATGGTGGCTACCTGGGGTTGAAATAGCAGGTAAAAGCAAATAAAGGTGCCCGCCAGGGGCAATAGGGCATCGGCCACGGGCGGGGCAAGATGGGCAGTAATCAGGACTAGTTGACTCACCACCAGGGTGGTTTTGGTGGCTGGCAGAATTCCCTTGGCCTGCACCAATCGAAAAATCTCTAATTGACCTAATAATACAATCACCCCAAAAGCTAGGGTAAAGTACCACCCCCCCAAGATAATCATGGCCAAGGCCATCCCAATAGCGACTATGCCGCTAATAATCCGAGACCAAGGCATAGGCAGCGGTAGGCGTTTTGATTTAAGAAGCAAGTTGTTCTACCATGCCTTGAAAGGGTAGCTCAGTCAAGTGCCTCAACTCTGCCCAAATCCACAGAAGCGATCCAGTAATCTAAGGGATCGCCTTTGCTCCATGCCGTTCCAACCACCTTAGCAACAGTGGGTTAACCTGTTGGGGGGCTTCGTCTTGGGGGCAATGTCCCACTCCTGGCAGGGTGACAAACTCCTCTACTACAGGAAAGTTAGCCAGTTCCCGTCCTAGAGCAATGGGTTCCCATGGGTCAGCTTCACCCCAGACGATTAGTACGGGAACCTGTACCTGGGGCAGGAGATCCTCGGCCAGCGGTCCCTGGGAGTAACATAGAAAGGCGGTAAACACCTCTGCCGCACCCGGTTCCCGCGCAGGGGCTAGCAGCAGGTTAACTAAATCATCGGTAACAGCGTCGGGGTTGACATAGGCCTGTTTGAGAATGGCCTTCAGCGTACCTGGTCGAGCAATGGCAGAGAAGAAAAGTCGACTCAGAATCCGATTGCCGAGTAAACCCTGTATCCAGGGCACAGCTATCCGTTCATGCCAGGCCAGACCAGGCTGCTTGCGCTCGTGAAACTGACGCAGAGAACAATTCAGCAGAGCTAATCCCTGTACTAATTCGGGATCGAGGACGGCCGTTTGTAAGGCGACCACGCAACCAATGGAGTTTCCCACTAAAAAGGCCGGTCCACCCACCACTTCCCTACAGAAGGCCACCAACTGCTCACCCCAGGTGGCAAAGGTGTAGGGCACCTGATCAGAGGTACGCTGGGGACCAGGGGCCGGTTTGGCGGAAAAGCCAAAGCCTAGCAGATCAATGGCGAAGACTTGATGATACTGGGCTATCACCGGTAGGTTATAGCGCCAGTGGTCGCTACTAGCCCCGAAGCCGTGAATCAGCACCAGATTGCTGCCTCCGCTTCCCGATCGCTGATAGCGAATTGGCAAGTCCTGCCAGAACCATGTATGAACCTGAACTTCAGGAAGACTAGGACTATACAACTCCAACCCCTAAACACCCTCCTAACCTGAAACCTGGGCCAGAACAATAAACTTCTGACCTGCAGGCTAGGTTGTTAATTTCTACCGTGGGGCTGACTTACATAGAGGAACCTACGCCTGCATAGGCTCCATAGAAAAATAAGCCGACCACAACTAAAACACCCGTACCGGCTACGGTTGCCACGATCCACAGAGGAATTCGCCCACTCTGAAGCATTTTTTTATCTCCTAACTAGCCAGGTTGATTAATTGATTTTCTCAAAGGGGATGGGGTAACAAAGGTGCCCCTAATAAAGCTCAGTCAGTCCCAGTACTAAGATTCAACCAGTTTGGCCTAATTAAATCGGCCAATTTGGTATAACACCCAGGTCTAAAACGGACTTGCCGTAACCTAATTGAAAAAGTAGCTGGAAAACAGCAGACCTAGAACAAATACCAACAACAGTCCCAGATACAGGGAGGTACGGTTTAATTCAACAGGCTGCTTATTGGGATTGGGAGTACGTTCCATGGAAAAAAATTACCGTTGGATAAACTGCATGGCGGCGATCGCGCCCAAGAAGAAGACACTGGGAACACCCAGGGTGTGAACGGCTAACCAGCGGACTGTAAAGATGGGATAGGTAATTTGTTGGTTGGGGGAATTACTTTGCATGGCTCTCAGAAAAAACAAAAATCAAGAGTCTAGGGGCCTTAACTACTGACCTGAAAAGGTATCAATTTGCTGCTTGGCTTCAAAGCGATCGCTAAGAATTGGCAGCTGCATTTGATTATCTGGATAATAGTCATTAGGGCGGGGGGTGCCAAAGGCGTCGTAGGCCAGACCCGTACTGACAAACAACCAGCCTGCAATAAACAGCATCGGAATGGTAATGCTATGGATAATCCAGTAGCGGATACTGGTCACAATATCGCCGAAGGGGCGCTCTCCAGTAGTACCTGCCATGTCAACTTTCCTCTCTAACGCAAAGAATCTAATTTAATCATAGAGAATGCCGTAAACCCTAACAAGGTTTCTGATGACCAATTTGGCACCCAGGTTTAAACCGTTGTCGGGTCATACTTTAGAATAGTTCCCCGTTGCCCCAAAATAAAGCCCCGATCAGGTCCCGCAAAAACAATCCGGTAGAAGTTGGAGGGAACGTCATTCACAGCCCTGTCCTTCAACCAGGTTTGACCACCGTCAAAGCTGCAGAGCAAATTTCCACCGCCGCCAGTGATCCAGACTTCATCATCGGTGCGAAAGGCTATATCCAGTAAACCCCAGCTGGTGCCGAATTCAGGACTTAAGGCGGCGGCAAAATCATCGGCGGCGCGGGAGTTAGAAAATCTGACTTGACCGCCCCGGGCGATCGCCCAAAGTTTACCAGCTTTATCAAAACCCATATTCTGGAGACGACGGGAATTTTGACGATTGTGGGGAATCCATTCATCCTGACCCGGTGCCCAGGTGGAGTAGAAGTTACCCCGGGAGGATACGGCTACGTAACGACCATCACTGGATCGAGTCATATTCCGTACCACCCCAACCGCAGCTTGAACCATGGCTTTCCAGGTACGGCCCCCATCTTCAGTCCGATAAATGGCACCGATATCCGTGGCCATTTCTGCCGTCTTTGATGCCAGGGCAGTGACTAAAAAGGGTGTACCGGGCAACTCATTACTAAGGGGAACATTTTCCCAGGTTTTTCCACCATTAGCCGTGTGTAAAAGAATCGAGGGAATACCCGTGACCCAGCCCTCATTACCGACAAAGTCAATAGAGGTAAAGGTATGGGACTGGTCCCCCAGGTTTAGGGGATGGACGGTCCACGAATCCCCCCCGTCTTGGGTTTCCAAAAGGGTATTGCGATTACCCGCGATCCAGCCGTGGTTAGAATCACCCGTAAAGGCAATATCCGACAGGGTCGCCTCCGTTGGTAGTTGCACAGGTCGCCATGGATGTACCGTCGCGTCTGGTAAAAAATAGTTTGAACAGCCAGTTGCCAAACCTAAGGCAACCACGACAATCATGATCCGTTTTAACCAGTTCAACGCAGCGTACATAGGAGATCCAGAGGGTAAGTTTGATGACTAAACGTTTAATAAATTGCAGGCGGTATGGGCTTCATTGTCTGGGATAGACCTAGCCCTATAAAACTAAGGTTGAGCCAGAAAAATCCTGGGTACCTGGATCAAGGCCCTACCGTAAGCCGTAGAGACTCAGGAAAAACAAGAAAAACAGAGCCAAGGCTCCAAAAATCAAGAGATTTTTCTGCCCTGGGGTGAGCCGATTAACGCCCAAACCATAGTTTAAGTTGTCCTTAAACCCTGAAGGCGCACCCACTGGGCCAATGTTGGAAAATCGCTTCTTAGGAGCACTACAGACTGGGCAGCGCCAGTTCACTGGTAACTCTTCAAAGGAGACACCAGGGCCTATTTTAGCTACACTATCACCCTTCACTGGTTCGTAGGAATAACCGCAGGCGAGGCATTCGTAGCAATCCATTTCCTCTGGGGAAAGGGGGGCTGGAGTAACCGTCTGCTCCACTGCTGACCCAACCTCAACCGGTAATGATGAAAGCTCGGCGGAAGTATCAGATTCAGAACTCATAGCCTTAAACAAGTAAAATTCAAATTAATCACTGAAAAACTCAATCTACCCCCCATAACCAACTCTGCAGGGCTAAAGGTTTTCTGAGATTGTCACCAGTTGTAAATAATTATGACATGGTTGGGTCTAGGACCGATCGTCGATTCCTGATCAATGCCTTCAGGAAACCTATGGATTGCATCAGTCTCTCCAATGAATTTCTTCCTGACTTTCTTCTGAATGTGGCCTAAAATTACATTCAGGGTTAAGCAGATGCCCTAAACTGGCATTTACAGCCGCAGTTCCGGGTAACGGGGCGGAGGCTAGCCAGAACGCCTACCCAGGCTTCACCCTATCAATGGCTCGTAGCTCGAGACTGGCTGGTCAGTTACGAGACGCTAGTATTGTTGGCCAGTTCTGTCTTCAGGGTTCTGGTCAAGGTTGTACCTTAAGATTGCCTGGTTGATTTAGCCTTAATTATTTGTGGTGGTTGACCTGTGTTTGTTCTCTCCGGTTACGAGTATTTTCTCCTATTTTTGATGATCTCCTGTCTAGTGCCCGTGGCGGCCCTAGGCGCATCCCGGTTGTTACGCCCGGTGGGGCGTGGCCCCGCTCGCCGAACTACCTACGAATCTGGCATGGAGCCCATCGGCGGCGCCTGGATTCAGTTCAACATTCGCTACTATATGTTTGCCCTCGTCTTCGTCATCTTTGACGTAGAAACCGTATTCCTCTATCCCTGGGCAGTCGCCTTTAATCAGTTGGGCTTACTAGCCTTTGTCGAGGCATTGGTTTTCATTGGGATCTTAGTGATTGGTCTTGTATACGCTTGGCGTAAGGGAGCTTTGGAATGGTCATAAACCCGACCTCAGCCGCGAATAGCAGTAGTTTGCTGGCAGATAATGAGGCACTCATGAATCCGGCGGCCCACCCTAGTGTGACCCACGATCTTTCGGAGAATGTCATTCTCACCACCGTGGATGATCTCTATAACTGGTGTCGGCTTTCCAGCCTGTTTCCTCTGCTGTATGGAACGGCCTGTTGTTTTATTGAGTTTGCTGCCCTAATTGGTTCTCGCTTCGATTTTGATCGCTTTGGGCTCCTTCCCCGGGCCAGTCCTCGTCAGGCCGATCTCCTAATCACCGCCGGAACCGTCACCATGAAGATGGCCCCTGCTTTAGTGCGTCTCTACGAACAGATGCCCGATCCAAAGTATGTCATCGCCATGGGAGCTTGTACCATCACCGGGGGTATGTTCAGCAGTGATTCCCCCTCCGCTGTGCGCGGGGTGGATAAGCTCATTCCCGTCGATGTTTATATCCCTGGTTGCCCACCCCGGCCTGAGGCTATTATTGACGCCATTGTTAAATTGCGTAAAAAGGTAGCCACGGAATCGATGCAAGATCGGGCCTACACCATGCAGACCCATCGTTTTTATGAGCGTACTCACGCTCTCAAGTCTGTGCCGCCGATTTTGACAGGGCAGTACCTGCAAACTGGCGGCCATAGCACCCCTCCCCGCGAATTGATGGAGGCCATGGGGGTGCCCTTGCCCGAAATCCTGGAAAAAGCCCCTGCCGAGGAGATAGTTTAGATGGCTGCAGACGAATCTAAAGAGGTTTCTCTCCAAGCCGAGGGAGGGTCTACTTCAGCCCCACTGGCGGAAGCTGGGGCCATTTCTACCTGGTTGACCGATAATGGCTTCGCCCACGAATTGGTCCCCCCCGATCATCAGGGGATAGAGGTTATCAAGGTTGATCCCCAGTTTCTAATTCCCATTGCTACGGCTCTCTTTGCCTATGGATTTAATTATCTACAGTGCCAGGGCGCCTATGATGAAGGGCCAGGTCTATCTTTAGTCAGCTTTTATCATCTGATTAAGGTTAGCGATAATGCCGATCGCCCCGAGGAAGTGCGGGTCAAGGTTTTTTTGCCCCGGGAAGATCCACGGGTGGCTTCAGTCTACTGGATTTGGAAAGCGGCTGATTGGCAGGAGCGAGAAAGTTACGACATGTACGGGATTATCTACGAAGGTCATCCCAATTTGAAACGTTTGTTAATGCCTGAAGATTGGGTTGGTTGGCCACTGCGTAAAGACTATATCTCTCCTGACTTTTACGAGTTGCAGGACGCCTATTAAGGATTCAGCTGCACTGAATTTAATTAACTCCAGGCGTTAGCGGTAAGTGAATTCAGGCTATCAGCTAAGGTCTTAAGATTCATAGGAATCTTTTTGAGTTTAGATGATTTGTCTTAAGAATTTCTTATTAGTTGGTTGAGGTGATTAGGAAATGCCATGGCTTTAACAATAAGGGTCATGGCATTTCTTTGTGTAGTCTTGGCTATAGCGGTTTTCGATAGAGTGAGACACCCAATTGCTCAGTCCTACCCCCCA